>CAZRUV010000007.1:0-64622 GCA_964603315.1 uncultured Rhodobacterales bacterium
AGGTCCGCCACCACCTCGTCACCGGGATGTTCGGGATGCGCCCACAGATCGTCGGCCCTGAACGCCACCGCATAGAGCGGTTCAGGCGCTTCGCCAAAGCCGTGGGCGTTGCTGTCGGGCAGCACATGCGTGCCATGATGGCGCACCACCACACCCGTGGCGCCCGCAAGGTAACCGGGCAGGCGGGTGTGCCCACCCGACACGCGCATGTTCTCTGCTGCCTTGCGCACCTTGACCGCATCACCGGGTGCAAAGCGCGCATCAGGCCCCCCATCCCGCGTGGCCGGACCCCCGCGCGCCAGAACGCCCGCCACAGCCGACGCCGCCAACCGCTTGCCCGCCAGCGGCGAGACACCGTCCGCGACACCGCTTTGCAACTCGTCGCGTGTGACCGCGCCGGTTTCGACCAGCAAATCCGCCAACGCGGCCAACCACTTTTCGTAGTAGGCAAAGCGCGCATAATCCGCCGGCGCCAGCCCCTCCCGCCTGTGCCGCGACAGATCAAGGTTCCACAGACCCAGCGTCCCGCAGGCCAGCGTCACGGCAAGGGCGCGCGGATGCCAGTCGGCATGAAACTTCACGTCCTCCGGCTCGGGCACCACCGGCCCGTCGCCAAAGCGGCCGCCCATGTCATGCACGCGGCTCATGTCAGCACGCCGCAGCCAATCATGGAATCGCGTGTGACCAGCGCCTGCAGTTCCGCCTCGTCCAGGCCATCCGTCCCGGCGGGACGGCGCGGCAGCACCAGATACCGAACCTCGGCCGTCGAATCCCAGACGCGCACGGCTGTCTCGTCGGGCAAGGTCACGCCGAACTCGGCCAGCACCTTGCGCGGTTCGCGCACCACACGTGCGCGGTACGCGTCCGACTTGTACCACCCCGGCGGAATGCCCAGAAGCGGCCACGGGTAACAGGAGCACAGGGTGCACACGACCATGTTGTGCACCGTTTCGGTGTTTTCGACCACGACCATGTGCTCGCCCTGCCGCCCGTAATACCCCATCTCGGCCAGCACCGGGTCCGCATCTTCCAGCAAAGCCGCCTTGAACCCGGGGTCCAGCCACGCCCGCGCCACCACATGGGCGCCATTCTTGGGTCCGATGCGGTTTTCATAGGTATCGATGATCTCGTCGAGGGCTGCAGGGTCCACCAAGCCCTTGTCCACAAGCAATGTCTCCAACGCCTTGACGCGCAAGGCAGGTTCGGGGGGCAGAAGACTGTGCGGATGGTCGTGATCATGTGGCATGACGCTACCCTGCGCACAGGCTCTGACAATGTCCAGCGGTTGCGCTCTTGCCCCCTTTGGCAAACTTGCATAGATACCGCGCATCGCGCAGCAAAGGTGCCCAAAAGCCTCCATGGAAAACGTAGTTCTGATCATCCACCTGATCCTCGCCCTCGGCCTTGTGGCCGTGGTTCTGATGCAGCGTTCCGAAGGGGGCGGTCTGGGCATGGGTGGCGGCGGCGGCGCCACCACGGGCCGCCCGGCGGCCACCGCCATGGGCAAGGTCACCTGGATCCTCGCGATTGCCTTCATCATCACGTCGCTGACGCTCACCATTCTGGCGGCGCGCAATGCCTCCGGCACATCCGTGATCGACCAGCTGGGCATCACGCCACCGGCGCAAAGTGATGCGGCCGATGATCTGGTTCCGCCCGGCGGCGATCTCTTGCCGCCATCATCGACAGACAACGGTCCGCTGGTGCCATCCGCCGACTGACCCGACGTCACCCGACCAAAATCTTGAGGTTTGTCAAAATGCTGCAACATCATGTTGCGGCGTCCTTGCCCCTCTGAACCGAATCCTGTTACACTGAGGCCCCGTGGGGTGCGCAATTTGTGCGGCTCACATTCGGGCATCAGGCTCGAAATGCACCACGGGAGAGCACTGAAAATGGCGCGCTATATCTTCATCACGGGTGGGGTCGTGTCCTCGTTGGGCAAGGGTCTTGCCTCTGCCGCCCTTGGCGCGCTTTTGCAGGCGCGCGGCTTCTCCGTCCGCCTGCGCAAACTGGATCCCTACCTGAACGTCGATCCCGGCACGATGTCGCCCTTTGAACATGGCGAGGTGTTCGTGACCGATGACGGGGCGGAAACCGACCTCGACCTCGGCCACTACGAGCGCTTCACCGGCGTGGCCGCGCGCAAGACCGATTCCGTCAGTTCCGGCCGCGTCTATTCGACCGTCCTCGAAAAAGAGCGGCGCGGCGACTACCTCGGCAAAACGATTCAGGTGATCCCCCACGTCACAAACGAGATCAAGGAATTCATCGACATCGGCGATGACGAGGTCGATTTCATGCTGTGTGAAATCGGCGGCACCGTCGGCGATATCGAGGGCCTGCCCTTTTTCGAGGCCATTCGCCAGTTCAGCCAGGACAAGCCGCGCGGGCAGTGCATCTTCATGCACCTCACCCTGCTGCCCTACATCAAGGCCAGCGGCGAGCTCAAAACCAAACCCACCCAGCACTCGGTCAAGGAATTGCGCTCCATCGGCATTGCGCCGGACATCCTCGTGTGCCGGTCCGAAGGGCCGATCCCCACCAAGGAACGCGAGAAACTCGCGCTCTTTTGCAACGTACGCCCCGAATCCGTGATCGCCGCGCAGGACCTCAGCACCATCTATGACGCCCCCCTCGCCTATCACCGCGAGGGTCTGGATCAGGCGGTTCTGGACGCGTTCCAGATCAGCCCCGCCCCGAAACCAGACCTGAGCAAGTGGGAGGACGTCAGCGACCGCATCCACAAAGCCGAGGGCGAGGTGAAGGTCGCCATCGTCGGCAAGTACACCCAGCTTGAGGACGCCTACAAATCCATCGCCGAGGCGCTGACCCATGGCGGCATGGCCAACCGTGTGCGGGTCAAGGTCGAGTGGGTCGATGCGGAACTGTTCGACCGCGAGGACCCCGCCCCGCACCTCGAAGGGTTCAACGCGATCCTCGTGCCCGGCGGCTTTGGCGAGCGCGGCACCGAGGGCAAGATCAAGGCGGCCGAGTTTGCCCGCACCCGCAAGGTGCCCTATCTGGGCATCTGTCTGGGGATGCAGATGGCGGTGATCGAAGCGGCGCGCCACACCGCCGATCTGACCGACGCCGGGTCCGAGGAATTTGATCACGAAGCCGGGAAAAAGCGTTTTACCCCCGTCGTTTACCACCTCAAGGAATGGGTGCAGGGCAATCACAAGGTGGAACGCAAAGTGTCCGACGACAAGGGCGGCACCATGCGCCTTGGTGCATACGATGCCGTATTGTCCGAAGGGTCCAAAGTGGCGGAGGTCTATGGCACGCTGGCCATCGACGAACGTCACCGCCACCGCTACGAGGTCGACATCCAGTACCGCAAGCAGCTTGAAAAGGCGGGGCTGCGCTTTTCCGGCATGTCACCGGATGGCCGTTTGCCGGAAATCGTGGAATGGCCGGATCACCCGTGGTTTATCGGCGTGCAGTTCCACCCCGAACTCAAGTCCAAGCCGTTCGACCCGCACCCGCTGTTTCAGGATTTCGTGCGCGCGGCCAAGGACATGTCGCGATTGGTATAACCGCCGTGCGCGTACCGCTCCTGGTTGAAATTTGTGATTGCCATCCATTGCGGTTACCGTACCCGCAATTGTTTACGCATTTACACGGAGGACGCGCATGCGCACCAAGGCGCCTTTTTCAATGGCCACAACCGGTCACGCCCCTTTCACGGTCTCGCTTGGCGGCGAAGTGCTTGGCGAAACCGCTTTTGTCAGCACCCGCGACGTCAAGGGCGGCGGCGCACAGGACAGTCTGCTGGCGCACGAACTCACCCACGTCCTGCAGAACCGCGCGCCGGGCAAGACCGGGGCACGCAAACTGACACTGGGCCGCATTACACCGGCCCGTGGCGCCTTTTCCGGCAGTTTGGCGGGGCTTCATACCGCGCGGGGCAAACGGGTGCGCATCGCCAGCGGGCGCAATGGCGCTGTCGAGTTCACCGTCCTGAATGTCGATGCCAATGCAGCGCAGCAGGAATGGACGATTACCTACGAAAACATCCAGCGCATTCCCTGACCAGGCGCGCGCGCCTCAGTCGATACGGCGGACGGACGCCCGTTCGATGATCGTCCCGCCCAGCAGGTGACTGCCGAGCGGGGCGCTGGTTTCGAGGCATTGCATGATCTGCCCGGCCACAGCCGCGCCCATGTCGGCGGCAGGCAGGTCAATGGTGGTCAGCGGCGGCGCGGCGTCGCGCGCCCAGTCGAGATTGTCAAAGCCCATGACCGACATGTCGCCCGGCACCTCCTTGCCCGCTTCGGCCAGCCCGAAATAGACGCCCAGCGCCAACACATCCGAAAAGCACAAGAGCGCCGTGATCGGCGCCGGTGTCTCAAGCGCGCGCCGCAGCGCCAGTTTGCCGCCATGTACGCTCAACGGCGTTTCGAAAAAGTGCATGCCGAGGCGCGCGCTCTGCGCGTTCTCCGCGCCCTGCCGTCGCGCAAGCGTTCGGTCATTTTCGGCCAGCGGCCCATGGATCACGCCAATGTCCCTGTGGCCCTGCGCCGCCAGATAGTCGACCGCCGACTTTGCAAGGCCCGCATTGTCATAGCCGATGGTCGGCTGATCGCCCGCCGCATCCCAGACGGATGTAAAGACAAACGGCACCTGACGCCGCTCGAACATCTCCAGCAAGCCGGGGCGATGCAGCGCGCCGCTCAGAATGAACGCCTGCGCGCCCATGCCCAACAGCTTGCGCGCGGCCTGCAACTCTTCGTCCGCGTCGCCATTCGACACGGCAAGCACCAGCGAATAGCCGCGCTGCCCCAGCGCCCGTTCAATCGCCGCGATGAACTTCGCAAAAACCGAATGCTCGATTGTCGGGATAATGGCGGCCACCGTCTTGGATTTGCTGGTGGACAGCGCACGCGCCGCAGGGTTCGGCAGGTAGTCCAGCCGGTCGCAGGCCTCAAGCACAATGGCCCGGGTCTTGGCGCTCACGTTTTCGGCAGAGTTCATGACGCGCGACACCGTCGCGATGGACAAGCCTGTTTCGCGTGCAACGTCCCGGATACTGCCCACTGATCTCTTCACGTATTGCACACCTGCGATGTTTTGTCTTGACGCGTCCCCGGTCAAAATGGACATTGAAACCGGTTACATGTCAATTCGAGTCTCATTCCGCGGCAGGAAAGACGAAAATTGACGCAAGCATATGTGACTGGTTGCGTGGCGTGTTTCCGGCAGGACCGCCACGCGGGATCGGGGGATGAGACAGAGCCGAATGATGCTGGCATGTTGAACACGCTACAGCCCATGGACGGCGCGCGCGTGACCTATCGCGGGCTGAAGCAGGCCAATCGCCTGCAACTGGATGTCGGATTTGGCCAATCAGCGCGGATCAGCGTGCCTGCAGGCGCGGTGGTGTCCATCACCCACCTCGATGGCGGGTCCCCTGCGTGGATCACCGGCCTGAACCCGGGCGCGCGCAGCTTTGGTGTCAGCGCGTTTGATGCTGCCGCACCAGCCGCACAACCGCTTGACCTGACCGGCGTCGACACGCGGCAGATGCGCGGCGTGGTCGCGTCGCGTGACGGCAGCCTCGACGACGCAAAGGGCGTGTGCATCTTCGATGCAGACACGCCGCCCGGCGAAACGCACCTCTTTCGTGTGACGACGGGCACTGACCTCTGGGTGATCGCGCCGCTGAGGCCGGATTTCATCGCCACCGGCGGCGGCGCCGCCCTGCGCGTCCTTGTCAAACCCCGCGACGGGGCGCATCACGACCTCACCCTGCCCGACCCCTTGGGCAAGATCGTGAATGAATGCCGCATCGAACGGGGCACCGCGCACGCCTATCAGGTCAAGAAGGGGCAGTTCATCCAGGTCATCGACGTCGAGGGGCAGCAATGCTCGGACTTCATGGCGATGCGCGCGGATGCACTCGATGCCGGGACAGAGCGCTACATCGATTCGACCGTATCCCGCACCATGGCACGCAGCGCGTACCCGATGCCGGGCCTGCACGACAAATTCTTTGACCAGGATATCCGCCCCCTGCTCGCCGTCCGGCAAGACACGGTCGGGCGGCACGACACGTTTGCGCTGGCCTGCACCGCGCGTGGCTACGAAGAACGTGGATTTCCCGGGCATATCAACTGTTCCGACAATATCAGCGACGCCTTCGCGCCCTACGGGATCGGCGCGCGCCGCGCCTGGCCCGCGATCAACTTCTTCTTCAACTCGTGGATCGACGGGCAGGACCATCACATCGCCACCGACGAGGCATGGTCGCGCCCCGGCGATCATGTGGTCATGCAGGCGCTGACCGACCTTGTCTGCGTCTCGACCGCCTGCCCCGACGATGTGGACCCGATCAACGGTTGGAACCCGACCGACATCCACCTGCGTGTCTACGAAGAGGACACCGCCATCACCCACGCCGTCGCCTGGCGCGCAAACCCTGAGGATGCCGGGAAAATGACCGCTCACTCTGCCTTTCATCCCCGCACATCCGGGCTGACCCAAAGCTATCAGGTGGCGCGCGACCTCTGGATGCCGGCGCAATACGACGCGACAGGCGCTGTCGGGGAATACTGGGCCTGCAAGAACGCCGCGACCCTGCAGGACATGTCGGGCCTGCGCAAATTCGACGTGGTCGGGCCCGACGCGCAGGACTTGCTGCAACACTGCCTGACCCGCGACGTGTCGAAACTGGCCGTGCATCGCGGCATCTATGCGCTGATCTGCGACGAACGCGGCGCGGTTCTGGATGACGGCACCCTGTTCCGGCTCGAAGAGACGGCATTCCGCTGGTGTTGCGGGTCCGAAAACTCCGCCCTGCACCTGCGCGAGCAGGCGCAGGCGCTTGACCTCAACGTGCGGGTGCTGTCGCCCGGCGACCGGATGGTCAACCTCGCCCTGCAGGGCCCCAAGTCGCGCGACATCCTGCGCGACATCGTCTTTACCCAACCGACGCGCCCGTCGCTCGACAACCTGAAATGGTTCGGCTTCACCATCGCCCGCCTGCATGACCGCGACGGCCCGATGTTCATGCTGTCGCGCTCGGGCTTCACGGGCGAACTGGGCTACGAGATTTTCTGCGACCGCCACGACGCGCTGGAGATCTGGGACGGTCTGATGACCGCCGGTGCGCCGCACGGCCTCGTGCCCATGGGCGGTCAGGCCCTCGACATGCTGCGGATCGAGGCCGGGCTGATGATTTCCGGCGCCGAATTCGGCCCGGACGCCGACGCGTTCGAGGCCGGCCTGGGCTTTGCCATCAACTTCAACAAGGCCGATTTCATCGGCCGCACAGCGCTTGAGCGGAACGCAGCGGCGCAACGGCGCAAGCTGGTCGGCCTGCACATCGCGGGCAACGAGGCACCCAATCACGGCGACGGCGTCTTTTTGGGCCGCGAACAGGTCGGCACGATCACAAGTGCTTGTGCTTCCCCTTATTTCGGCCACGCCATTGCAATGGCGCGCGTCGCAATCGAAAATGCCGATATCGGCTCAACACTGGAAATTGGCAAACTTGACGGTCACATGAAGCGCCTGAGCGCATCGGTTGTCGCCCTGCCTTTCCTTGACCCCAACAGAGAGAAGGCCCGCGCGTGACTGAAACTGAACCCGAAGGCGTGGTCGTCACGCGAAATGTCTGGAAAATCTTTGGCGAGCGCGCGACCGAAGCCATGGAAGCCGTGCGTCGCGACAATATCAGCAAGGCCGAGGTGCTGGAGCAGTACGGCGCCGTGGTGGGCGTCAAGGATGTGTCGATCTCTGTCGGTGAGGGCGAGATTTTCTGCATCATGGGCCTGTCGGGTTCGGGCAAATCGACACTTGTGCGCCACATCAACCGCCTGATCGAACCCACGGGGGGCGAGATCCTGATCAACGGGGTCGATGTGAATGGCCTCAATGCCGAAGAGCTGCGCATGTTGCGCGCCGACAAGATCGGCATGGTGTTTCAGAACATGGCGCTGCTGCCGCACCGGACGGTGCGCGACAACGTGGCCCTGTCGCTGGAATTGCGCAATATCGACGCCTACACCCGGGCGCAGGTTGCCGATCAGGTGATCGAACTGGTCAGCCTGCAAGGCTTTGGCGACCGCAAGCCCAGCGAATTGTCGGGCGGGATGCAGCAGCGCGTGGGTCTGGCCCGCGCCATGGCGGCGGATCCGGACATCCTGCTCATGGACGAGCCCTTTTCGGCGCTTGACCCGCTCATCCGGCGCGGGTTGCAGGATGAATTCCTCGAACTCTCCAAGACGATGAAAAAGACCACGCTCTTTATCACCCACGATCTTGATGAAGCGATCCGCATGGGCACGCGTATCGCCATCATGAAGGATGGCGAGATTGTCCAGACCGGCACGCCCGAGGACATCGTGACCAACCCGGCCGACAAGTATGTGGCCGACTTCGTGGCTGGGATTTCCAAGCTCAAACTGCTTTATGCACACACGGTGATGGAGCCGCTCGAGGCCTATGAGGCGCGCAAGGGGCCGGTCGAAAAAACGGCCGCGCCCGTTGCGCAGCCCGATGACGATCTCGACCAGCTTATCGCGCTCAGCGTCGATCAGGACCAGCCAATCCTGATCAAGGATGACGGTAACATTGTCGGCGTCGTGTCCAAGGACGCGATCCTGCACGGCGTTCAGGGGGAAGCATAAGATGACGGACACCACACCCGAACAGGTCGGCGGCGGCGGCACCCACGCCCCCGGCACGGGCGACGACACGCAACCTTTCAAGGATTTCGCGGACAGGTCCGGCGGGTATTTTGCCCAAACCTTCCTGTCGATCCAGAAATCCCAGCTGGCCGGAACCCATGTGAACTGGATGGCGGCCATCGTCGGCTTTCCCTGGGCCTCCGTCCGGGGCAACAAACTGCTGTTCTGGATCGGTTTTCTGATCGATCTGGTGGCCGCGGTCTACCTCATGCAGGTGTGGAAATTCTCGCGTGCCGCCGAACAGGCGGTGATCGACGAAAAGGATTTCCTCGTCGTGCGCTACGAGGACTGGACCATGTCGAGCCTCTGGGCGGCGGTGATTGTCTTTCTCGTCGGGCGGCTGCTCTTTGGCTGGCTCGCGGATCGCATCTACTACCGGCAATACAACACCTGGCGCGTCGATCACGCGAAACCCTCCGGCTGGGACGTCAAGCGCCTGATCTGGGCGGCGGTGATCGTGTCGATGATCGCGCCCCTGATGCTTTATCGTGCCTCGCAATTCCCGCCCGAGGAACGCACCTGTATCAAACAGGCCCGTGCCCTCGCCGACGGCGAAGAGGTCGGGTTCAAGGACCAGTTCGACTGCCTCGTGATCGGGGAATTCCCGACCGTCGTCTGGCTCGAAAGGCGCGACGAGATCACCTATCCGCGCGACGACGACGGCAACCGCTTTGTCCGCCGCGAAGCGCCGCGCGAAGGGCTGCCGCCTGTAAACCTCAACAAGTACACCGCCCAGCTCATCGATGACGGGATCGGGTACCTGACGGCCTTCTACGGCTTCTTCTTCGACGGGATCACGGCGGTGCTGCGCTCCATGCTCTCGGCGATCACGGCTGTCTTTGTGGGCACGCCATGGATCATCACGATGGGGGCGATCCTCGCCATCAGCTACGGCATGGCGGGGCCGCGCATAACCGTCTTTGTGGCGGCGTCGCTGGCCTATCTTGCGCTCTTCGGGTTCTGGCAAACCGCCATGGACACGATGAGCCTCGTGGTCGCGGCGTCCATCATCTGCGTCCTCTTCGGTCTGCCCCTCGGCATCTGGGTGGGCAAATCGAAACGGGGTCAGGCGATCATAACGCCGATCCTCGACATCATGCAGACGATCCCGTCCTTCGTGTACCTGCTGCCCGCGGTCGCCTTTTTCTCGATCGGCAAGCCGCCCGGCATTCTCGCCACGGTGATCTTTGCCATGCCACCCATGGTGCGCCTCACCGCGCTTGGCATCAAGCACGTGCCCGAAAACACCAAGGAGGCCGCACTCGCCTTCGGCGCCAACCCACGGCAACTGCTGCTCAAGGTGGAACTGCCGCAGGCGCTGCCATCCATCATGGCCGGTGTGAACCAGGTCGTGATGATGGCCCTGTCCATGGTCGTGGTGGCCGCGCTGATCGGCGCGGGCGGCATGGGCTTTATCGTGACGGAAGCGCTCGCAAATACCCGCACGGGGGCAGGCGTTCTGGCCGGGATCGGCATTGCACTTCTGGCCATGATGATTGACCGTGTGGTCCAGAAGGCCAACACGGCCAAAGACTAAACCATAATGAGTTCAACAAGGGAGACACCAATGAAACTCATGACAACCATCACAGCCGCAGGCGCGCTGTGTGTTGCCGCCGCCAGCGTATCCGCGCAGGAAAAGGTGGCGATTTCGGACCTGAACTGGACCGGAGCCAAGGCGATTGCCAACGTGATCAAGGTGGTGATCGAGGGCCCGCTGGGCTCCGAGGCGGAAATCATCGAAGGTCTGTCCGACCAGGCGATCATCAGCGCCGGCATGGACAAGGGCGACGGCTCCGCCGACGTCTGGACCGACATGTGGATGCCCAACCAGCAAGGCCCCTGGGACAAGTTCATCGAGGACGCAGGCACCGTCGCGCACAACCAGCCCTATGCCGGCACGCAGCAGATGTATGTGCCCAGCTACATGGCCGACCAGATCAAGTCTTTCGAGGACCTGAAGGATCCGGCGGTTGCGGCCATGTTCGACAAGGACGGCAACGGCAAGGGTGAATACTGGGCCGGTGACGCCTCGTGGAAATCCACGAAAATCTGGCAGGTCAAGATGAAGTCCTACGGCCTCAGCGAACTGTGGGAGCCCGAGATCATCTCGGACGCGACCTTCAAGGCGCAGCTGAAAACATCCTACGGCAACCAGAAACCGATCCTGTTCTACTACTGGACACCCGAATGGATCCACGCCGCCTATGACATCTCGCCGCTGGCCGAGCCCGAGCACACCGAAGGCTGCATGAACCTGCAGCTCGATGGCGAAGACTGGCTGGAAGTGTCCGAAGCGGGCTGCAAAACGCCGGACGCGCAGATTTATGTCAGCTACTCCAAGTCGCTCGAGCAGCGGAACCCGGCCGCGGCCAAGTTCCTGAGCCAGATCCAGCTCGACCCCGCCGTCGTGAACGACTGGATCCTCAAGATCGGCCGTGACGAGATGGACCCGCGCGACGTTGCCGAAGAGTGGGTGGCCGAGAACATGGACATCGTGAACACCTGGATCAACTGATCCCGTTCATCACGTGACATGGCGCGGCGCGGGGGGCACCCTCGCGCCGCGTTGCGTTTGGGCCTGCCTGGCCCGCATCGACATCCCCGTTTGCATGGCGGAGCCCGCCCCTTTGGGGTGCCCGACATCACGTCCCCGTGACGTCGGTTTATGCGGCGTGCTACAGTCTTACCTCAAGGGCAACCCGACACCACAGGAGAGACGTCCATGACCACACTCCCCCGCCGCACGGTTCTGGCCACCGGTGCCGCTGCCCTCATCACCTCGACCCTTCCCGCCCGCGCAAGTGGCCGTGCGCCGACGCCCACCATGCGTGGCGGCGCCAACAATTACCGCCCCGGCGCGCCCATCGTGGACCGCATCGGCGGGGGCGGCTTTCAGATGACCGGCACGGTGCTGCGCGCAGGCGACGGTGCCGCGATCCCGAACGCCCGGATCCAGATGTGGGCCCACACGACCGAAGGCCACGAGCGGGACGAACGCAGCCATGGCGCCACGCTCACGGACGCGCAGGGCCGGTTCACCATGGACATGCCCCAGATCGTGCCCGCCTTTGGCCAGCCGCACGGCCACCTCGCCTATGACGCCGACTATGACGACAATGGCTTTCAGACGGTGTTCCTGCGGCCCGTCATGCGCCGCGCCTCCGACACCACGCTCGACGTCACCTTTGTGCTCGTGCCTGCCTGAGGTCCGATGCGCGCCACGCTGATCTGGCTTGGCCTCGCGACGGCGCTGGCCGCCCCTCTGATCGCTGCGGCCTTCAGCCCCCTCCTGCAATGGCGCGAGTGGGTCTACATCACCGCCGGATTTGCGGGAATCGTTGCCATGGGGCTGCTGCTGGTGCAGCCGCTCCTTGCGACAGGGGCGTTGCCCCTGCCCCAACCCCGCGCCCGGCGCCTCCACCGCGCCGGTGGCGCGCTGCTGCTGGCGGCTGTGGTTCTGCACGTGGCCGGGCTGTGGATCACCAGCCCCCCCGATGTGATCGACGCGCTGACATTCACCTCGCCCACACCGTTCTCGGTCTGGGGCGTGATCGCCATGTGGGCGGTCTTTGCCGCCGCCCTCATGGCCGCCTTGCGCAAACGGCTGACCTTGCGCCCGATGACATGGCGGCGGGTGCACGTAACCCTCGCCCTGATCATCGCGTCCGGCACGGTCGTCCACGCGCTGCTGATCGAGGGCACGATGGAAACCGTCACCAAATACGTCCTCGCCCTGATGGTCGCGCTGGCAGCCATCCGCGCCGCGCGGCATGTTTTGCGCCGCCGTTAACACCTCGTTTACACGTTCACCGTTCGCCCCATTCACGCACGCAAGGGTGCACGTTGCGGTGTACGGGCTGTGCACAGCTTGTGTACGGGTTGTGACCGCCCTTTCGCCTTGTTTTGCGGGGCATTAACCCGATCTCGCGGCGGCCCCCTGTTAACCGTTGCGCGCACGGTGGTCCGTGCCCATAACCGGCCCATGCTCAGCTACCAACATATCTACCATGCCGGCAATCTGGCGGATGTGCACAAACACGCCCTGCTGGCGTGGATGCTCGCCTATCTCACCCGCAAGGACAAACCGCTCAGCTATATCGAAACCCATGCGGGCCGCGCCCTCTACGATCTGGGCGCGGACGAAGCGCTCAAGACCGGCGAGGCCGACCAAGGCATCACGCGCGTGGCACACTGGTTCGAGCCGCACGATCCCTACATGCAGGTCATCACGCAAACGCACGAAAAAAATGGAAAAAATGCCTATCCGGGCTCACCCATGATCGCGGATGGCCTGCTGCGCGAGGCCGACACGATCACCCTGGCAGAGCTGCACCCGCAGGAAAAGGCGGCCCTCCAGTACGCCCTGCCCACCGCCCATGTTCACCAGACCGACGGCTACGCGCTGGCCCACGCAAAGCTGCCGCCAACCCCGCGCCGGGGCCTTCTGTTGATCGACCCCAGCTATGAGGTGAAAACCGACTACGACGACATTCCCCGGCATATCAGGAAATACGCACGCGCATGGAATGTCGGGATCATCGCGTTGTGGTATCCAATACTGACATCAAATGCACATGCCAACATGCTGACAACGCTTGAAAAAGATCACACGGACGCTCTGCGCCACGAGGTCAGCTTTCCGCCCGCGCGGCCGGGGCATGGCATGGTCGGCTCCGGCCTCTTTGTCCTTCGCCCGCCCTTTGGGCTTGCCGAACGGGCCGCAAATCTGAAAACTCGTTTCGACCAACTGAAGTGACACCCATGTTCGAACGCCTCTTTCCCAAACGGCCCAAGGAAAAGCCGCCCCTGCCCGAACCGACGCCGCAACTGGCGCTTGGTGCGCTTCTGGTGCGCGTGGCCATGGCGGACAGCGACTATCAGGCCGCAGAGCTTGCCGCGATCGACAGGATCCTCAGCGGTACGTTTGACCTCAAACCGCTTGAAGCGGCCAAGCTGCGCGCCACCTGCGAGGCGCTGGAACGCCACGCGCCCGGCACGCCGGAATACGCAGAAATCCTACGCGATACAGTGCCTTACGCCGACAGGCTCGGCCTTGCCATGGCCATGTGGCAGGTGCTGCTTGCGGATGGTGAGCACGCCGCCATCGAGGAAGCATCGCTGCACCAGATCGAGGCCGCGCTTGGCATCACGCCCGATGACAGCGCCGACATCAAGACACGGGCGCTTGGCTAGGGGCGTCTCAGCCTCTATATCCCCCTGATGATCACAGACCTGCTGAACCGCCTCTTTCAACCCGAACCCGAACCGTTGCATGATGCCGATGCGCGGCTGGCCCTGACTGCCTTGCTCGTGCGCGTGGCGCGGTCGGACAATCAGTACACAGCGGATGAAAGGGCCCGGATCGACGAGATCATCGAGGCGCGATATGCGCTTTCTGTGAATGATGCCAGTGCCTTGCGCACCGAAGCCGAAGCGCTGGAAGCCGAGGCGCCGGACACGGTGCGCTTCACCCGCGCCATCAAGGACGCCGTCGCCTACGAGGATCGCCGCGCCGTGATCGAGGCGCTGTGGACGGTCGTTCTGGCCGACGGAGAGCGTGCGCAGGAAGAGGACGCCCTCTTGCGGCTCGTGGCCAACCTGCTGGGCGTCACCGATCAGGACAGCGCCCGCGCGCGCCAGAAGGTCGCCGGATGATTGCATCGCTTGGCATGTACGACATGCCACACCTGCAGGATGTGCACGACAGGTACTGGTCTGCCATTCGACAGGCCCTGGGCCACGGCCCAGACCACCTGACACGCGGCCGCGACCCCTGGGCAGAATGGACCTCACCTGACCTGCTGCTGGCCCAGACCTGCGGGCTGCCGTTCCGTGCGCGCTTGCATGACAAGGTCACGCTGGTCGGCACACCGGACTATGATCTGCCAGACTGTCCGCCGGGATATTACTTCAGCTACCTGATCCGCCGCCGCGATGATGACAGAGACCTGAAAGAGCTGGCAGAACAGGGGGTTATGGCATTCAATGATGGCCTGTCGCAATCCGGCTGGGCGGCGCCCGTGGGCTATCTGGCGGACAAAGGTCTTGCACCATGCAGAACCGAACAAAGCCACGCCCACCATCAAAGCATCCTCTCCGTTTTCTCGGAAAATGCCGATTTCGCCGCCATCGACGCGGTGACGTGGGTCCTGTGGTCCGCGTCCGACCCCCGCGCCGCGGCGGAGCTTGAGGCGTTTGCCCGCACAGACCCGACGCCCGGCCTGCCCTACGTCACCGCACGGCACCGTCACCCCGCCCCGATCGCCGCCGCGATCAGGACCGCCATCGCATCGCTTGATCCCGCCGACCGTACCGCCCTGCGACTCAAAGGCCTCGTTCAGATTCCCGCCGCCGACTATCTGGCCCATCCCATTCCGCCCAAGCCCTGATCAAATCGGCCTCTCGCTACGTCACTTTGCGCAAATCATGGGCAAATCGTCCCTTTTGCCCGTGGACAAGGCACATATTTTACTCCCTTATGCCTGTTGATTTGAACCAGCGCAGCGTGCCCCTTGTCTGACACCCCCGTCATCGAAATCCGTGACCTTCACAAAGCCTACGGCGCGCTGGAGGTGCTCAAGGGCGTCGACATCACGGCGCAGGGCGGTCAGGTGATCTCGCTGATCGGCTCGTCCGGGTCCGGCAAATCGACCCTTTTGCGCTGCTGCAACCTGCTGGAGGACAGCCAGCAAGGCACCATCCGCTTCAAGGGCGAGGATGTGTCCTGGAAGGGCAGCGACCACGCTCGGCGGCCGTCCGACGCGCGGCAAGTGCTGCGCATTCGCACCAATCTTTCCATGGTGTTTCAACAGTTTAACCTCTGGGCGCATATGACGATCCTGCAAAACGTCATGGAAGCACCCGTGACCGTTCTGCGCCGCAACCCGGCCGAGGTCGAGGCGGCCGCGCGCGCCTATCTGGACAAGGTGGGCATTGGCGACAAATGCGATGTCTACCCCGCACAGCTGTCGGGCGGCCAGCAGCAACGCGCCGCCATCGCGCGCGCCCTTTGCATGGAACCCGAGGCATTGCTTTTCGACGAACCGACAAGCGCCCTTGATCCGGAACTGGAACAGGAGGTGGTCAAGGTCATCAAGGATCTCGCCGCCGAAGGCCGCACCATGCTGATCGTCACGCATGACATGAAGCTCGCGGCCGATGTGAGCGACCATGTGGTGTTCCTGCATCAGGGTCTGATCGAAGAAGAAGGGCCGCCGGACGCGCTTTTCGGTGCGCCCAGATCCGAACGACTGCGCGGATTTCTTTCCGCGACCCGCGCCGCGTAAATGTAACAAAACCAAGGGAGTAAGAGATGAAAAACATCCTTTTGACCACTGTTGCCGTCACCCTGACCGCAACGCTTGCCATGGCCGATGGCCACGCCGTTGTCCGCATGGGCACCGAAGGCGCCTACCCTCCGTGGAACTTCATCAATGATGCCGGCGAAGTGGACGGCTTTGAGCGCGAATTGGGCGACGAACTGTGTGCCCGCGCCGAGCTGACCTGCGAATGGGTCACCAACGAATGGGACAGCATCATCCCGAACCTCGTGTCCGGCAACTACGACACGATTATCGCAGGCATGAGCATCACCGCCGAGCGCGACGAAGTCATTGACTTCACACAAGGCTACACCCTGCCTGATCCGTCGGCCTATGCCGCAACGTCGGCTGACCTCGACGTCGAGGGGGCAACCATCGCGACGCAAACCAACACGATCCATGCGTCATTTGTGGCCGAACAGGGCTGGGACCTGCTGGAATTCGCCACACCCGAAGAAACCATCGCCGCTGTAAAAAACGGTGAGGCGGATGCGGTTCTGGCGGACAAGTCCTACCTCGCGGACGTGGTTGGGCAGGACAGCGATCTGGTGTTCCTTGAGCGCGAAGAATTGCTGGGCGGCGGCGTCGGCATGGGCGTGCGCGAAAGCGACACCGAGCTGAAAGGCAAGTTCGACGCAGCCATCACGTCAATGAAGGAAGACGGCTCGCTCAACGCGCTGATCACCAAGTGGGAAATCGGCGATACGTTCTGATCGCCTCTGGTAGGATGGGCGGCAATGCCCATCCTATGCCCTGCGCATGTTTTCATTCTGCACCGATCCCAGCATTCTGGCCGACGCTCAGTGGATGGCCTGCTACCTGACCACGACCAAGCACATGTCGCTGTATTGGTCGGTGTTCACGGTCCTTTTTCTGCTGGCCGTCACCGCGCCTGTGGCACTCGCCTTTGGGTTTGCCGGTGCGTCCGCAGCCCGGTCCAGGCACACGCCGCTGTCCTGGCTGGGCAAGGGCTACATCGCGATTGTGCGGGGCGTTCCCGACATCGCCTTCTTTCTGTTTTTCGTCATCGCTCTCGATCAGGCCATCGAATATGTGCGCCATGTCTCGCTGTGCCCGGACTGGTCGGAACCGATCCGGCAGGGCAATGATTTCGTTGTCTGCCAGGAGGCCAAGATGCCGCTGGGCAACGCCGCGCAATGGGTGCACGAGGTCTACGGCTTTGGCCTCGCGGTCTTCACATTTGCCATCGTCTTTGGCGCTTTTGCGGCCAATGTGCTCTTCGGCGCGATGCGGGCCGTGCCTCACGCGCAGATTGAGACAGCCGCCGCCTACGGGATGACACCGCGCCAGACGTTCTGGCGGGTGTTGGTGCCGCAGATGTGGGTCTATGCCCTGCCCGGCCTGTCGAACCTCTGGATGGTTCTGATCAAGGCGACGCCGCTCCTGTTCCTGCTGGGCGTCGAGGACCTCGTTTATTGGGCGCGGGAACTGGGCGGGATCAAGACGCCGCGCTTTACCGACTATCCGCATGGCGACTGGCGCATGTGGTACTTTCTGGCATTGCTGGTCTTTTACCTGCTGTTTACGCGCGCCTCCGAAGTTGTGCTGGACCGGCTCATGGCGCGGCTTAGTCACGGGCAGGCCACCGCGGCAGGCGAAGCGCAACGAAAGGCCGCGGCGTGAGTTGCCTCGAAACCCTTCAGGCCTACGGGCTACGCGCCATCGGCATTGGCGAACGCCGGTTGCCCCGTGACGAGTTCACCTTGTGCGAACAGTTCACGCTGATCGGGTCCGGCATGATCTGGAACATCTATTTTGGCGTGTTGGCGCTATGTGCGGGCTTTTTCCTCGCCACCGCTGTCGCGGTGGGCAAGGCCTCTCCCAATCCATGGCTGCGCAAGCCGTCGGAGTGGTTTATCTTTGTCTTCCGGGGCTCTCCGCTCTTTATCCAGTTCTTTTTCGCCTATTTCTTTTTCCTGCAACTCAAGGCGCCCATGCCTGTTTTTGACATCTTCACGGCCGCCTGGGCCGGTGCGCTGGTGGTTCTGTTCTTCAACACCTCCGCCTATTCCGGCGAGATTTTCTATGGCGCACTGCAATCCATCCCGAAGGGCGAGGTCGAGGCGGCGGACGCGTACGGGCTGAGCGGCTGGTCCCGGTTTCGGCGGGTGATCTGGCCCACGATGCTGCGTCTTGCCTGGCCCGCCTATACGAATGAGGCGATCTTTCTCTTTCATGCGACGACGCTGGTGTTTTTCTCGGCCTTTCCGGTGCGCGGGCAGCGGGGGGATGCACTGTACTACGCCAGCTATTTTGCGGACAAGACGTTCAATCCGTTCATCCCCTATCCGATCCTGGCCTTTTACTTCATCCTGCTCACTTTGGTGGTGATTGGTCTCTTTGGTCTTGTGAACAGGCGGCTCAACCGGCATTTGCCGCAGGCCGCCCGCGCACGGCTCAAACTCCGTCCGACTTTGATCCGGTGAGGTTTGGATCCTATGCCTCCGGCGGAGATATTTTTGGCAAGAGGAAGGGCAGATGCAGGACTGGTTGAATGAGCGTCCCCACATCCGTGCGTTGCGCATCGCCGCCGCTGACTTGAATGGCGTGGCGCGGGGCAAGCGCCTGCCGGTGTCATCGGGCGCCAAGGCCGTGGCGGGCGGGATGCGCTTTCCCAAATCGGTGCTGAACCTCGACATTCAGGGCGAAGATATCGAAGGCAGTCCGCTGGTCCTGGCCTCCGGTGATCAGGACGGTGTCTTGCGCCCCACCGGGCGGGGTTTTGTGCCGCTCCCGTGGCTTGACACGCCAACGGCCATGTTGCCGGTTGAGATGTTTGACGAGGCGGGGCACCCATTTGCCGGGGACCCGCGCCATGCGCTTGCAGCGGTTGAGGCGCGGCTGGCCGCGCGCGCCTTGCGTGCCGTGGCGGCGGTGGAACTGGAGTTCTTTCTGATTGATGACACAGGCGACGACCTGCGCGTTCCCGCCTCGCCGCGTTCGGGCAAGCGTCGGGTGGCCGGTGAAATCCTGAGCCTGCGCCTGCTGGATCAATTCGACGCCTTTCTCACCGACCTCTACGATGGTTGCGCGGCCATGGGCATACCTGCCGATGCGACCATTTCGGAAAGCGGGTTGGGCCAGTTCGAAGTGACCCTGAGCCATCAGGAGAGCGCCCTGAAGGTTGCCGATGATGCGTGGCTCTTCAAGATGCTGGCCAGGGGTCTCGCCCGCAAGCACGGCATGTGCGCCTCGTTCATGGCCAAGCCGTACACCGACAGCGCCGGATCGGGCATGCATGTCCATGCGTCGCTGCTGGATGCGCAAGACCGGAACGTGTTCGACAATGGCGGACCGGAGGGCACCAAGGTGCTGCAGCACGCGATTGCGGGCTGTCTCGCGGCGATGCCCGGCAGCACGTTGATTTTTGCCCCGCACGCCAATTCCTATGCCCGCATGGTGCCGGGGGCGCATGCCCCCACCGGCATCGCCTGGGCCTACGAAAACCGCACGGCGGCGATCCGCGTGCCGGGCGGGTCAGCGGCGGCGCGGCGGATCGAACACCGGATGGCAGGCGGGGATATCAACCCTTACCTCCTGCTGGCGGCCGTTCTGGGCGCCATGGCCAACGGCATCGAGGATGGCAACGTTCCGCCCGACCCGATCACGGGCAATGCCTATGAGCTGGAATTGCCGCAGGTGCCCAATAAATGGTCCGCCGCGATTGATGCGTTCGAAACCTGTCCGCACGTCGCGCGGATCTTTCCGACGCAGTTGCGCGAGAACCTCGTCATGACAAAGCGGCAGGAAGTGCGGCTGATGGATGGGCTGAGCCCCGCGGAACAGCTTGAAATCTACCTCGACACGGTTTGAGCGCGACCTTATCCTTGGCCCGTAACCCCAAGAGGCACCCATGAAAATCGGCATTTTGCAAACAGGCCATGCCCCGGATGAAGTCCTGGGCACCTTGGGCGATTACGATGCCATGTTCCGACGATTGCTGGATGGGCACGGCTTTGCATTCGAGACGTTCGATGTGGTCGACATGGTGTTTCCCGAAGGACCGGAAAGCTGTGACGGATGGCTTGTCACCGGCTCGAAGCACGGCGCTTACGAAGATCACCCGTGGATACCGCCGCTTGAGGATCTGATCCGCGCCATTCACGCCGCGGGTCGCCCCATGATCGGTGTCTGCTTCGGCCATCAGATCATCGCGCAAGCGATGGGTGGGACTGTCGTCAAATTTGACGGTGGCTGGGCTGTGGGCCGTCAGGACTACACCTATGACGGTGCGCCGGTTGCAATGAATGCGTGGCATCAGGATCAGGTCATCAAGGTGCCGGACGGTGCGGAGGTGATTGCCAGCAACGGGTTTTGCCAGAACGCGGCGCTGGTTTACGGCAACCGCATCTGGACCGTGCAGGCCCATCCCGAATTCGGCAGCGACATGGTCGAGGCGCTGGCCACACACCGTGGTCCGGGCGTCGTGCCCGCGCCGCAGCTGGATGCGGCCCGCGCGGCGCTCGACGCGCCCACGGACCGACTGCGTGTTGCCGCGGACATGGCCGCCTTTTTCAAACAGGGAGTGTCCGTATGACGGATTGGCTCAAACAGCTTCCACAAGCCGCGCAGGCCTATCTGGACGGCCGGCGCCTTGACGAGGTGGAATGCATCGTCGCCGACCTTCCGGGCATTGCGCGCGGCAAGGCGGTCCCTGCGTCCAAATTCGCGCGGCAGGATTTCTTTCACCTGCCCGACAGCATCTTTTACCAGACCATCACGGGCGGCTGGGGCGAGGCCGCGGGCGAGGACGGGTTCATCGAAAAGGACATGATCCTGCGCCCCGATATGGAGACGGCAACCGCGGCGCCGTGGACCGGGGACTGGACGCTGCAGGTGATCCACGACGCGTATGACCGCAAAGGCGCGCCTGTCCCGTTCAGCCCGCGCAATGTTTTGAAACGGGTCGTGGGCCTTTACGAGGCGCGAGGTTGGAAACCGGTTGTCGCGCCGGAAATGGAGTTCTTCCTGATCGCCCGCAATCTTGACCCGGCGCAGGAAATCCAGCCCATGACGGGCCGGTCCGGGCGACCCGCCGCCGCGCGCCAGGCCTATTCGATGACGGCCGTGGACGAGTTCGGCCCGGTCATTGACGACATTTACGACTTTGCCGAGGCGCAGGGCTTCGAGATTGACGGCATCACGCAGGAAGGCGGTGCCGGCCAGCTTGAGATCAATCTGCGCCACGGACACCCGGTCAAGCTGGCCGATGAGGTCTTTTACTTCAAGCGGATCATCCGCGAGGCCGCGCTGCGGCACAATTGCTTTGCCACCTTCATGGCCAAACCGATCGAGGACGAGCCGGGTTCGGCCATGCACATTCACCATTCGATCCTCGACGCGGAGACGGGACAGAACCTGTTCGTGGGCCCACAGGGCGGCGACACGGATGCGTTTTTCCACTTTATCGGCGGGTTGCAGCATCACCTGCCCGCAGCCCTTGCGGTGATGGCGCCGTTCGTCAATTCCTATCGCCGCTATGTCAAGGATCACGCCGCACCCATCAACCTCGAATGGGGGCGCGACAACCGCACCACGGGTATTCGCATACCCCTGTCGGAACCGGTGGCGCGGCGGGTGGAAAACCGGATCGCGGGCATGGACTGCAACCCCTATCTCGGCATCGCGGCGTCGCTGGCCTGCGGCTATCTGGGCCTTGTGGAAGAACGTCGCCCATCCGCGCAGTTTCGTGGTGACGCCTATGAGGGTGACGGAGACATTCCGCGTGTTCTGGGGCGCGCGCTTGACCTGTTTGATGAGGCGACCGCGCTGCACGAGGTGCTGGGGCCGGAATTCGCACGGGTCTACTCCATCGTGAAACGGGCGGAGTATGATGAGTTTCTGCAGGTCATTTCCCCGTGGGAGCGGGAGCATTTGCTGCTGAACGTCTAGGGGGCGACCCGACCCTCCGGGGGGAGTTTTTTTGGGCAAGATGAAGCAGGGGATGGCCACATTGAACTTGCTTTTCGCAAATGACCGCGCGGGCGCGTATCCTGACAGCTGGTACAGGGCCACGTCCGATATCAGCGCACCGCGCACGCGTCTGGAGAGCAGCGCGCAGGCGGATGTGTGCATCGTCGGGGCGGGGTATACCGGTCTGTCCGCGGCGCTCCATCTTGCGCAGGCTGGACGGCGCGTTGTCGTGCTTGAGGCGCAGCGGGTGGGCTTTGGCGCGTCCGGTCGCAATGGTGGCCAGTTGGGTGCCGGACAGCGTGTCGAACAGCCCTATCTGGAGCAGATGGTGGGGCGGGGCCGGGCACGTGACCTGTGGGCCCTGGGTCGGGAGGCCGTCGCCCTGGTCAAGGACCTCGTGACGACGCACGGGATGGACTGCCTGCTGAAACCGGGCCTTGCGTGGACCGCAGAACACAAGAGCGACGTGGCCGACCTGCACCGCTATGCCGAGCACATGGCAACGCACTATGACTACCCGCTGGAGGTGCTGGATGCGGAAGCCTTCGCGGCGCTCTGTCCCTCCCCCGCCTATCACGGCGGCATCCTCGATCAGGAGGCCGGGCATCTGCATCCGCTTCGCTTTGCGCTCGGGTTGGCGCGGACGGCCGAAGCCGCCGGCGCGATCATTCATGAGCAAAGCGCGGTGCAGGACATCGCGGAGGGCACGCGCATTCGGGTCCGCACGAAACGCGGCACTGTCGAGGCCGATCACCTCGTTCTCGCCTGCAACGGCTACCTGGGCGGGCTGTCCCGCCAGGTGGCGGCACGCGTCATGCCGATCAACAACTTTGTCGCCGCGACCGCACCGCTGGACGATCCTGACCGTGTTCTGACGCGCGACATCGCGGTATCGGACAGCCGATTTGTCGTGAACTATTTCCGCCTCAGCCATGACAACCGCCTGCTTTTCGGGGGCGGCGAGAGCTACGGCTACCGCTTCCCACTGGACATTGCCGCCAAGGTGCGCAAGCCGATGAGCCAGATTTTCCCGCATCTGCGCGACGTTCCCATCGACTATGCCTGGGGTGGCACGCTGGCCATCACCATGAAGCGCCTGCCCTATCTGGTGCGGCTTGCGCCGAACATCCTTAGTGCATCGGGCTATTCCGGGCATGGCGTCGGGACGGCCACCCACGCGGGGCAGTTGATGGCGCGCGCCGTTGCGGGGGAAGGTGACGGCTTTGACACCATGGCCGCGATCCCCACGACACCTTTCCCCGGCGGAACCGCGATGCGTACGCCTTTGCTCGCGCTGGCCATGACCTGGTACAGCCTGCGCGACCGCCTGGGGCTCTAGCCGCCTGCGACAGCGTGACCCTGCGCGTGCCCCGCCTGACCGCACAAAACCGTTTCCTTTTTCGGCTGATGGTTTTAGAAAACCAACAGACAGGCATAAGGAAATCGAAATATGTCCCTTCCCGACATGCACGCCGCCGAAGCCATTCCACCTGAAGCGCGCGCCGAGATTGACCGGCTCCTGACCTCGGGCGACCTTTTTCGCTACACCGCCGCGGCCGATGCGCCCGTGTCCCTGCTCGAGGCGGAGTTTGCCGAGATGATGGGGAGCCGCTTTGCGCTGGCGGTCTCGTCCTGTTCGGCGGCGCTGTTCCTGTCGCTCAAGGCGCTGGACCTGCCCCGCGACGCGCGGGTGCTGATCCCGGGATTTACCTTTGCCGCCGTCCCGTCCTCGGTGATGCATGCCGATTGCCTGCCGGTCTTGTGCGAGGTGGGTGAGAATTACCGCATCGACATGGACGACTTTGCCGCCAAGCTGCCCGGCTGTGCAGCCGTGATTGTCAGCCACATGCGTGGCCACACCTCGGACATGAACGCAATCATGGCGCTGTGCGATGCGGCGGGCGTGCCGGTGATCGAGGATGCGGCCCACTCGCTCGGCACCACATGGAATGGCGAGAAGATCGGAACGATCGGCAAGATCGGCTGCTTTTCGTTCCAGTCCTACAAGATGATCAACGCGGGCGAAGGCGGGATCATGATCACCGACGATGCCGACCTTGTGGCGCGTGCCATCATCATGTCGGGTGCGTACGAGCATAACTGGAAGAAGCACCCGGTTTTGCAGGACGCCTTCGCCAACCACCAGAATCAGCTGCCCCTCTACAACCTGCGACTGTCGAACCTCAGCGCGGCGGTCATCCGCCCGCAACTGCCTCATCTGGCGCGGCGCGTGGTGGATGGGCGGCGCAACCACGATCACGTCGCGGCCCTGCTCGGTCAAAGCCCGCATATCGAGGTGCCCGCCCCCCTGCCCGGCGAGGTTCGCGCACCGGATTCGATCCAGTTCAATCTGGTCGATATGGACGATGCGCAAGTCGAAGCCTTTGTCGCCGAAGCTGCAGCGCGCGGGGTCAAGGTACAGATCTTTGGGGCCAGCGCCGACAATGCGCGCGCCTTCTGGAACTGGCAGTTTATCCCTGATCTGCCTGAACTGCCGCAGACCCGCGCCATGCTGATGCGCGCCTGCGATGTGCGTTTGCCCGTGCACCAGCCGGTGCACACATTGGATGCGGTGGCCGATGCCTTGCTAGCCGCGATTGCCGCGTCCGAAGGCGCCAAGGCCGCCTGACCTCTTTCTAAGCGGGCGCGCGTGTCTTAGGCTTCGCGCCCATGACCAGCCTGACAAACGGGGCCGCCTGGATCGGCGGCCATGTCATTCCTGTGGCCGATGCCGCCATCCCGGTAACTGACTGGGGCGTGACCCATTCTGATATCGCCTATGATGTGGTGCCGGTCTGGCAAGGCGCGTTCTTTCGCCTCGACGACTACGTCGCCCGGTTCATGGCATCCGTGTCGGCCCTGAGGTTTGACATCGGCATGGACGCAGGCGCGGTCTCCACGGCGCTCCACCAGATGGTCGCGGCCTCCGGGTTGCAGGATGCGTATGTGGCGATGGTTGCGGCCCGCGGGCGAAACCCCGTTCCCGGCAGCCGCGATCCGCGCGACTGTACCAACCACTTCTATGCGTGGTGTGTGCCCTACGTGCACATCGTTGCGCCCGAGGTTGCTACCAAGGGCACGAGCGTGTGGATCGCCAAATCCGTCCGGCGCATCCCGCAAGACAGCGTCGATCCGACGGTCAAGAACTACCATTGGGGCGACTTCACCTCCGGGCTGTTCGAGGCCAAGGATCGCGGCTTTGAAACCACCCTGCTGCTGGATCACGCGGGCAACGTGACCGAAGGCCCGGGCTTCAATGTCTTTGCGGTCTTTGGCGACAGGGTCGTGACCTCAGGCCACGGCGTGCTGCACGGCATCACCCGCCGCACGGTGCTTGAGATGTGCGCCGAAGCCGGTTTGCGGACCGAGACGCGCCCCCTGCCCCTTGATGAATTCTGGGAGGCAGACGAGGTTTTTCTTTCCTCATCAGGCGGTGGCGTGATCCCTGTGGCACAGGTCGACGAGAGATACTTTTCCAACGGTGTGGCCGGAGCGACCGCAACGGGCCTGCGTCAGCGCTATTTCGACTGGATCACACGCGATGCCTACCGCACGCCGGTATCAGGACAGCTTTGACAGCTTGTCCTGCAATTCCGCCAACTGTTTCTTGATGGCGTCGAGATCTTCGCTCTCTTCCTTGGCTTCGGGCTCTGGCGTGCTGCCACCGGTCCAGCCCGCGCCCAGCCCACCGGTCATGGCCTTCATGAAGGCCTGCTGCTGCGCCTGCATCGCGTCAAACCCGGGCATCTTGGCCAGCGGGTTCATGGCCGACATGTTCTCGACCATACGGCTCTGTCCGTCGCGGAGCATTTCGAACGAGGTCTGCAGGAATTGCGGCACCACGGACACATTGCCGGTCATGTAACTGCGTACCAGATCGTTGAGCACATCCACGGGCAGCACGCTTTCCCCACGGCTTTCGTGTTCGGCGATGATCTGCAGCAGGTATTGCCGGGTCAGATCGTCCCCGGTCTTGAGGTCAACGATCTGCACTTCGCGCCCGTCGCGGATGAACCCCGCGATATCTTCAAGCGTCACGTAATCGCTGGTCTCGGTGTTGTAGAGGCGGCGACTGGCATATCGCTTGATCAGCAAGGGCGCTGGTTTTTCGGTCACGTGGTTTCTCCCCGCATACGTGCTGCACCGCAGCTTAGGCGCGCCTTGTGGAAAAAGAAAGCGCCACGTGTGTCATTCTGTCCCGGTGGGCGGCTTCCATGCTGCAAGCGCAGTGGCGATGGCCTCCGGTGCAGGTGTCGGAGCAAAGTCCGGCAGGGCGTGCGCCAGCTTGGACCCGTCGATGGCATGCGGTACGCGCCAGAGGTATCGCATCTCGGACACTTCGCGCATGAGCGGTGACACGAGGGCCATCATGCGCACCACGGGCCAGGGCATCCCGTTGACCCTGCAGGATCGTCCAACCGCGCGCTCTATCAGGTCGACGAGGTGATTGCCCGTCAGCGCGTAGCCTGCAAAACCGAACTCTTCAAACGGCGCAAAGTCAGCGCGCTGTTCGGCCAGGCCCACCATTGCGCGCGCCATGTCAGGCAGCCAGGCCCATTCATGCACCACGTCACGCGGGCCGGGATACATCACCCGCCCCGCCCAGGCCTTGGCCGCGATCTGTGCGTCGAACCAGTTGCCGCTTTGCGCTGCCTCCAGGAAATCGCCGCCGCGCAGGACAATTGTGCGCACCCCCGCATCGCGATACGCATGCTCCATTCGGACCCGAATGGCGCCTTTCCGCGTGTGCGCGTTCCATGCTGTGTCTTCGTGCAGGCGCTCGGGCATCGCGGCCCCGTAATTGTAGACATTGCCCGGGATCATCACGGTGGCACCGCTGGACCGGGTGGCCGCAATGACGGCCTTCGTGAAGCGCGGCACTTCCTTCGCCCAGTCCGGATAAGGCGGGTTGAGCGCGTTCACGATCACGTCCTGACCAAGTGCGACAGCGGACAACGCCTCTGCATCAGCCGGGTCAACGATGACATGTTGCGCGTCGGGCATCGGCCAGTGTCGCGCTGTGCCTGTCACCTCCCAACCCGCATCCGAGAAGGCTGTGACCGCAGCCCGACCAAATCGCCCTGTCGCCCCCAGCACCACCACCTTTTTCATGTCGCCCGTCCTTTCATAAATATGTCAGGAACAATATGGACGTTGCAATTTCGAATATCATTTGCCAAAGTTTCGATTGTTTAATCCATTTTTGGATAGATGCGATGCCCGACTGGACACAAATCCAATCCTTCGCCGCTGTCGCCCGGCACGGATCCCTTTCCGCCGCCGCGCGCGACATGGGCAGCAGCCAGCCCACGCTCAGCCGTCATATCGCGCTGCTGGAGGCTGATCTTGGCACCCGGCTCTTTGACAGAAGCCGTGGCGGCATGGCGCTGACCGCCGAGGGCGCGGAATTGCTGGAACATGCGGAATCCATGGCCAATGCCGCTGCGCGTTTTGGCGCGGCGCGCCCGTCCTCGGGGCTGACCGGAACGGTGCGGATCACGGCAAGCCGGGTTGTGGCGCATTTCACCTTGCCCGCCATTGTCGCGAAACTGCGCGAAGCGCACCCCGATATCGAACTGGAAATCGTGGCCTCGGACAGCAGTGAAAACCTGTTGCGCCGCGAGGCCGATATTGCGCTGCGCATGTACCGGCCCACCCAGGGCGACGTCATCACAAGGCACGTGGCGGACCTCGCCTTGGGTGCATATGCCAGCCACAGCTATATCGCGCGCAAGGGCCGACCCGAAGCGCTCGAGGATGTGCCCGCACATGACCTGATCGGCTATGACCGCAGCACGCTGATCATTGATGGATTTGCGGAACGAGGGCTAAAGCTCGATCGCAGCGCGTTCGGGGTGCGCTGTGACGATCAGGTGGCGTGCTGGCAACTGGTGCTGGCCGGATGCGGCATCGGGTTTACGCAATGCGCCGTCGGCGATGCGGAGCCACGCGTTGAACGCCTGTTCGGGGCCGAAGTGGTCGGCACGCTGCCAGTCTGGCTCACAGCGCATCCGGACTTGCGCCGTGTCCCGCGCGTGCGCGCGATCTATGACGGGCTTGCGCAAGCGCTCACAACCCTCTGACCCAAAAAAGAAAAAGGCGGGCACCCGAAGGTACCCGCCACAGTCACCGCGCCGTTTCAGGGAGGAGTTGGCGCGATATTCTGCAAAAGCGTTCCGCTTACTTGGCAGCTGCTTTTTTCGCGGCAGCTGTCAGGTCGCCTGTTGCTTTCTTCACAACGGCTTGCGCGTCTTCGCTCATGTCTTTGCCAGCGGCCATCATCAGCTCAACGGTGTCCATTTGGACTTTCTTGGCAACTTCGGCGAAAGCGGCCATGTGCTCGGCTGTCACTTCGGCATAGGACGACGCGAAGTCGGTCATTGCCTTGGCGTAGTCGGCAGGCTCGGCTTTGGCTTTGGACATGTCGCCCAGCTTCGCCAGAGTTTCCTTGGCCCATTTCGAGGAAATCTCGGTGGATTTCTCAGCGGCGTCGATGGCGACGTGGCTCAGTTTTTCGTTCAGCGTCGTCGCAGTCTTGAATGCGTCTTCCATTGCGGCTGTGTCGACGGGGAATGCGCCGATGACGTCTTTGAACATTGCTGTCATGTCTTGTGTGGCTTTTGCCATGGTCGTGATCCTTCTCGGGTGCTCGGTGCAGGATCATTCCTGCGTTTCTGCATCTGCAAACAATATGCATGCTGCAGTGCAGAAAATCAACCCTTTTGCTGCGCTGCGGCAAAATGGCCTACCCCTAGGGAAAGCGGTAGCAAATTCAGGCGTTTGCAGCCGAACCCGGCTAGGGTCGGGCCTTGACGGTCACGTAGGTTCCGGGTGCGTCGCACAGCACGGGATGCGCGGAATCACCCGGTTCGCGTGCGGCAACCATGGCGCCGCTGCGCTTTTTCAGCCAATCGCCCCAACGTGGCCACCACGACCCTTCGTGGAAGTCCGCGCTGTCTGTCCACGCGTCGGGATCTAGGCTGAGATCCTCGTTCGTGTAGTGGCCGTATTTGTTCTTGGATGGCGGATTGACGATACCCGCGATATGGCCCGACTGCGTCTTGATGAACGTGCGGTCCTTGGAGCCGAATTGCTGCACGCCGCGGTAACAATTGGCCCAGGGCGCGATATGGTCGGTCTCGCAGGCGATGGCGCAGATCGGCACGTCAATGTCCTGCAATGTCAGGCGGTGGCCCAGCAACTCGAACCCGCCTTCAGCAAGCTCGTTGCGCTGACACAGGCCGCGCAGGTATTGCATCGCCATCTTTTCGGGCAGGTTCGCACCGTCGCCGTTCCAATAGAGCAGATCGAAGGCGGGCGGCGTCTGTCCCATCATGTAGCTTTTGATCGCGGGCGTGTAGACGAGGTCGTTGGCCCGCAGGAACGTGAACGTGCGCGCCATGATCACCGAGGGCAGAATACCCTTGTCGGCGCATTCCGCCTCGATCCCGTCGATGAAGTCATCTGTCAGGAAGGGCGAGAATTCGCCCTGATCCCCAAAATCGGTCAGCGCGGTAAAGAAGGTGGCGGATTTGACCGACTTGTCCTTGCGCTGCTTCAGCAGGCTGAGTGTCAGGGACAGGGTTGTCCCGGCGATGCAGTAGCCAATGGCGTTGACCTGCTTTTCGCCGGTGATCGCCTTGGCCTCGTTGATCGCGGTCAGATAGCCGTCCTGCACGTAATCTTCGAGGCCGACGCTGGCATAGGCGGCATCCGGGTTCACCCAGCTGACAACAAACAGGGTATAGCCCTGATCCACGATCCATTTGACCAGCGAATTCTGCTGCTTGAGGTCGAGAATGTAGAATTTGTTGATCCAGGGCGGAAACAGGACGATGGGCGTCTTGTGCACCTTTTCGGTGGTCGGTGTGTACTGGATCAGTTCCATCATGCGGTTGCGATAGACAACCTTGCCGGGTGTCGTCGCGATATTGCCGCCCAGTTCGAACGCCGTCTCGTCCGCGAGCCGCACGATCAACTCGCCATTGTTCGCTTCCAGATCGCCGATCAGGTTCTCCAACCCGTCAATCAGGCTTTGGCCTTCGGTCTCGACCGCCTTTTCCAGCGCATCGGGATTGGTTGCCAGAAAGTTGGTGGGCGACATCATGTCGAGGATCTGGCGCGAGAAATAGCCCAGACGCTGTTTCTCCTTGGGCTCAAGGTCGGTAACATCGTCGACGGCCTGCATCACCGCATCCGCGTTGATCAGGTACTGCTGCTTGACGAAGTTGAAGTAGGGATGCGTGTCCCACAGCGGATTGGCAAAGCGCCGATCCTTCGGTCCCGGATCATCGGGCGCCTTGATCTTGCCGCTGGCCAGCGCCTGCTGCGCCTCGACAAAATGGGTCACGGATTTGGACCAGAACTGCAACTGATGCTCCAGCACCTTGGCCGGATCACGCAAGGCCTCATGCCAGTAGGCGGTCGCGGCCTTGCCAAAGAGCTCCTGATTCGGGCCATCGAGCGCTGCATTATGCGTGCTGCGGTGCGTCATGACCTGGGTGAGTCGCTGGGTCAACTCCTCAACCTTACGGAGATTTTGTGTCAATTTGTCGAGGTTTTCGCCCGTCACGGCACCAGAGGTGGTGTCACTGGTTGTCATATTAACCTCTTCGTCCTAGTCTCGCAGGTGCAGCATTCTCGCGAAAGCGCGCGCTGCCTATGTATGGTCGCATGTTTCAGGGGGCAAAGCGACAAACCGTCCGATGCGGAACTGCCGTGTTTCGCCCCGAAATAGGAGTAATGGTCATGCGGTACATGGTGAGTTACGACCTCATGGAAACCATGCGCAACACGAACCAGTGGCTGGGTGCAACCGCCGCCGCCATTGGGGCATATCCCGCCATGGCGATGTTTCCGAACCCCGCGATGGAATGGATGCGCGCGTGGGGCGAAGTTACGGAACGCACATTCCAGCGCATGGTCGTGAAGCCCGACTGGGGCATCCCGTCCTTTACCGCCGAAGATGGCAAGGACCACCTCGTCAGCATTGACGTGGTGGTGCCGGGCGATTTTGGCGACCTGATCCACTTCAACGTGACCGGGCGCAAACCGCGCAAGCGCAAGGTGTTGCTGGTGGCGCCGATGTCCGGTCACTACGCCACGCTTCTGCGCTCGACCGTGATGTCGCTGATGCCCGATTGCGAGGTCTACGTGACCGACTGGCACAATGCCCGCGACATCCCCGTGAGCGCGGGCAAGTTCGATGTGGAGGACTATACGCTCTACCTCGTGGACTACATGCGCGAACTGGGGCCTGACACGCACGTCATCGCCGTCTGCCAGCCTGCCCCGCTGACCCTTGCGGCCACGGCCTATCTGGCCGAGGAAGACCCCGCCGCACAGCCCCGTTCGCTGACCCTGATCGGTGGGCCCATTGATCCGGACGCCACACCGACGGACGTCACCGACTTTGGCCGCCGCGTGACCATGGGCCAGCTTGAAGAGCTGATGATCCAGCGGGTCGGCTTCAAATATCCGGGCGTGGGCCGCATGGTCTATCCCGGCCTTCTGCAATTGCAGTCCTTCATGTCGATGAATGCCGAAAAGCATTCCAAGGCGTTCACAGACCAGATCGCGCGCGTCGCACGGGGCGAAGCGGGCGATCACGACAAGCACAACAAGTTCTACGACGAATATCTCGCGGTCATGGACATGACGGCGGAGTTTTACCTCTCCACCGTGGAACGCATCTTCAAACGCGCCGAGATTGCCAAGAACGTGTTCACGGTTGGTGGCAAGCGCGTGGATATCGGCAAGATCACCACCGTCGCGGTCAAGACGGTCGAAGGCGCGAATGACGACATTTCCGCGCCGGGGCAGTGTATTGCCGCGCTCGACCTTTGCACCGGCCTGCCGGACGAGAAAAAAGCCAGCCATGTCGAACCGGGCGCAGGCCATTACGGGATTTTTGCGGGCAAGAGCTGGCGCAACAACATCCGTCCGCTGGTGCTGGACTTCATCGACGCCAATTCGCCCAAAGGTGGCTCTCGCAAAGCCGCCAACAAGAACGCGGCGGCGTGATCCATGGCAGGCGCGGATCCCAAATTCGCGTGTGACTGCAACACTTTGCGCGGAACGCTTGTGGGGGCCGGACCGGCAAACGGCACGCGGGCCGAATGTTTCTGCCACGACTGCCGCGCCGCCGAAGTCTATGCCGGACAACCCGATCCCGCACCGGGCGCGGTACAGCTTTACCAGACCGTGCCGCGCCGCGTGCGCATCGACGCGGGCGCCGACCAGCTTGCCCCGTTTTCGTTCAGCGAGACCGGCATGCTGCGCTGGCAGGCCCGCTGTTGTGGCGCCACGATGTTCCTGACTGCGCGCTCGCCCAAACTCAGCTTCACGTCCTTTCGCACGGATCGGCTGGAAGACCCCGACGCGCTTGGCCCCGTCGTGGCGCGCGCCTTTGTGCGCAAGGCGAACGGCAAACGCGGGCACGAAGGCTTGCCACGCTTTCTCTTTGGCTTTGCGACACGTGCCCTGGGCGCCCGTCTGACCGGACGCTGGAAAGACACCCCGTTCTTTGACAGCGACGGCAATCCCGTAGCCGATGTGCATATCGTGACGCAGGCAGAGCGGGACGCCCTGCCCTTGTCCTAGCCGCGCTTTGCCGCAGCAGCATCCAGCGCGGCATTGAGGTCCTCAACTGACATTCCGGAGGCCACGGCACGGCGCAAAAGGGCCTGATCGCTTTCGGGCGCCAGACCGCCCACCGGCGGGTCAGTGTCGAGATTGGTGGGAAACGGGTAGCCTTCGGCAGCGGCCGCAATCGCCGCCACCTGCTCCAGACCCGACACCTGCCCGAGATGCGGATAGATCGCCTTGGCCATGGCCAGCCGGTCCAGTTTCTCCAGCGAACGGCCCATGGGCGATGACACCTGAAACAGGTTGGCCATCCGCTCGATATCCGTGGTGCGGTTCTCCCCCGCTGCGTGAAAAAGCGCGGGATTGAAAAACAGGGCATCGCCCTTGTCGAGCGGCAATTGCACGGCGGACGCCGCGAACGCGGCACGGAATTCCGGCAGGCGGAATGCCACATAGCCCGCCGGGTAGATTTGCGAAAAGGGCAGCAACTGTGTCGGCCCGCTTTCCACAGGCATGTCGCAATGGGCCACAGCCCCCTGCAGCGTCAACAAGGGGGACAAAAGGTGCATATGCACCGGGAACCCGGCCGCCTCTTCGGTCGTCATGAAGCCGAGATGGTAGTCGCGATGCGCCTCCTGGGCAGCGCCGCCGGGATGCACGAGGTTGACCTGAGATGTGGTCTGGTATCCGCGACCCAGCCAAGCCTCGCTGATCGCATCCAGCGTCGTGTTCGCAAAGTAGCGCACAAAGAGGTCTGGCGCGCGCAGGCACAGCTTTTCCTGCACGTTCCAGATCCGGTCGTTGGCACCTGCGGCCGCGAAATGGTCCGCACCGCCGCCCGCGCGCGCCTTTTCCTCGGCGATGATCGTGTTGAAAATCTCTGTCGCTTCGTCGAGCACGCCCGTGTCCGCGTAGGCACGTTTCAGCACCACAGCGCCGGGTCCGGACAACAGGACCTGCGCCCACTCGCTCATCAACGTGCGGCGGTTTTCGTCCGCCTCGAGGTCAGGGCGCAGCGACGCCATGTCGTAGATCGGGATTTTGGACTGGATGTCCGCCGCATGGGGGCACATGTCGGCAGATGTCTCGCGCGCGATCAAAGCCTTGAACGCCTCGATATCGCAATCGTCTGGATCAAAGTAGCCGCTTGCCATGATCATGTTGTCTTTCATCAGCCCACCCTCCCTGACTGTCGCAGGCACGCTAGCGCTCCAAGGGGCAGGTGCGCCAGATGAAAAACAACCGACCGCCCCAGGGACATGGGGCGGCCTGAAGGGCGCGGCCACGCACCATGACTGGGTGGGGGACCATACGAGAACGCGCCAACTGTCCCGACAGAACGCGCCACGCCCGCCAATACCCGGCGGCACGCAACCTTATTACCGCTCAACACACTGATCGGCACGCCTGTCAGGGACAAAGGGATAACGATCCAACCTGGCGGTTTATTCAGCGTCACGCCTCACGAAGGATCGCGAACGCGTTACCAGCCAAGGCGCGCACCCGGATCGCGCAAGGTGTGCAGCCTGCGTGCCGCATGGGTGGCAAAGCCCTGAATGACCGATTTGCGCCGGGCGGGGGCCAATTTGTCTTCGGGGGCCATTCGCACGATCTCGGCGTCATAAGGGTCGGCGAGGATCAGACCGCTCTCTTCGGGCAAAAGGTCCACGGGAAAGTCGCTGCCAACAGCCCAGAAAAACCGGTCGCACCAGTCAAGGTAGCCCTGCCACTTCTGGTCCGACATGAAATCGGCGCGCGACGATTTGCATTCAATCACCCACACCTCGCCCTTGGGACCCAGTGCCATGATGTCCACGCGCAACCCGCGCGCGGGCACCAGTTCCTCGACCGTGGCCCAGCCAAGGCTCGCAAGGTGCCGCGCCACGCCCCGCGCCAGCAACTGGCCCGGCATCAGAGATGGGGGATCGATCAGGTCCGTCATGGTGGCAAGTATGAACAAAGTGTGAACAAACGCAAGAAAAACACATCGCGCCCGCCCCCTTGGCGTCCTGCGTGTCAACGCTTAGCTTGATCCGATAGGCGGGAGGACCGGGAATGACAGACGAACCACGGCTGACGGACGCGCAGGCGCGCGGCGTGCGCTACGCCCGCGAGCTTGAAGGGCATCTGGGCTGGCTTGATACGTTTTCCGGAACGGCACTGGGCGTGCTTGCGACGGCGTCGGGCATTTACACCTATCTCGGCGTATCCTCCCTTCTGGATGAAATCGGGGCGATGTCGGTGCTGGCCGCGATTGCCTACTCGGTCGCCGTGTCCGTGGGCATCTTTGTCTTCTGGTCCTACATGCTGCGCCTCTTTCCGGCCGTGCGGTCCACCCGTGCGCGCACCGGATTGCTGGCGGCGATGGGTCTCGGCTCGCTCGCAATTGTGGCCATGTCATCCTGGCTGAATGCCGCGGCCCTTGCCGGGTCAGCGGCCGTCGAACAGCACCTCGCCAAGACGGTGCAGGACTATCAGGCGAGCCTCGAACGCGCGCACGAGGTTGCCATCACCGCCCAGTCGCTGGAACGCGATGTGGCCCGCGTGCGCCAATCCTTCGAAGATCTGAGCGAACAGGAGGCTGCGGGCAGTCTCTCGGGGCTTGCCGGTCGCGGTGCCGTGTTCCGGGTGTTGCGGCAAAAGGCCGGCGAATTGTCGGGGCTCGAAGGTCAGATCAGCACGCAGACCCCGCTGGTCGAAGCTGCCTTTGCCGAAGGTAACGCCATTCTCAGCCGCATGCGCGCCCTGACGGTCGAACCGGGCCCAGTCGAGGTACGAAGTGTCGAATTTTCAGAACAGGCGGTGCGTCTTGCCGGTCTGATCACGCAGATGCGGCAGTTGTCCGTTGCCCCACTGGTGGAACGCGCCGCGCAAGACCTCGCCGCATCGGTGGTACTGCCCGAACTGGACGGACAAACCGCCGAAGGACGCAGCGATCAGGCCGCGACGATCACATCCGTTCTCGAAGTGCTGGCGCAGCGCGCCCAAACGCTGGAACGCGCCGCCCAGAACGTCATCGCCCTGCAGCCCGCCGCCGACGCGACCTATACGCCGATTTCGTCTGCGGATGCGGTGATCCTCTATGCCCGCAACTTTGTGCCGTCCTGGGCCGGGGCCATCGCCATTGACCTGCTGCCTGCCGTGCTTGTCTTTATCCTCGCGATCACACAGGGCGCCATTCGCGGCGGGCGCGAAGGCGCAGGCGTCGAAGACACCCTGACGCTTGCCGAATTGCGCGCTGCAATGGTGGCCATTCGCGATGTCGAACAGGCGATGCAGGACATGCCGGACGGGGTTGCACCACCACCTGCGCGCCCCAAACCGCGCCCCGCCGCCGAATGAGTGCCAAGCCAAAAAACCCGGTCGCCCGGACACTGATGGGGCTGCTGATCTTCCAGATTGGCCTGGGCGGCTTGCTGGTCATTGGCGACATGCGTGGCCTGCGCCTGCCCAGCTTTGGCCCAGACGCGCCGCGCCTGACCGAGCCGGTGCGCCCCGGCGATCAGCGTCGCACCTTTCGCCCCGACCGCGACCGGCCCAATGTGCAGCCCCTGCGCGATCCCGGCCAACTGCCGGAACGTCTGGTTTTGAGTCAGGTTGACGGCACGACCTACCGCCTCGAAGGCGGGATTGAACCGGGCGACGCCGAGCGCATTGCAGATCAACTGGCCACCGCGCGGCCCGCGCCGGAAACGCTGATCCTGCAATCCCCCGGCGGTGCGGTGCAGGAGGCGCTCGCCCTGGGCCGCCACCTGCGTGCAAAAGGTATCGCAACACAAATGCTCGCGGGCGAGTTCTGCTATTCCGCCTGCCCATATCTGCTGGCCGCCGGACCCACCCGCGACATCGCGGACGGGGCGTCTGTCGGCGTACACCAGCACTATTTTGGCGAAAACACGCTGCTGCCCGCAGCCTTTGCCGTGGAGGACATTCAGCGCGGTCAGGCGGAGGTCATGACCTATCTCGACGAGATGGGAATCGACCCTCTGGTCATGACCCATGCGCTGTCGACGCCACCCGACCAGATCTATGTTCTTCTGCCCGAAGAGCTCGCGGATTACGGGTTTATCCAAGAAACCGAATAGGTTGCGCACCACTCCTGACGTCGGAAATTGCAGGGTTGACGTGATACCATTCGGTATCTCATTAATATGATACCAAATGGAATCATATTGGATTTGCCCATGAAACGACTAACCACTATCGCCGTTCTGATCGCCGGTTCTGCCGCCGCTGATCCAGCTATCACGCTCACGCCCGACACGGATCTGGTGTGGGAAACGACACCGGAAGGGGTCGCCTTTGCCGCCTTGTCCGGCGACCGGTGGACCGAAGCCTATTTTGCCTATGTTCGCCTGCCCGCAGGCACCGTCAGCCCGTTGCACTGGAAATCCGCCACCATGTACGGGCTCGTCGTCGAAGGAGAGATGACCCACGCCAGACCCGGCGCGGAGACGCGCCCCATCGGCCCCGGCGCCTATTACGAAGTGCCCGCAGGACTGCCACACGTGTCGTCATGTGTTTCTGACACGGCTTGTGTGACCCTGCTCTATCAGGATGGCGCGTTCGACTTCGTCCCGGTGGCGCAATGACCGACATGACCCAACAGGCCTTCCGCGCTCTGGCCGACCCGACCCGGCGCGACATTCTGGCGATGCTGACCCGGCAGGAGATGACGATCGCGCAGGTCAGCGACCGTTTCGACATGACCCGCGCGGCAGTGAAAAAGCACCTGACCGTGCTCAGCGATGGCGGGCTCATCACCGTCGAGGCACGCGGGCGGGAGCGGATCAACCGCCTCAACCCTGCCGGACTTGCACCCGTCTTCAGCTGGTTCGACGTGTTTGACCGCTTCTGGGACGACCGCCTCGCCGACCTGAAATCCGCAATCGAAAGAGACCTTCAATGACCGATACCGTCCTGCAAAAATCCATCTTCCTCAAAGCGCCCCGGCAGTTGGTCTGGGATTACCTGACCCAGCCCGAACATCTCGCCAAATGGTTCCACGTCCCCAAGGCGCCACTGGCAGCCGATCAGCGGCTCGAGATGCATGGCCGCGACAGCGGTGACCTTCTGATCTGGGGCAAAGTCCTTGTCGCCGACGCACCCAACACGCTTGAATATACATTTACGATCAAACCCATGGGCGAGGCCGTGAGCACGGTGCGCTGGACACTTCAGGACGTCCCGGGTGGCACACGCCTGTCGCTGGAACATACCGGGCTGCCGCAAGGCGCAGCGGCGTTCGACCTCACACTGGCTCTGGATGAAGGCTGGGACAAGCACCTGCAGCAGATGCGCGACGCATTGCATCCCAGCGACTGACAGCAGGGGTATGCAGGAGGCAAATGAGAGGCAGGACGGGGTTACGCACTGTCCTGCCTTGTCGCGCCCCCACCTGCCCCCTATGTAGGCGATTGGCGGGTACTGCCCCTCATGTGGACGGTTGCATTCCGGTGGCCTTAAGCAATTCCGAGGGAGCTGGCTCTGTCCGGGTCCTGGCCCGGTTACCTGGCGCCCACCTGTATATACAGGTCCTCGGGAATGAGAAAACCGCACGGTCCGGGTGGTCCCGCCGCTTCCCTGCACCCGTGCACAGATGCGGTTCGCACCTGCCAATTGCGCCCTGCGCCTGCGCGCCTATCTTTGCCGCAACGCAAAGATGAAAGGAGACAGCGATGTCCCTCAGACCCACGCTCGAAACCCGTCAGGCCGTGCCCACGATGGAAGGCGCAGGTGTGCACCTGCACCGCGCCTTTGGCTTTCAGGATCCGTCCGAACTGGACCCGTTCCTGCTTTTTGACGATTTCCGCAATGACGTGCCGGCGCACTATGCCAAGGGCTTTCCCTGGCACCCGCATCGCGGCATCGAAACGATCACATATGTACTCGAAGGCACCGTGGAACACAGCGATTCCCTGGGCAATTCCGGCATGCTTGGCGCAGGCTCCGTGCAATGGATGACGGCGGGCTCGGGCATTCTCCATCAGGAAATGCCTGCAGGCAACGCGCGCGGCCAGATGCACGGCTTTCAGCTCTGGGGCAACCTGCCTTCGGATCAAAAGATGACGGCCCCGCGCTATCAGGACATCCAGGGCGATGACATCCCCGAAGTCATCGACGATGACGGCACGCGCGTGCGCGTCATCACCGGCGATTTCTGGGGCCAGAAAGGCCCGGTCGACGGCATTGCCGCTGACCCGCAATATCTCGACATCTCCGTCCCTGCCGGTGTCAAAAAGACGTTTCGGATCGACACCTATCGCCGTGCATTCGCGTATGTGTTCCAGGGCGCGGGCGCCTTTGCCGACGCATCGGACCCTGCGGGCGTCCTGCTGGAAAAGGAGGTTGCCGGCGAGGAGGTCAATATCCGTGACCTCTCCGGTGACCGCACGCTGATCCGGTTCGGCACCGGCGACGAGGTAACGGTGCAAGCGGGACCCGAAGGAATGCGCTTCTTGCTGATTTCAGGCGCACCCATCAACGAACCCGTCGCCTGGCACGGTCCGATCGTCATGAACACGCAGGAAGAACTGATGCAGGCGATGAAGGAACTGCGCAACGGCACGTTCATCAAACCAGCGCATTAAGGGGCGCGTCTGCGCAGGCAGACGCGCCCGGTGGCAAGGACATGTTTTGCCTGCAAAACGTGTCAGCCACACCTCATCCATCCAGGCCCCAAAAAATGGGTCGGTGGGCGGGCGCCTTTGACCGCAAGGTCAAACAGTGCCGCCCACCGACACCATGCGCGCCACCATTTGCCAGTACATGTCCTGCACGTCCCCCAGGCTCAGCCGTCCATCCTCGCGGAACCAGGTGTTGACGCCTGTCAGCATCGCGATGATGGCCATGGACGCGACCTTTTCATCCGGCACGCTGAACGTGCCTTCCCGCACGCCCGCAGCCAGCATCTCCGCCAGCAAACGCTCGTAGCGCCGCCGCAATCCCTCGATCTCGGCAAAATTCTCCGGCGTCAGGTTGCGCAATTCCATGTAGGCGATGAACACCGCGTCAGGACGCGCATGGTGAAAGGCAATGTGAAACCGCACAAATGCTTCCAGCCGCTCGGGCGCGGTGCCGACCAGACAGGGTGCAACCGCTTCGTGCAACTCAAGCAGATGGTCCCGCATCAGCTCGAAAAGCAGCGTTTGCTTGTCCGGGATGTAATTGTAGAGCGCCCCGGCCTGCACACCTACCTCGCGCGCGATCACCCGCATCGACACCGCGGCGTAGCCCTGCTGCGCAAACAGGCGCAGCGCGGCAGCGCGAATCCGCGGTCCGGTAATTTGTGCGTGAGAGCCTTGTGTGCGCGCCATATGATAACGCTAACTGAACGCGCGTTCATATCCAAGCGGCGCTTGCGCCCTCCGGTACAGTGGTGCATCACATTGGCAACACGCCCGAACGGAGCCGCGATGCGCCGCCTTTTTCGCCATCTTGCCCTGCCATTGGCCCTGCTGATCGCAGGATGCACGCAGTTTCCCGAACTGGATGCGACTATCCCGACATCCGTCGAAAACGCGGCCTTCCCCGAACTTGTCCCGCTAGAGCCGTTATTGGCCGCGAACGGTCCGGTCGTTTCAGACCCGCAAGCCACAACGCAGTCACTGGAGGCGCGGGTGACCGCCCTGCGCGCCCGTGCCCGCAGCCTGCAATCCCGGGCGGTCATTGACGCCGGAACGCGGGCCCGTCTGCGCCGCGCCCTGACCCGCGCGTCCGGTTGAGGCCAAGGCGCGTTGCAGCGCCCGCATGAACCGGCTACATCGCGTCACGCACACCCCGCGACCAGACTTCGAAAGGACCCGCCATGACCACTCCCTTGCGCCTCGGCATCGCAGGACTTGGCACGGTCGGTATCGGCGTTGTGCGCATTCTGCGCAGCCAGTCCGCCTTGCTGGAGGCGCGGACGGGGCGCAAGCTGGAACTGGTCGCGGTCAGCGCGCGCAGCCGCGACAAGGATCGCGGCGTGCCCCTGAGCAGCTACGCGTGGGAAGACGACCCGGTCGCGCTTGCAACCCGCGACGACGTGGATGTCTATGTCGAACTCATGGGCGGCACGGATGGCCCGGCCAAAGCCTCCACCGAAGCGGCCATTGCCGCCGGCAAGCACGTTGTCACGGCAAACAAGGCGATGCTGGCCATCCACGGTCAGGCGCTCGCCGAAGCGGCCGAAACCGCATCCGTGTCCCTGCGCTACGAGGCGGCCGTTGCGGGCGGCATTCCCGTCATCAAGGCCTTGACCGAGGGGCTTGCAGGAAACCAGATCACACGCATCGTTGGCGTCATGAACGGGTCCTGCAATTACATCCTGACGCGCATGGAAAGCTCGGGTCTCAGCTATGAGGACATCTTTGCCGAGGCAGACGGGCTCGGCTACCTCGAAGCCGACCCGCAGCTTGACGTGGGCGGGATTGATGCCGCGCACAAGCTGGCCATCCTCTCCTCCATTGCCTTTGGGACCAGAGTGAACTTCGACGGCATCGAGCTTGAAGGAATCGAACGTGTCAGCATCGACGACATTCGGCAGGCGGGCGACATGGGTTACAAGATCAAACTGCTGGGTGTGGCGCAGAAAACCGGGCGCGGTCTGGAACAGCGCATGATGCCCTGCCTTGTCCCCGACACCTCGCCCTTCGGACAGTTGCAGGGCGGCACCAACATGGTTGCCATCGACGGCGATGCGGTCGAGCAGATCGTGCTGCGCGGGCCCGGAGCAGGCGAAGGGCCGACCGCCTCTGCCGTCATGGGCGATGTCTGCGACATCGCGCGCGGTCAGCGCCTGCCCGTCTTTGGCCAGCCCGCCGCGACGCTTGAGGCCGCCACCCCCGCCCGTTCGGTGCTGCCCGCGCCGCACTACCTGCGCATGGCGCTGCATGACAAGCCCGGCGCGCTTGCCAAGATTGCCACCGTTCTGGGCGATGCAGGCGTCAGCATCGACCGCATGCGCCAATATGGCCACAACGACGCCACGGCACCCGTCCTGATTGTCACGCACAAATGCACCCGCACAGCGCTTGACACCGCCATCGCTGCGATGGCGCAGACCGGTGTTCTGGCCTCCGACCCTGTCGTTTTGCGCATCGAAGATATTTAGCATCACCAAAAGGAATTCAGCATGTCCACCACCGAAATCTTTCAGGACCGTCTGCTGTCCTTGGGCCTTGCGCGCGTGTCCGAAGCCGCCGCACTCGCCTCGGCGCGTCTCGTCGGTCACGGCGATGAGAAAGCCGCCGATCAGGCCGCCGTCAACGCCATGCGCGAGCAACTCAACATGCTGGACATTGCCGGTGTCGTCGTGATCGGTGAAGGCGAACGGGACGAAGCGCCCATGCTCTATATCGGCGAAGAGGTCGGCACCGGGAACGGACCCGGTGTGGACATTGCGCTCGACCCGCTGGAAGGCACGACACTGACCGCCAAGGATATGCCCAATGCGCTGACCGTAATTGCCATGGGCCCGCGTGGCTCCATGCTGCATGCACCAGACGTCTACATGGACAAGCTGGCCATTGGCCCCGGATATGCGCCGGGTGTCGTCTCGCTGGACATGAGCCCCGATGAACGCGTGCGCGCGCTTGCCGACGCCAAGGGGTGCGATCCGTCCGACATCACCGTTTGCATCCTCGAGCGTCCCCGCCATGACACCGTGATCGCCGCTGTGCGCAGCACGGGCGCGTCGATCCGTCTGATCACCGATGGCGACGTCGCGGGTGTCATGCACTGCGCCGACCCGGACACGGGCATCGACATGTATATGGGCGAAGGCGGCGCACCCGAAGGCGTGCTGGCCGCGGCTGCCCTCAAATGCATGGGCGGCCAGATCTTTGGCCGCCTCCTCTTTCGCAATGACGACGAGAAAGGGCGCGCGGCAAAGGCCGGCATCACCGATCTGAGCCGTGTCTATGCGCGCGATGACATGGTGACGCAGGACGTCATCTTTGCTGCGACGGGCGTCACCGATGGCTCCATCCTGAGTGCCGTGCACCGTGAACCCGGCTGGCTGACCTGCGAAACCCTGTTGATGCGGTCCAAGACCGGGTCAGTCCGTCGCATCAACTACCGCACCCCCGTTCACACGGTCTGAGGCGCGATTGGCTTTCCTCGATGTCGCACGCTCGCTGACCGGACGCGCCTGGATCGGACCAGATGCGGATTGCAGCCGCGCCGCCGAGGCCATGGCCCAGCAGACCGAGTTGCCGCGCCCCCTGTGTCAGGTGCTTGCCCGTCTGGGCGTGACGTCAGAAGACGCAGCAGGATATCTGGCCCCGACCTTGCGCGATTTGCTGCCCGACCCGCGCGGGCTGCGCGATATGGAACGGGCTGCGGCGCGTGTGCTGCAGGCCGTAACCCAAGCCGAGAAGATTGCCGTATTTGCCGATTATGACGTGGATGGCGGAGCCTCCGCTGCCCTGTTGCTGACGTGGCTGCGCGATCTGGGGCGCGGCGCGACACTGTATGTGCCCGACCGGATCGACGAGGGCTACGGCCCGAACGACGAGGCCATGGCACAACTTGCGGCTGATCATGACCTGATCATTTGTGTCGATTGCGGCACCCTGTCCCACGGGCCAATTGCGGCGGCCCGGGCTGCGGACGTCATCGTTCTGGATCACCACCTGGGTGGCGAAACGCTGCCCGACGCGCATGCGGTCGTGAACCCGAACCGGCAGGACGAAGACGGCGCGCTTGCGCATCTCTGTGCCGCCGCTGTCGTGTTTCTTTTGCTGGTCGAAACCGGACGGCAGATGCGGGCGGCGGGCAAGACCGGCCCGGACCTGATGGCGCTCCTTGATCTTGTGGGTCTTGCGACCGTGGCGGATGTGGCTCCGCTGACGGGGGTCAACCGCGCCTTTGTTCGACAAGGTCTGACAATCATGGCCCGGCGGGCGCGGCCCGGACTTGTGGCGCTGGCGGACGTGGCCGGGTTGGATGCCGCCCCGACGCCCTACCATCTTGGCTATCTGTTGGGCCCGCGCATCAATGCGGGCGGGCGAATCGGACAGGCCGACCTGGGCGCGCGATTGCTGTCCACGGCGGACCCACATGAAGCCAGCGCCCTGGCCCAACGCCTCGACACGCTCAACGCGGAACGGCGCGAGATCGAGGCGCGTGTCCGGGCCGAAGCTTTGTCGCAATGCGAGGCGCGCGGCAGTGACGGACCGTTGGCCTGGGCCGTAGGCGAAGGCTGGCATCCGGGCGTCGTCGGCATCGTTGCCTCGCGCGTCAAGGAGGCGACAAACCGCCCCTCCATTGTCATCGGTGTGGAAAACGGCATCGGCAAGGGATCAGGCCGGTCTGTGGCCGGCATCGATCTGGGCGCGCCAATTCAGCGGCTGGCCGCAGAGGGGCTTTTGATCAAGGGCGGCGGCCACAAAATGGCCGCAGGCCTGACCGTGGCCGAAGACAAGATCGAAGCCGCAATGGCACGTCTGGGAGAGCTGCTGGCAAAGCAGGGCGCGGATGCGCTTGGGCCGCGCGATCTGCGTCTGGATGGGGTGTTGATGCCAGCAGCGGCCACGCTCGAGCTTGTCGAAAGCCTGGACGCGGCGGGACCGTTCGGGGCGGGTGCGCCCGGGCCGCGCTTTGCCTTTGCGGCCATGCGCATCCTGCATGCGCGGCGGGTGGGTGAAAACCACCTCAAGGTGACTTTCGGCGAAAGCGGCGGGGCGAGGCTGGATGCGATTTCCTTCGGCGCGTATGACACAGCACTTGGTCCGGCGCTGGAGAACCATGGCGGCGCGCCGTTTCACCTCGCCGGACGGCTCGAGATCAACACATTTCGCGGACGGCAATTGGTGCAATTGCAACTTGAGGATGCCGCCCCGACGACCGAATGAAGACATCCGGAATTGCGGCGTTTTTTCCCTTGCACGCCCCGGCGGAATTCCCTATCTCACGCGTCACGATAGCTGCGTCCCGTTCGTCTATCGGTTAGGACGCCAGGTTTTCAACCTGGAAAGAGGGGTTCGATTCCCCTACGGGATGCCATTCTCCCCGACTGCGCATAATGGTTTTCGAGGCTTGGAACTCAAGCGTCCAATGCCTGGGCTGTGAAACACACGTGCTGCGTGCGCATGGGAACAGCTCGTGATCGCAGCCTTGTAACATGTGATGCAGTTTTGCGCTTCCCACGCCGCACGACCGGCCAAGGGAGGCGAAATTGTGCGATGGTTTTGGTCAGGCGCTTTGGGCTGTCGGTCCCTCATCCGAGTTTTCCGCGCGCAGGGATGGATCGTAAAAGCTGATCCGCGCCCTACCCGCCTTTTTGGACGCGTAAAGCGCGACATCCGCGTTGTCCAAAACCTCCTCGGCGGTGATCGGCATATCCGGATCGAACAAGGCCACGCCGATACTTGCGGAGATCCTGCAGTCTTTGCCCTGAAAGGGGATCGGTTGTGTCAGCCGCTTGATGATCCGCGTGCCGATTGATGTCAGTGCCTCTTCATCCTCTGCGGCGGGCAAAAGGACGACGAATTCATCGCCGCCGATGCGGACGACCGTGTCATTCTTGCGCGTTTCCTCAACCATCATGCGGGCCACGGTCTGCAGCACATGGTCGCCGGCTGCGTGCCCCATCGTGTCATTGACCGCCTTGAACCAGTCCAGATCAATCTGCATCAAACCAAACTGGGTTCCCCATTTCGTGTAGCGCGCCATGACGTGCTGCATGGCGCGGCGATTCTTGAGGCCGGTGAGCGTATCGGTGAACGCTTGCTCTTCGGCGGCAATCATGGCCCCCTGCAATCGCAGATTCAGTTTGCGCGAGGCGGCCATCGCGGCGGATTTCGCTTCGACCAGATACAGCATCTCAACGGCAAGATCGGTGACCGCAAAATCTGCACTTGTCAGTGCATAATCACTGACAGCATCAACTATCGAGATGCCGAATGACAGGTTCACAATGCTCTGCCCTGGCACCCTGCCTGGGACGAGGACGCCCTTGACCTCTGTGCGCGGCGACTCACGAAGGCGCAAATGCAGCTTGGTGCCATGAGTTTCACGCAAGTCCTGTATCGTCGCAATCGTGCGCGGGCGCTTCAGTTCGAACACATCGAGAAAGGGCTGCCCCACCAGAGACGCCGCCGGTCGCAGTTTGCGGGCGGTGGGGCCCGCGTGCACGATATGTCCGGTGTCAGACAAAACCACATGCATCGGGCACAGGACGTCCAGCGCATCATCCATTGCTTCCATCATCCGGCCCGTGCCCCCAAATCAAAAACGCGCCCTTCGGCGAATTCCGTTTCGATCAGCGAAATCGAAATCACCTCGGTGCCTGTGTCGCCACCGTGATGGTCAAGCAGCGCCAAGGCGCCGTAATCGTCCGCCATGGTCCGCAGGATACCCATCATCACATGGCCGTAGCCTGCAATCGGAGAGTCGCAGATCAGGCTGTAGTGATTGGTGCCGTGTTCGCGCAGTTCCAAAGGAGGAATATATAGATCTGACACAGCCAGCCGCGCCCGATCCGGCAAATCATCGAGCGACTGCAGAAATTCCACGAAATTCACGCCACCAAAACGCAGCAGGCGGCGAATGGCCTCGACCGTCGGATGCGACACCAGATACGTTCCCAGATCTTCCATCATCTCGGCCCGGGGGCGGTCGAGCACCAGCGCGATTGCGTCGAGAAGTCGGGGCGTTACCGCATCGTCATACGTCATCATCGCCTCGAACTCGACGAATTCGAGTTCGGCGACGCGCGTCGCCTCCAGCCATTTGTCAGGGCCATAGGCATCCGTCACAAAACACTGGATCGCTCTGTTTATCAAACCGTGCATCGTTGCGCCGCCCTGCTTTCACCGGGCCGACTGTCGCCGAACAGAGCTAACAACAGGCTAACATCAACAATTGTAGCTAGTTTTCCGTCAGAAATCTGTCGGAGCGCCACCTTCGGCCTTTCGACGCGCGACAAACGCGGCCAGTTCTTCGCGGATCGCCGGATCCATTTGAGGCGCTTCAAAGCTGCCGATGATTTCCTTGAACATCAAATGTGCGCGTTCAGGCGTCCAGATTCCACCCGCGGCCTGCCACCCTTCGAAATTCTTCCAGTCGCTGAGAAACGGCTGATAAAACGCCGTGGTGTAGCGATCCTGCGTGTGCTGGATACCAAAGAAATGGCCATCACTGCCTACGGACTTGATGGCATCCAACGCGATACTGTCGGCGCTGGTGTCGATCACGGCAGGGTCCAGATACCTCTGAATATGCTGGAGAATTTCGCAATCCATAATGAACTTTTCAGGGCTGGCGATCAGTCCGCCTTCCAGCCAGCCCGCCGCATGATAGACCATGTTCGTGCCCGATTGCAGCGCCGACCAAAGGCTGTTTGACGTCTCCCACATCGCCTGCCCGTCGGGCACGTTCGCCGCGCACACACCGGACGACCGCATGGGCAGACCATAGAACCGGGCCAACTGCCCTGTAATCTGCGTCGCCCGCATATATTCGGGTGTGCCAAAGGCCGGCGCGCCCGATTTCATATCCACATTCGAGGTGAACGTCCCGATCACACATGGCACGCCCGGCGCGACATATTGAAAAAGCGCTATTGCGCAAAGCGCCTCGGCAATGGACTGCGCCACGGCCCCGGCGATGGTCACGGGCGCCATCGCACCGGCCAGGGTGAACGGTGTCACGACAACAGCCTGACCCCGCCGGATCATCCGCAGGCATCCATCAATCATCGGCTGGTCATGCTTGAGCGGAGATGTCGAATTGATATTGGTGTACATGCGCGGTGTGGCCTCGAATTCCGCGTGGCTGAGACCAGCCGCGATGCGCACCATCTCCATCACATCCTCGACCCGCTCTTTGCCAAGGGAATAGGCGTGCATCACCTTATCGGTCAGCGTGAGCTTGTCATAAAGCACATCGAGGTGGCGGATGCTCGCATGGATGTCGACCGGCTCGACCGGATAGCCACCGGCAAAGTGGATACAGTTGAAATACTGGGTCAGCTTGAGCAGGTTCGCGCACATCTCACGCGTACCGGGGACCTTTGTGCCGATTTCCATGTCCCAGTAGTTCGGGGGCGAGGAGACGTTGCCAAAGTTGATATGGCCTTCGCCGATGGTGATTGTGCGCGCCGGATTGCGCGGGGTCAGAGTGAAGGAGGACGGGGCCTTGCCCACCATTTCCATCACGAAATCGCGCCCCATTCGGACGTTTGCGCCATCGATGGTGCACCCGGCTGCACGCAGGATCTCGAGCGCTTCTTCATTGAGAAACTCAACCCCGATCTCTTCAAGAATGCGCATGGCTCCGTCATGAATGGCCGCTACACCTTCGGGGCGCAAGGGCACGACCGGCGGGTCGATCATGCGCGGCGGGTTCCAGGGCATTTGATCGATCACAGCGGTGCCACGACGCGCGGCGGCCCCGGCCCGGCCTCCACCACGGCTGCGGCGTCGGGTTCTGGTGTCGGTCATGGCATCCTCCGTCACGTAGCTGCGCCAGACTGAGCCGAGCCGGCGTGATACCACCTGTCCGTTTGCGACGGTTTTGGTCGTTTATTCGGGATTAAGCGTCGCCTGCTGATCAAGCCAGGCCGGAAGCCCGCCAATATCCGGCAGAACCGCGTCGGCATATGGCGCGAGGTCCTCTGCCAGAGCCATCCCCGTCAAAACAGCAATGCAGCGCATGCCCGCTGCTCGACCTGCCAGCATATCATGCAGGCTGTCACCGACCATGATCACCTCGTCCGGGGGCAGTTCGGCCGCGGCACAAAACCCCAACAACTGACCCGGAGACGGCTTGCCCCCGTGCCCACTGTCGAACCCCGCAACAAAATCGAATCGTCCTGCAATGCCTGCCGCATCCAGATGCGCGCGGGCCGGTACTTCGGCGTCGTTTGTCGCAACACCAAGCTGCAGTCCCCGTTCTCGCAGATTATCGAGCAGCGGCACCAACGGCACGGCTTCGGCCTGCGGCGCGTGCGCGGCTTCTACGTTGATCAAGTCCAGCAAGTCCTGGGACGATTTTTCCGGAAAAATCGTGCCTAGAGCATCCGCGATTTCCTTGGCCGTACCCGCGATCACGACGCTGTCGCGCGCAAAGCGCGACGCAACGAGATCGAAACCGACAGCGTGGCCAGCGCGCGTCGCGCGCTTTTCGTCCCCGCCAGCCGCGCACCGCAGGAACGCGCCTGCCCAGGCTTCCCACGTGGTTCTGAAATCGAAAAGCGTGCCATCCTTGTCAAAGACGATCCCACGCACCGGCGCTGTCATGTCCAATGCACCGCTTCGCCACCCGGCAGCATTGCGCGCGCCATCATCGGCTTGTCATAAGTCAATGCTGTGGCGTCGCACATTGACTGCACCCATGCGTCGTCCATCAGAATGAAATCCAGTACGGCCCCGAGAAAGGCCGGATCAGCCGCTCCGGCGCGCACATCGTCCGCGCTTGCACCGGTTGAACCCATGAAGACGGCCAGCACCTCTTCGTCTCCGAGGAGCCATTCCAGCGCCTTCAGGCCCACGACTTCGGCGGATTCTTGCGATAACGCCACGGCAATGCTCCTTCGAACAGCTTTCGAAACCCTTTGTTAACCTAATCCGGGGAATACCGAATACACAGCCTTTTGGGAAAATTGGATGGATCCATGCATGGCAAGGTACTGATCATAGATCCGATCGTCACCCACCGCATTGTCTTGCGGGTCAAACTGGCCGCCAGCCAGTACGAGGTACAGCAGGCCAGCAGCATCGCCGAAGCGATGCGCATCGTTGGTCAAGCGCAGCCCGATCTGATCCTCTGCGCGCTCAGCCTACCGGACGGTCGCCCCCAAAAGATGCTCCATCGCCTGCGCCGGGCCAAGCTGATCGGCAAGGTGCCTATCATCGCCATCGGTGCGCCGGTGGATCCAAAAGAACGTGTGCGCCTTCTGGAAGCCGGATTTGACGAGGTTCTCGGGCGCCCGATCGACCATCCGCTGCTACTGGCCCGCGCACGCAGCCTGATCCGCGGTTACGCCTCCACCAGCGAATGGCAGCTGCGTGAAGGCACGTCGCGCGCGCTTGGCTTTGCCGAACACAGCGCGCAGTTCGGTCCATCGGCGCATGTCCGAATTGTCACCCGAACGCCCCATCTGCACGAGGCCTGGCGGCAGGATCTGGCTCCGCTTCTGCCCGCCAAGGCAAGTGTGTGCGCACCATCAGAGGCTGTGCAGCACAATGCGGATGGGTCAACGCCGGACGCGTTTCTTTTGATCACCACGCCTGGGCGCGACCACGATACTCTCAGCCTGCTGGCATCGTTGCGCAGCCACGCAGCCACCCGCCACAGCGTGATCATGATCGCGCAGGAAGAAACTGCCGCGCAGCTTGGGGCCCAGATGCTCGACATGGGGGCAAACGATCTTGCACCTTTTGGCGCGTCGCTGGAGGAGATTTCCATTCGCTTGCGTACGCTTCTGTCGCGCAAAATCATGACCGACGCGTTGCGCAAAACCGTACGGACGGGAATTGAAGCCTCCGTGCTGGATCCGCTGACCGGACTGCACAACCGCCGCTACGCGATGCCGCACGTGAACCGGATTGCCGAACGCGCGCAGCGCACCGGCAAATCCTTTGCCCTGATGATCGCGGACATGGATCACTTCAAACATATCAACGACCAATATGGGCACGCCGCCGGGGACGCGGTTCTCGTCGAAACCGCGCGGCGTCTGCGCAGCAACCTGCGTGCCGTGGACCTCGTCGCCCGCATTGGTGGAGAGGAGTTCCTGATGGTCCTGCCCGGAGTCAGTCTGGAAAGTGCGCGCAATGCCGCCACCCGGCTGTGCCGCAAGGTCGGCACGCCACCGATCAAAATTCCCGGCCATGACCAACCGATCAATGCGACCGTCTCTATCGGCATGATCGTCTGTGACGCAGAAACAGGCCTGCCGAGTGGCGCGGCGCTGACCGCTGAAGCGCTGATCGACCGGGCGGACCGGGCGCTTTATGACGCCAAGGCCGAAGGTCGCAACCGCGTCACACTCTGTCGACCGGCCGCCTGACATACCGGCCTATTTGGGTTTGTCACCCTTGCGGCCGCGCGGGCCTTTCTTGAGGACTTGCTCCACCTGATCGGCATAGGCGGCGCGTTCGGCGACCGTCATCGCTGCGATCCGGTCAAGCCATGCGGCTTGCGCCACGGACTGCACCCGTGCCACACCATCCGCCTGGCTGCGCAACACATCCCGCACCGTCTCACGCTCGAACGGGTCCGCGCGCAGCGCAGTCAGCATCTGGTCAAATTGCGCGCGCCGCGCCGACCTGTCGGGAAGGTCAGGATTGTCCCGCACGGCACCCAACACGGCCCGCCTGTCGCCACGCTCCATCGCAATGATATAGGGCAGCGCGTAGCTCAACCCCGGCCCGCCGCCGCGCAAGGGCCCTGGCCCCCGCATCATGAACCCGGCCACAAGCCCGGCAATCGCAAGATTGAGGGCCAACGACAGCGCCAGCAGAATCTTGACCCAAAGCGGGCAACGGGTGCGTGTCATTTCGGTCATTCTAGCCTTCCTCAAAATCCCAGCCGTTCACGCTGAAACCCAATGTATCGTCGTAATAGGTGCCGTATTCACCCAGCCAAAGCGTTTCGATCCCGGTTGAGCTGAGAGCACCGAGGCCCACGGAAAAGCCGACGGCCGTTGCGGCCACCAGACCGCCAACGGACAACCAGCCACCCAGCCCCGCGATCACCTGACGCAACAGACCTTCGCGGGATGGCGCAGCACCTCCCGGCGCTGGCCTCAGGTCTTCGGCGTCCGCGAGGACACGGGCCATCAGGTCGCCGGACGGATCATCCACCGCCGACCGCCCGACATCATCCAGCAACGCCTCAACCCATAGCTCATCATCGCGCGCGTTCATCATCTCATCCTTCGTATCCAAGGGCTGCTGCCTGCCCTTTGAGGGCCGCTGCCAATGCGCGTTTGCCCCGCGCCGTCAGGCTTTCCACCGCTTCAACACTTATATCCAGCCGCGCCGCAATCTCGGGGTTTGTCGCCCCCTCGAAATGGCGCAGCATGACCGCGAGGCGCTGCCGTTCCGGCAAGGAGGCCAGCGACTCGGACAGGGCCGCCCGCCGCGCCTGCGTCAACATCTGCTCTTCGGCGCCGGGGGTCGGATCCAACGGTTCGGCCACCTCGTCGAGCGGCAATGGCCCCCGGGGACGGCGGCGCAACCGGTCGGTGCACAGATTGGCCACCACACGGTAGAGCCACGTGGACACCTTCGCTTCGCCCGCCCGCCAGTCCGGCGCAATCTTCCAGAGGCGCATCATCGCCTCTTGCGCCACATCTTCCGCTTCGGCCCGGTCACCGAGCAGGCGCATGGCCTGGCCATAGGCGCGCGGTGTAAGCCGTGTTGTCAACGCGCGCGCCGCTGCCGCATCGCCCCGCGCATAGCGGGCCAGCAATTCAGCCTCGTCCGGGCCATCGGTGTTCTGGGCGTCCAGCGGCATTGTCATCGTTCCGGTCGAGCTAACGCGCCCCCGCCCCCTTGGACAAGGGGCAAGGGCGCGCTGCGCCTCAGTCGGCCGACCGTTTGCCCCGGCGCTCGCGCATTTTCTCGCGCGCGGCATCAAATTCGGCCTGCGTGATCGTGCCGCTGTCGTCGCTGTCGATCCGGTCAAAGAAACGACCCGCATTGCGCCGTGTCGAGATCTCTTCCTGGCTCAACTGGCCGTCGCCATTGGCGTCCATCCGTTCGATCATCCGGGCCGCGCGCTTTTGCGCCCGCTCGGTGCCTTGTGCTTCCAACTCGGTCTGGCTCAGCAGACCGTCGCCATTGGCATCCGCCTCTGCAAACCTTGCAGCACCCCTTGCCTGCAACTCTTCGCGGGTCAACTCACCGTTGCCGTCCGCGTCAAGAGTGGCAAAGTCAGGCCCCTGCCCCCGCGCCAGCGCGCTGACACTGGTGACCGCCGTCGCCGCCATCGCAACAACAAGAATAAAAGCCGTACGTTTCATCTGGTTCACTCCGTTTTTTGACATCGGCACCTGCTCTGTCTTGCGTGCCGAATACCCAACAAACGGGTGTGCGCTCTGATTCCGTCGAAAAAAGTTTTGCGCGCCCATGGCGCGACATCGGGACGCAAGGACAGATTGCGACATTCCGATTTGCGTTCGGCACCCCCAGAGTTGGCGTAACGCAGACACGGACCATCATGCGACACGAGCAGATCACCCAGCAAGGCCACGACCCTGTGGCAACGGAAAAGCGCCCGATGCGCGCCGCCCTCTTGCGGGGGTGGCGGCGACGTTGTCCACGCTGCGGTCGCGGGCCACTGCTCAAGGGGTACCTCAAGGTCGCCAGCGGCTGCGCCGTGTGCAAGCTGGATTATTCCCACCACCGCGCCGATGACGGGCCCGCCTATTTGACCATTCTGCTTGTGGGCCACCTGATGGCGCCGCTTTTGCACTTTGTCTTTGTCACGTGGCGGCCCGAACCGCTTATCCTGTTCACGATCTTTGCGGTTGGATGTGTGGGCCTCTCGCTTTACCTTTTGCCCAGATTGAAAGGGGCAATTGTCGGGTTCCAGTGGGCGCGCGGCATGGGCGGGTTCGACCAGCACGGTTGACCACCAGACCCCGGCAAGGGGCAAGATGAGCATCGACAAAAGCCAGATCCGCGACGCTGCCACCGTCATAGTCGTGCGTGATGCGGACACGCGCCCCCGCATCCTGATGGGTCAGCGCGGAGCCAAGGCGGTGTTCATGCCCAACAAATTCGTATTCCCCGGCGGCGCGGTGGACACAGGCGACGCAGATGTCCCGCTGGGATCAAGTCTCCCGGCGGCCTGCAACGCACGCCTGGAGGAAGACAGTACGCCGGGCCTCGGCCCGGCCCTGGCCGCCGCGGCCGTGCGCGAGCTCTTCGAGGAAACCGGTCAGGTCCTCGGCACACCCGGCGATTGGCCGGATGCGCCCGCGGACTGGCAGGCATTTGCCGCGACAGGTCACCTGCCCCACGCCGCGCCCTTGCGATTTGCCTTTCGCGCGCTCACACCACCGGGCCGTCCGCGCCGCTTTGATGCCCGTTTCTTCGTGGTGGCCGCGGATGCGCTGGCATCGGACCCCGACGACTTTTCCGCCGCCTCCGATGAATTGTCGCATCTGCAATGGGTCGAACTGGCCGAAGCCCGGAAATTCGATATGCCCTTTATCACCGAAGTGGTGCTGAGCGAGGTGCAATCCCAGTTGAACGGCGCCCCGCCGCCGAATTCCGTCCCGTTTTTCAAAAACGATGATGAAGAAAGCCTGTTTCTCCGCTTGCGCGGACACCCGATGACGGACTGACCAGCGTGGCCCGCGCCGTCAAATCACCAGCACAAGCGTGACGATCGACACCATCAGGATCGCCATGCCGACCCATTCGCGCCGCGTGATCGCCTCGCGAAAGACCAGTACGGACGCCAGACCGCTAAAGACCAGCTCGATCTGTCCCACGGCATTCACGTACGCGGCGTTTTGCAGGGTAAATGCCGTGAACCAGCAAAACGATCCGGCCATCGACATCAGCCCGACCCACACGGCAACGCGGCGCGCCGCCCAGACCGCGCGCACTTGCCCCGGTTCGCGCCAGTGCAACCAGACCACCATCGCGAGGGTCTGCATCGCCGTGACCGCCGCCAGCGTCAGTCCGGCCCGCGCAAATGGATCATCGAGCGCAAGGCTGAGCGACGCACCCCGGTAACTCACCCCCGAGATCGAGAAAAGGAACCCGGCACCCAGACCAAGTGCTGCGGCCCGGTTCATCAGATCGCGCCAGCGAAACCGGGCATTTTCAGGTGGAATGGACAGCAAAAGCACGCCTACCAGCCCAAGGGCAATGGCCACCAACCCCCAGACCGATACGGTATCGCCCAGCAGGATCCACCCCGTCAGCACCGCCTGCATGACGGCCGTTTTCTGGAATGTGACACCGACGGCAAAGTTGCGAGCCTTGAACAGCATCACGACCGCAACGGTCGCCAGGATCTGCGCCACGCCGCCCAGAGCGCTGTACATCCAGAAGCGCGGCTGTATCTCGGGCAGGCTCTGACCCGAAACCGTGAGGTAAATCGCAATCCCCACGGCAACAATCGGCGCGGAATAGAGAAACCGCGCCAGCGTCGCCCCGGCCGCACTCAGCGTGCCCAGTGACAGCTGCCGTTGCAGCATGAAGCGCAGCGTCTGAAAGAACGCAGCCGCCAGCGTGATCGGTATCCAGAGGGTCATGCCCCTCTATCGGTCATCCCCCGGGCGAGGGCCAGAGCGGATGCGGCACCGGGTCTTTTGCCTTGAAGGCAAAGCGCGAGAACACCTCGCGGTAGGATGCAAAACGATACCCGTCATTGCTGCCGAGATATCGCGCCCGGTGCGTGGCATAAAGTGCGGGCAGACGGTACCACGGCACTTTGGGATGCATGTGATGTACGACGTGGAAGTTGTTGTTCAGAAACAGAAAAGCCAGTGGACCACGGTCTTCGACGATGACAGTGCGGCCGCGCGCCTTTTCATGCGCCTGATGTTCGAGAAAGGTGCGGATTTTCAGGATCGAAACGGCCAGATAGCAACAGATCAGGTAGTGCCAAAGCGCCATGGGTGACGCCGCAACCGTCAGCAGAACCAGCGCTGTTCCCGGCACGTGCGCGGCCCACCCAAAGAGCACCTGCCGGTCGCCGCCCCGCACCGCGCGCCAGTCGCCCGCCATGAAAGCCACCTGCGCGACCACCGGGCCAACCGCCATGCGCCCCAGCAACGTGTTGTTCCATTCGAGTACGCGTTGCCACCAGCGCGGCAGCCCCGCCCAGACCGTCGGGTCCATATAGTTCGACTCCGGGTCGTCATAGGGGTCGGTCAGGTTGGCATCCTGATGATGCGCCAGATGGGTGTCGCGAAAGCGGATGTAGGGGATGAGCAGACCGGGGTTCACAATGACCAGCGCCTCGTTCAGCCTGCGCGATGGGAAAGGGTGTCCGTGCAGCACCTCGTGGCTGAGCGACGCATGCAACACGAGGGCCAGGACGACCACCAGCGTCGACAGAAGCGGGAAAGACGCCAGCACCCAAACGCCGATCACCAGAGCAAAAAGGCAGGCTATGAACAGAAATACCGTAATCCATTCAATACGGTACGGCAGAGACTTGGGCACATGTCGAGTGGGTGCGCGCGGCGACATCAAAGGCCTTCTTCAAGTTTTTGTGACTGGAAAACCCTAGCCGCTGATCATGCGGGCGCACATTCCGGAAATTGTTAACACTCCCTACTTTCTGTGATAATTATCATCACATGTCTGCAATTATCGACAAACGCGACCGCGCAAAGCTGTTCCGCACACGGCTCTCTGCCGCCATGGCGGAGCAGAACATGACGCAAAGCGGGCTCGCGCGGCTGATCGCATCAGATCGTTCCACCATCAGCCAGGCTCTCGGCGATGAGGGCACGCGCCTGCCCGGTGCGCATGTGGTGGGCGCGTGTGCCCAAGCGCTCGGCGTGTCCGCCGATTGGCTCATGGGGCTGTCCGACCGGCCAGAAAGCGCCTCTGCTCTCACCGCCATGGCCCTGACCCTGACCGAAGCGCCGCGCGCCCTGATCGATGAACGTATCTTTGCCTGGCACCAGGAGGCGATGGGCTACAAGATCCGCCATGTGCCGGCGGGCCTGCCCGACATGCTCAAGACCGAAGCCATGCTGGCCTGGGAATACGGGCCGCATCTGGGCCGCACCACGACGCAAGCCATTAATGCCTCGCGCGACCGTTTGAACTGGATGCGCGCCTCGCCGTCGGACTACGAAATTGCCATGCCGATTTACGAAATCGACAGTTTTGCAGGCGGCACCGGGTATTACGCCGATCTGCCCGTCGACACGCGCCTCGCCCAACTGGACCACCTGCAAGAGCTCACCAACCAGCTTTACCCGCGCCTGCGGCTGTACCTTTATGACGCGCGGCGGCTCTATTCCGCGCCTGTCACCATCTTTGGCCCGCTGCTGGCCGTGCTCTATTCCGGCGGGCACTACCTCGCGTTTCGCGACCGGGAACGGATCGAAACGCTCACCGGCCATTTCGACCAGCTTGTGCGAGAAGCGCGCTACACCGCGCGGGACATGTCCGACCATTTTGCCCGGCTCAAGGGGGCGCTTTAGGGTCGTTGACCCACGGCCCGGCCGAGCCCTTCGGGCATTGGCAATGCCGCATGCGCCGCTGCGATCCGATCCAGGGTGTCCGAAATGTGCCGCGCCGGCGCGCAGGATTTGCGCGTCTCAAGGCTCACGTGCAGCAGAAAATGTTCTGCTGTGGCCAGCACACGATCTTTGGCGCGCATCTCGTGCCAGAGGTGCATCTTTTTGTCCGCACCGCTGATCACGCGCGTCACAATCTCGATCCGAGTGCCCGCATGGACCTCGTCCAAATGGCGCAGATGCGTTTCGGCCGTGAAATAGCTGCCACCTGTCGCGATGTAGGCTTCGTCACAGCCGATCAGCGCCATGAACCGGTCCGTCGCATCGCCGAAAGCCTGCAAGTAACGCGCCTCGTTCATGTGCCCGTTGTAGTCTGTCCAGTCCAGCGGCACCACGCGCTGCACTGTTGCAATCGGCGTGCTCAGGTCGTTTGGCAAGGCTTCAAGGCCCGCCTCTTCGGCGAGGATCGCGTCGTGCTGGTTCAGCACCGCACCTGCGCCCCAGTTTGTCTGCTTCAGCGCGCGCATCAGGCCGACAAGGTTGTCATCACGGGCCTTCAGCATCTCGGGGATGCTCATATGACCCGACTGCGCATCCGATTGACCTGCAATCAGGTCCACGAGGTCGTCGGTGAAGTCAGGGACATCCATCAGCTTGGTCCAGGGCCATTCAAGCGCTGGCCCGAACTGCGCCATGAAGTGGCGCATCCCCGCAGCGCCCCCCGCGGTGCGGTAGGTGTCAAAGAGGCCCATTTGCGCCCAGCGGATGCCAAAGCCCATGCGGATCGCTTCGTCGATTTCCTCGGTTGTCGCAACCCCGTCCCGGACCAGCCACAAGGCTTCCCGCCACACCGCCTCAAGGAACCGGTCCGCGATATGTGCGTCGATCTCCTTGCGCACATGCAGCGGGAACATGCCCAGCCCCCGCAGGATGTCCTGCGCGCGGGTGACAAGGGCCGGGTCCGTTTGCGGCGATGGCACCACCTCTACCAGCGGCATCAGATAGACGGGATTGAACGGGTGACAGACCATGATCTGCGCGGGCCGCGCGGCGGCCTCCTGCAACGCGCTCGGCTTGAAGCCCGAGGTGGAAGACCCGATGATCGCATCTGCGGGGCACGCGGCCTGCACCTCGGCCAACACGCTGTGCTTGACCACAAGGCGCTCCGGCACGCTTTCCTGAATCCACGTGGCCCCCGCGACAGCCTCGGCCAGATCGGAGCAAAAGCGCAAGCGACCTTCAGTCGGCAAAGCCACATCCGTAAGCCCCGGCAGGGCGCGCCGCGCCTGATCCAGAACCGGGGCCAGCGCCGCTTCGGCCTCCGGGCCGGGGTCGAACATGTTCACATCCCAGCCATTCAGTAGGAACCGCGCCGCCCAGCCGCCCCCGATCACACCGCCTCCGATGATTGCCGCGATCTGCGCCATCATGTGCCCCCCTGTTCACGATTGGTATTGCGCCGCGCGTCGGTCACTTTGGGCGCATCTGCATGTCAGTCACGTCGAAGCCCGAAAATTCAAGGACCCGGCGCGCGGCGGCAATGCGGTCCGTACCTCCGCGCGGGAACCGGTCCAGCACCCAGGCAAATCGTCCATCCGCCCCGGCAACCGCCGCCGTGCGAAACGCGTCATCGACCCACACCACGACCGCGCGCCGGTCTGGCCCGCCCGTCGGGTCCATCAACGTGTCCGCACCGGCCACATCCGCCTCAACGTTCCAGATCTTGGCCATGTCAACGCAGGCACCGCCATCCACGCATTTCCGGTGCGTCAGCACCCAGACGGGCGCGTCCAAACCGGCCGCCCGCCGCTCGACTGTCCTGAGTGTGGCGTCCAGAGGAAAAGCCCCACGTACGTGCCATTTCCCGGCAAAACCCGTATCCGCGTAGCGGCTGGTCACCCCCAACGGCGCCGTCGGATTGCGATAAGGTACCGCAAAATCACCACCCGTCGATGTCTGCGAACCACATCCAGCCAGCAGCGCGGACAGGAGTACAAATACACCCAGCCTGTTCGCCACGTGCATCGCCATGCTCACGCCTTCGGCGCCCGCTTTACCAGACCCAGCCTTTCGCGCACCTCAGCCGGTCCGATCACCCTTGCACCCATATTCTCTATGATGGTTCCGGCGCGTTCGACCAGTTGCCAATTCTGCGCCAGCACACCCTTGTCGAGCCAGAGATTGTCCTCAAGCCCCACCCGCACATTGCCCCCAGCCAGAACGGACGCGCTGACATAAGCCATCTGGTTGCGCCCAAGTGCAAAGGCCGAAAACGTCCAGTCACGGGGCACATTGTTGACCATCGCCATGAACGTGTTGAGATCGTCCGGGGCGCCCCAGGGCACACCCATGCACAGCTGCACAAGCGCGGGCGCGTCCAGAACACCGTCCTCGACCAGCTGTTTGGCGTACCATAAATGCCCGGTGTCAAAGGCTTCAATCTCCGGCTTCACACCCAGCTTGGTCATCATGGCGCCCATGGCCTGCAACATGCCCGGCGTATTGGTCATGACGTAATCGGCCTCGGCAAAGTTCATCGTGCCGCAATCCAGCGTGCAAATCTCGGGCAGGCACGCAGCAACATGCGCCACCCTTTCGCCCGCACCTGCCATGTCTGTCCCGTCCACCAGCGGAAGCGGCGTTTCGCTGCCGCCAAAGACCATGTCACCGCCCATACCGGCGGTCAGGTTCAGCACCACATCCACTTCAGCATCCCGGATCCGCTCGGTCACCTCGCGATAGAGCGCAAGGTCCCGGCTCGGAGCGCCCGTTTCAGGGTCGCGCACATGACAGTGGACAATCGCAGCGCCCGCCTTGGCGGCGGCAATCGCACTGTCGGCAATCTGCGCCGGTGACCGAGGGACGTGCGGACTGCGATCCTGCGTACCCCCCGACCCCGTCACTGCACAGGTGATAAACACCTCCCGGTTCATCGTCAGCGGCATGGCACAGGTTCCTCCATTTCGCCGGAGCCTCGCAAATCAAATGCCCGCCCGCGAGCCGGAAAACGAAACCTCATGACGCAAACACGCCCTTTGTGCCCACACCATCACCGCGGCCGCGATGTTCCCAGACACAGGTCCCGGGTCCAGCCATATCTGGGTCGGCCCGACCTCCCGGTCCCTTCCCCCGAGGGGAAGGTCAGGATGGGGGTCACCGGCCAGATCGCGCGCCGCGTCAGCGGTTCAATATGGCATCGGATGGAGACGGTGCGCGGCGTCGATTTCCGTCGTCACGGCATCGCTCAGTTTCAACTCCGCCGCTCCAATCGCCAGTTCGAGTTGCTCCTGTTGCGTCGCCCCGAAAATCACCGAACACATGAAGGGCCGCGTCAGACACCAGGCCAGCGCCATCTGCGACGGGTCAAGCCCGTGTCGGCCTGCAATCTCCAGATAGGCGTCCACCGCACCGAACACACGTTCCGACTTGCGCCCCCCCATGTCCGGGCTGAGCGACATACGCGAGCCCTCCGGCACAGCGCCGCCCTGATACTTGCCCGACAGGAACCCGGCCGCCAGCGGCGAAAAGGACAGCAACCCGACATCCTCATGCACGCTCAACTCGGCCATATCGGTGTCGTAGAGGCGGCACAGCAGCGAATATTCGTTCTGCACACTTGCAACCCGCGGCCCGCCGGTCCGCTCTGACGCCGCAAGCCATTGGGCCGTGCCCCACGCGCTTTCGTTTGACAGACCAAAGGCTCGGATGGTGCCCTTCTTGACCTGATCCTGCAGGGCGCCAAGGCAGTCTTCCATGTTCTGGATGATCGCAGATGTGTCCTTGCCGGACGGATCATAGTGCCAGTTCTGGCGAAACATGTAGCTGCCGCGGTTTGGCCAGTGAAACTGATACAGGTCGATATAGTCGGTCTTCAGCCGTCGCAGCGACCCCTCGATGGTGGCGGGAATACTCTCTGCCGTGATCGGCGCGCCATCACGTACATAGCCCAGCCCTGCGCCCGAATGCTTGGTCGCAAGGATCACGTTGTCGCGCCGCCGGACCCGTTCGAACCACAGCCCGATGATCCGTTCGGTCCGCCCGATCGTCTCGGCGCTGACCGGATTGACCGGATACATCTCGGCCGTGTCCATGAAGTTGATGCCGGCGTCCAGAGCCCGCTCGATCTGGTCATGCGCCTCTTCGGCGGTGTTCTGCGTGCCCCATGTCATCGTGCCCAGGCACAAGGCGGACACGTCGATGCCCGTCCGTCCCAGTTGGCGTCGCTCCATGATGTGTGCTCCCGTCTCAGACCTCTGCGCGGACCCTAGCGAAGCAAACGTAACCTGCAAGTGAACACGCCTTCTTTTTCGCGATCGAGCATTGAGAACAAATCATGAACCTGATACGTTTCACGGCATGTCCGTTCCCACTGCCCTCCTCGTTGCGCGCAGCCCCAAGGCGACCGCCTGCCTGCCCCTCTTGCCGGAGGCGGACCGGCACGGGCTCGGACACGGGCTGGCCCGGGGGCGCGTACACGAACTGTGTGGTCCGGCCCGGCACCGAATGGCCTTGTGGCTCGCCGCACAGACCACGGGCGAAGTGCTCTGGATCGCGCCGGATTGGGGGGCGGACGCCCTGAACCCCTGTGGCATCATGCCCTTTGTCGATCCCGCACGCCTGATCCTGGTTCAGCCCAAACGGGCGGAGGATGTCTTGTGGAGTATGGAAGAGGCGCTGCGGTCGGGCGCAATTGGCCTCGCGGTGGCTGACCTGCCGGGATTGCCCGCGCTCACACCCGTCCGGCGCATGCATCTGGCCGCCGAGGCAGGCGGCAAGACAGACGGGCGCGCACCGCTGGGCCTGCTGCTGACCCCCGGCATGGGCGGCGCCCAAGGAGTGGAAAGCCGCTGGCACCTTTGCCCCGATCATCGTGCCCGGCCAGGGGCATGGCAGTTGACCCGGCTGCGGGCGCGCATGGCGCCCGAGCAAAGCTGGCAGGTGGCGCGTGTCCCCGGTCAGCCGCTGCCCCGCATCACGCACGCGATCAAGCCCATGTGACATCAATCCAATGTGAGGGCCGATTAAAACCGCTCCTGCCGTGTTACCTCATCACACACGTCAAAGGAGCACCGCCCCATGCACCGCCGTCACATGCTTGCCCTCAGCCTCGCCGCACTGGCCCAACCCGCCCTTGCGGCCCCCACGCCCTACCGCCTCGGACCCAATGGCGCGACCATCACCTACCTCTTCAGCCTGAACGGCGCGCAGGTCAAAGGGACCGTCCCCGTTGGTCGCGCTGACTTGCGGATCGATCCGGGCAACCTCGCGGCCTCGACTGCAGACGTCACCGCAGACATTCGCCGCGCCCGCACCGGGCTGATCTTTGCCACCGAAGCGCTCAAATCCGAATCCGTCCTGAACGCGGCGAACTTTCCCCAGGCCCGTTTCACCTCGACCAAGGTGACACTGGGGGCCGACGGTCGCATTTCGGGCGGCGCAACCATTGATGGCAACCTGACCCTGCGCGGCGTGACCAGACCCGTCCGTTTTTCCGCGGGGCTCTTTCGCAAACGCGGCAGCGCACCGGGCGACCTGCGCGCGCTTGACGTGCACCTGCAAGGCCGGGTCAACCGGGAAGATTTCGGCGCCACCGGCTACGCGGACATTGTCGAAAACCTCGTCGGCATCGACATCCGCGCCGACCTCGTCGCAGCCTGACGTGGCGCAGGCCGCACCCGATACAGGCGATTTTCCGACAGGAAACAAACGCTTCGTACACATCAGCCGAGAGATCAAAAACGTCATGCATCCGTCGACTCTCCGCTAGGCAAGGATTGAAAAAGGGCGCATGGATGCGCGCACCATGCGCCTTCTGATTTCCTTTGCCGCACTTTTTCTGTCTGTCGTTCTGCTCCAGCTCAGTTCGGGCGCGCTTGGCCCACTTGATGCGCTTTCAGGGCTGGCACTGGACTTCACCCGGCAGGAAATCGGCATCCTCGGGTCGGCCCATTTCCTTGGCTTCTTCATCGGGTGCTGGTGGGCGCCGCGCCTGATGGGCAGCGTCGGGCATTCCCGCGCCTTCGCCGCATTTACCGCAACCGGCGCCATCGGATTGCTCGCCCATATGCTCATTGTGGATCCCGTCGCGTGGGCGGTGATGCGGGTCGCAACGGGCCTCTGCATTGCCGGGTGTTACACCGTCGTCGAAGCGTGGTTGCAAGCCAAGGTCACCAACGAAACGCGCGGGCGGACGATGGGCGTCTACCGCATTGTGGACATGGGTGGCTCACTGGCCGCGCAGCTTATGATCGGCGTGCTCGCCCCCGCCAGTTACGTCAGTTACAACCTGCTCGCCATCATCTGCTGCGCCGCCTTGCTGCCGCTGACGCTGACCACCGTCAGACAGCCCGAAACGCCTGCGGCACCACGCCTGCGACCGATGCTTGCCGCCAAACGCTCCCCCCTTGCCGCCGCCGGCGTTGTCGTCGCGGCCCTCTCCAGCGCCTCGTTCCGGATGGTCGGCCCCGTCTACGGGCAAGAGGTCGGACTGAGCACGGGTCAGATTGCGTGGTTCATGGCGGCGTTCGTTCTGGGGGGCGCCATCGCGCAATACCCAATCGGCTGGCTTGCCGACAAGCATGACCGACGCTGGGTGCTGATCTGGCTCTCGGGTGCGGCGATGCTCAGCTGTGCGATCACCATTGCAACCGCGGGGTTGGGTACGACGGGTGTGATGCTGGCGGCCGGTTTCTTTGGTCTGACAACCTTTCCGATCTACTCCGTCGCCGCCGCCCACGCCCACGATTTTGCCGACAGTGCGGAGCGCGTCGAACTTTCGGCCGCCCTCATGTTCTATTTTGCCCTCGGCGCAATCGCCGCGCCCTTTACCGCATCGGCGCTGATCGACGCATACGGGCCGCCTGCCCTCTTTGCGATGATCGCGGTTGGCCATGCCGGACTGATCCTGTTTGGCCTTGCACGGATGCGCGCACGCGCAGCACCCTCCAAGAAGACGCGCTATGTCTATGCCCCACGCACGTCTTTCCTGATCGGACGGCTGACAGGCCGGTCGCGCGACGAGGACTGAGGGGCCTTTCCCCGCCCCGCACACGCTGTTAGACCGGCGCAAATTCCAGCCGGATGACATCATGCAGCGCCACCTCATCACCTCCGCCATTCCCTATATCAACGGGATCAAACACCTTGGAAACCTCGTGGGCAGCCAATTGCCCGCGGATCTTTATGCGCGGTTCCAGCGTGCTCGCGGCAACGAGGTGCTGTTTCTCTGTGCGACAGACGAACACGGCACACCTGCCGAACTGGCCGCAGCCAAGGCCGGACAGCCCGTCGCCGAGTACTGCGCTGAAATGCATGCCGTCCAGGCCGAACTCGCCCGCGGTTTTCGCCTGTCCTTTGACCATTTCGGCCGCTCCTCGTCGCCCCAGAACCACGCACTGACCCAGCATTTCGCCGGTCGGCTGGCGGATGCCGGGCTGATCCGCGAAGTGTCCGAGCGTCAGGTCTATTCCAATGCCGATGGCCGTTTTTTGCCGGACCGCTACATCGAGGGCACTTGCCCGAATTGCGGCTATGATCGCGCGCGGGGCGACCAATGCGAAAACTGCACCAAGCAGCTTGATCCGACAGACCTGATTGATCCGAGGTCGGCCATCTCCGGCTCGACCGATCTCGAAGTGCGCGAAACCAAGCACCTTTATCTGCGTCAATCGTCGCTCAAGGACGAACTGGACGCCTGGATCGACAGCAAGTCCGATTGGCCCGTGCTGACCACGTCGATTGCCAAGAAATGGCTTCATGACGGTGACGGATTGCAGGATCGCGGCATCACACGCGACCTCGATTGGGGCATCCCTGTACGCCGTGGCGACGCGGAATGGCCCGGGGTGGAGGGCACGGTGATGTATGTCTGGTTTGATGCGCCGAACGAATACATCGCCTGCGCCGGCGAGTGGTCCGAGGCACAGGGCG
>CAZRUV010000008.1:0-64414 GCA_964603315.1 uncultured Rhodobacterales bacterium
GGCACGGCCTATGGCAGCCGGATCATCGAAGATGCGATGCGGATGGCGGGCAAGACGGGCACATCACAGGTTCGCAACATCACAGCGGCCGAACGTGCGCGCGGCGTCACCCGCAACGAGGACCTGCCCTGGGAACGCAGGGACCATGCGCTGTTTGTGAACTTCGCCCCTTACGAAAACCCGAAATACGCGGTTGCCGTTGTCGTAGAGCATGGCGGCGGCGGATCGAAGGCCGCCGCCCCCATCGCGCGCGACATCACACTACAGGCGCTTTATGGCGGCGAACCTCCCGTCGAAGCGTACCCGACCAAGGACCGTGCGCGCATCGAGGAACAGCAGCGCGCGCTGCGCGAGATGCGCCCGGTTGCCAATATCGCGGGAAGCGATCAGGCATGAGTTATCTTGAGTATAACGCCAAATACGTCCCCGTCGGGCCGCGCAAGCTTCTGTATCTGAACTGGCCACTGGCCCTGCTGCTGATCGCTGTTGCCTGTGTCGGGTTCCTGATGCTCTATTCGGTGGCCGGTGGGTCGCTAAACCCCTGGGCCGAACCGCAGATGAAGCGGTTTGCGATGGGTTTTGTCCTCATGATCATTGTCGCGGTGGTGCCGATCTGGTTCTGGCGCAACGTCGCGGGCGTGGCCTATGGCGCATCCATATTGCTGCTGGTTGGCGTGGAATTTTTCGGCTCCGTCGGCATGGGTGCGCAACGCTGGATCGACCTCGGGTTCATGCGCCTGCAACCGTCCGAGTTGACCAAGGTGACGCTCGTCATGATCCTGGCGGCATATTACGACTGGTTGCCACAGACCAAGAAATCCCGCCCTTTCTGGGTATTGATCCCGGTGTTTCTGATCCTGTTGCCCACCTTCCTCGTGCTGCGCCAACCCGACCTCGGCACCTCGATCCTGCTGCTCGCCGCAGGCGGCGGACTGATGTTTCTGGCCGGCGTGCACTGGGCCTATTTCGCAGCTGTCATCGCCTCGGGCATTGGCTTGATCACAGCGGTTTTCCAGTCGCGTGGCACGGAATGGCAGTTGCTGAAAGACTACCAGTTCCGGCGGATCGACACGTTCCTCGACCCTGCCTCTGACCCGCTGGGCGCAGGCTACCATATCACGCAATCCAAGATTGCCCTCGGGTCTGGTGGATGGACCGGGCGCGGGTTCATGCAGGGCACGCAAAGCCGCCTGAACTTTCTGCCCGAAAAGCACACCGACTTTATCTTTACCACGCTGGCCGAAGAGTTCGGGTTTATCGGGGCGTTTTCGTTGCTGGTGCTCTATGCCCTGATCATCCTCTTTTGTGTTGTCTCGGCCCTGACCAACAAGGACAGGTTTTCGTCCCTTCTGACGCTGGGCATCGCGCTCAACTTCTTTCTCTTCTTTGCCGTCAACATGTCGATGGTCATGGGGCTGGCGCCCGTTGTGGGCGTTCCGCTGCCTCTGGTCAGCTATGGTGGTTCCGCGATGCTGGTTCTCATGCTCGCCTTTGGCCTGACGCAAAGCGCGCATGTCCACCGCCCCCGCTGATGGCCACGCCCAAGTCCCACGGCCGCAAGGCCATTCGCCCCACGCTCAAGCCTGCGTCCCTCATGGATGAGGCCCCGGATCTGGTTGGCGTCTGGCAGGCCCGGATCGTGACGCTGTTTCCCGAAACCTTCCCCGGCGTCCTCGGCGTGTCGCTTACCGGCAAGGCGTTGCAGGATGGCAAATGGCAGTTGCACACGCATGACCTGCGTGCCCATGGGATCGGCAAACACCGCAATGTCGATGACACGCCCGCAGGCGGTGGCGCGGGCATGGTGCTGCGCGCCGATGTGGTAAGTGCGGCGCTGAGCGAAGCGCAGGCCCATGCACGCGGACGCTGGCCAATCCTGTACATGTCGCCGCGCGGCAAGCCCTTTGATCAGGCCATGGCGCGTGATCTTGCCCGATGCGACGGCGTCACCCTGCTGTGTGGCCGGTTCGAAGGTGTCGACGAGCGCGTGCTGGAACACTGGAACATCACCGAAGTGTCCTTGGGTGATTTTGTCATGACGGGGGGCGAGATTGCGGCACAGGCGATGCTCGACGCCACCGTGCGCCTGTTGCCGGGCGTTCTTGGCAACGCGGACAGCACCGTCGACGAAAGCCATTCGAACGGATTGCTGGAGCATCCGCAATATACCCGCCCCGCCATATGGGAAGGCCGGGAGATACCGGCCATTCTGACCTCAGGCGATCACGGCAAGGTGGCAGACTGGCGGCATCAGCAGGCAGAGGCCCTGACGCGCTCGCGCCGTCCGGACCTGTGGGCCAAGCGTGACACAAAGTCCTGATTTGGTCCCGCGCGTGGCAAAGAGTTTCCTCAGATCAGCCACATTGACCCGGTAGACAGACATCCAGAAGGAAGTCTGCCATGACCGAACAATTCGTGACCACGCCAACGGCGCCTACGCGCGCCGGTTTCATCGGCTTTGCCCTGGGCGGTGCTGCACTCCTGCTGGTGCTCATCACCTTTGTAGCCGGGCCCTTTGCCCCGCAACAGTCCGTGGGCGTTTCCTTGGGCGATATTGCCGCCGAAGCGGGCAAGGCCACCTTGCGCAACTGGCTCGGGATGGAACAGCCCGCCGCAGAAGCGCCCGCATGGACGATCGACCGCATCCTGCGTGTGGTCAGCATCAGCCTCGCCGTCTTTGCCGTTCTGTGCGGCGCGTTCGGCTATTTCCGCCGCGAACGCCGCGATATTGCGGCCTGGGCCGTCGGGCTGGGCAGCAGCGCCATGATCCTGCAGTTCTTCAGCAGCGCGTTGATGATCATCCTGGGTGTCGTGATCATTTGCGCGCTCATCTATGCTCTGGGCGATTTTCTCAGCATCGGCTGACGGGCGCAGACGCACCCCCTTGATCGCTACGCAGGACACACCTATACACCGCGCAGTCCGACTCGGGGTCACCCGGTTGGAGTGGCTTTGCCGTGGCATCTTCTTCGGTGCAGTTCTGCGGCAAGACCATGCGAAAAAGGAATGATGACCTGACCTCTGGCGGGCGCGATGGCGGACCCGGTGAAGACGCAGAGCTCTGAGGACATAGCAAAACCTTCGCGGGCCAAAACCGCGAGCATCATAGGAGATGGGTCAATGGACCTGATCGCACAGCTTGAGGCGGAACAGATTGCCGCCCTGGGGAAAGACATCCCCGACTTCAAAGCCGGTGACACCATTCGCGTCGGCTTTCGCGTGACTGAAGGCACGCGCACCCGTGTGCAGAACTACGAAGGTGTCTGCATCGCACGCAACAACGGTCACGGCATTGCCGGGTCGTTCACCGTTCGCAAGATTTCCTTTGGCGAAGGCGTGGAGCGGGTCTTCCCCCTCTATTCCACCAATATCGACAGCATCACCGTGGTCCGCCGCGGTCGCGTGCGTCGCGCCAAACTGTACTACCTCCGCACCCGCCGCGGCAAATCGGCCCGGATCGCGGAAGTCACCAACTACAAACCCAAGAAGTCCGAAGGAGCCGAGGCATGAAGGCCGATACGCATCCCGACTACCACATCATCGAAGTGAAGATGACCGACGGCACCGTCGTTCAGATGAAATCGACCTGGGGCAGCGAAGGCGACCAGCTGGCGCTCGACATCGACCCGTCCGTGCACCCCGCATGGACCGGTGGCGGTGCGCGCCTGATGGACACAGGTGGCCGCGTCTCCAAGTTCAAGAACAAATATGCAGGTCTGGGCTTCTGAGCCACGCCGACCAGCTGAATGCGAAGAGGCCGTTCCGATCCGGGGCGGCCTTTTCTTTTGGTGCGACACCGCGCCTGCCGCCCGCTTGTATCTGTCCGCATCGACCCACATAGTCGTGCCCAGATGTTGAGCTTGCTTCTTCACCGTTTTCCCCGTGCTACACTGCTGCCGCTGTGTCTTGTCCTCAGCCTGGCCACCGATATCAGCGCCGCACCTGATCAGCGCGTCATGGTGGCAATGGCCGATGGCGTCCGTCTCGAGACATTCGTCTATCTGCCGGGGACGCAACCGGCGCCGGTTGTCCTGCTGCGTACGCCTTATCGGTTTCCGGGGCAAAGCGAGCCCTACTATGACAGCTTTGCCAACGCCCTGACCGAACGTGGCTACGTGTTCGTGCTGCAGAACATCAGGGGGCGCTTTGGGTCCGAAGGCGTGTTTGACCCGTTCGAGAACGCAGTCGCGGACGGCGCCGCAACCGTCGGGTGGATCACCGGTCAGCCGTGGTCGAACGGACGGATCGGCACCATCGGCGGCTCGTACAATGGCTATACCGCCCTCGCCGCGGCAGTCGGGTCCGATGCCGTGCGCACGGTGGTCGCAGACGATCCCGCGCTTGATCTCTGGGCGGGTCGACGCGGCGGTGCCGTGGGCTTGCTGCCTGTGTTCTGGTTGCACCTTCTCGATCATGGGCGCTGGCCGGATGATGCGGCACGGGCTTGGGCCAGCAACGAAACCAACCCCCTGCAGATCGACAATCTGCTTCTGGGGCGGGATGACCCGTTCTGGCAGGCCTATCTCGAAGGAAATGCAGACAGCACGGAGAAAAGCCTGCGCGGACAACTGGATCGAATATGCGCGCCCGTTCTGGTTCTCAAATCCAAAAGCGAAGGGTGGGAAGACCCGGTCGATCTGTGGCAGGCCCTGCGGCAGGACGGATGCCTGCGCCACCGCGAGGCGCACCAACTGATCGTCACCGCCGAGGACCACACATTTCACCTCGATCAACTCGGCTCAGGTCCGACGGATGTCACCCAACATGTGCTGGACTGGCTCGATCACTGGTTGCGGGACGCGGATGCACCCGCCGGTGCCCCGGTGCTTTATCGTCCGGACGCGGCCGAGCCATTCCGCAGCGCCGAGGACTGGCCGGTTAGGGGTATCGAAACGTCATTTTATCTTGGGCAACAGTTCAGCCTGACCGGAAATGGGCACCTTTTGCAGGCGCCAGCGCAGAAGGCGGGCAAGCACAGCCTTGCGATTGATCCCGCCATCCTGTCGCCCTGTGAGGACTATCCGCGACAGACCTATCTTTCGGCGCCACTGGATCAGGATTTGCTGCTGGCCGGACCTGCGCGGCTGGAACTCTTCGTTCGGGGCACAACGGGACGGGCGGGTTTGAGCGCCCAGCTATATGACTATGATCCCGACCGGCCCACAGCGCTGCAATTCGTTTCGTTTGCCGTTGCGCAGGTTGACGCGCTCGCTGTCGAAGCGCCGCAGGTCGTCACGCTGAACATGCACTCTCTCAGTCACCGGTTCGAGGCCGGAACGCGGATCGCGTTATCGTTGAGCGGGTCCGCCTGCGGGTATGGCGAAGCCGATCATCCGGCAGGTGTCTATGAGATTTTGCATGGCGCGGACACGCCTTCGCGCCTGGTCATTGAGGCCGTTGCGGAATGAGTTTCGATTTCATCCGGACACCCCTCGCCTCCACCACGCCCCTCAAATCGGAAGAGGTGCATCTGTGGCGTGTTGACCTGAGCGAGGCGGACCCGTCCGCACTCAGGACTGGCCCCCTGAGTGAGACAGAAACCACCCGCTACAACCGCTTTCATCGTGAGGCCGATGCCCGGCGGTTTGCGGCGCGGCGCGTTGCGCTGCGGTGTATTCTTGCCGCCTATCTGGATTGCGCACCAGCAGATGTCGGCTTTGAGGCGCAGGATGCAGCTGGCAAACCGACACTGGCCGACCCACGACGCGACGCGCTGGTATTCAACGCCTCCTCATCTGCCGATGTCGCACTCGTTGCTGTGGCCAAAACGGGTTCGCTTGGTGTCGATGTGGAACGGGCCCGCACCATTGAAGACATGGAAAAGATCGCGGAGCGGTTTTTCACGCGCACGGAAACAGCCCATCTCAAGGCGCAACGCCCGGACCGGGTCACAAACGCATTTTATCGCATATGGACGTCCAAGGAGGCGCTTCTCAAGGCCGCCGGCACGGGGTTGCCCGGCGGACTGGATCGGTTCGAGGTCTCCACCGACCCCGCCCGTGCACCCGCCTTGCTGCGGGATGCAAAGGGCGGTGCGTTTCATCTGTACCCCGCAGACCCGGCGGCAGGGTATTTTGGCGCGTTGGCGGCGGACACGCCGGACCTCAGGGTTGTGCGGTTCGCCTTTGATCCAGCGGACGTACCCTAGCTGCCAGGTCGCGCCGCACCCTGTCCCAAACGGCTGTCGCCTGATCGCGCAGGTAGAAGTGACCGCCGTCGAACATCGCTATTTCCGTCCGGGCCGTGGTGCAGTCGCTCCAAGCCTCCAATGCGTCACGCGGCGTGTCCCGGTCGTTGCGCCCCGCATAGATCTGGATCGGGATGTCCAATGGGGCCTGTCTGAGGCACCGATAGGTCTCCACCAGTTGGAAATCGGCCCGCAGCAATGGCAGCAAAAGCGCCATCAACTCGTCATTTGCGATGACATCCGAGGGTGTTCCGTCGAGTGCGGCCACGGCATCCCGGAAGTCCGGGTCGGGCAGCGTGTGAATGGGTGGCCGTGTGTCCGGCAAGTGCGGCCCGCCAAAACCCGAGACAAACAGAACCTCCGGCTGTGGCAAACCCAGTTGCCGCAACGCGCGCGCAACCTCGAAACCCAGAAGTGCGCCCATGGAATGACCAAATAGCACGAAAGGGCGATCCAGAAACGGTGCAATCCCCTTTGCGGTTTGCGCAGCCAACGCCTGCACCGATGCGGCGGGTGGGTCAGACAGACGCCGCTCGCGTCCCGGCAGATGTATGGGCCAAACCTCGGCCACGTCGCACAAGGCCGCCGGCCAGTCGCGATAGATCGATGCGCCCGCGCCAGCATAGGGCAGGCAGAACATCCGGCATCGGGCCTGCGTGTCCGGCATGGGACATGTGGCCCAAATCGTGTTCAAAGCCGCAGGCATCACGGATCGTCAGCCATGCGTTTTCTGGAGTTGTTCCCGCATGCTGGCCGGGGTCATGTCGGTCCAGGCCTCTTCAATGAAGTTCAGCGCGTCATCCTTGGACTTGTTGTCCGCAACAGACTTCCAGCCCTGCGGAATCTCGCGATCCGAGGGCCAAATGGAGTATTGCTCTTCGTGGTTGATCACCACGCTGTATGTTGTGTTGTCATCGGACATGAACGGACCTTTCCTTTAATCCTCGTCGACCCAGTCGTCATTTTTCAGTTTACGTCGGCATGTCAGGCACGTGCCGTCTGCGAGATCTTCATACATTTCGATTTCAGCGTCCTCGGGCGACCGACCGGCATCGAGGTTGAACCGCAGACCGCCGTCGTCTTCGATCCAGCCTTCCTTTGTGAAAAAGCGTTGCATCACGCCTTCGTCGCTTGGGAGGTCAGCGGATGCGCGGGGCGCGCTGGCACCGTTCATCCCCTCGATCGCATATTGCGCGACAAGGTTCGGCGCCTCTTCGGGGCGGGCTGCCATGCGCGCGGCCATGGTGAGCCGTTCTGTCACCTGATTGACCTCGAACAGGGCGCGTTCCTGCCGTGCATCAGCCGGTTTCCGGGTCAGTTTTTCGTCGATGGAGGCTGCCACATCGTCCATGTCGCGGGTCGGCGTTTCCTGGGCAATGCGATGCAGACTGTTGCCGCGCAGAAAGGCGACGATGCTGCGATCAGGGGTGACAAACCCGACATCCCCGACCCCGTCGCGTGTGGTGCTAAGTTGAACCGGCACATGGAACTCGCGCAGGAACGCCCAAAGCGCCTGTTCGGCTTCGGCAAAGCTGCCATATTCGAAACTGTCGATCAGGACAGGGTTCTCCTCGGGCGCCTTGCGCGGCGCGCGATCTTCGGTAAGCCACGTCGTTTTGCGCATGCGACCCCCCGTGGGCAGATTGACCGACAGAGCGCGCGCGATACGGGCGCGGCTCAGTTCCTGTCCCAGCATCCGGTACCGGCGCACGAAAAACCCGTTCTGGTGACGCGCCTGAAACAACCGCTCATTCACGTCGTACTTGCTGCGAAGGGCATTGATCTGGTGGGGCAACAGCATGGGATCACCTGATGGCAAGGTTAATAGACAAAGCGGCGGGTGCGCGAGCCGGGCTGCGCCTGACAAATGTAGCGCGACTCCGGGCTGACGAGGACGTCACGATAGGTGTTGCCGAACCCCCAGCCAAAATTGATGTCGGACGGCACGTATGTGGTGAGGCCAAGCGCAGGCGGGGCGGGAAAGAACACCTCCAGACAGGCATCATAGACGTCGTCAAGATCGGAACACGCGCCTTCCCACGCGACTTCGTGATAGTTGAAAAAGCCGGTGCCACAGACAGCGCCGAAAAACGGCGCGCCGATCAGGCGCATCATATTGCAGCGGAACGGCACGATCTGGTTGAACATGCGCGACTGCCACAAATCCGCGCCAAGGACGTTGGCAAAGGTCGAGACGATGGTGGCACAGTCGGTGCAGTTCACGCGCGGACCGCGGCCGTATTGCCCGGAAAGCCGTTCCAGAAAGGCGGTACAGTCGAACAAGGGTTCGGAATAGTTTGTCGGATTTCCGTTGCTGCAATCATAAGCGATGCGACGCGGTCCCAGTTGGAAAACCGCCGCCGTAATGGCCCGCGACGCTGCACCGGGCGTCCCGCTGAACGCCGCCCACTGACAGGCCCATTCCAGCACTTCGGCCCACGGCAATTGCGTGTTCGACGCATCAAACGGCGCCTGCACCCAGGGCCGTGTCGGCGGCCGCAAGGTGGCGTAGATCCGGTGCCGCGTCGTCTCAAAATCAATCCACGGCCCGGCAAAGCTTTCCTTGTACTGCCACTGCCAATTCACGTCGAACGCCCCCACCCCTGACTGGGCCAGAGCCGGGGCTTGCAAGGTCATCTTGAGGCCCTTGCGCTTGCCGTTGGCCGCAAAATTGACAGTCGCGGTTTCGGTGGGTCCGAGGACGTTGAACGCGAAAGGATTGGCGGGGATGGCGCGGACAAAGACGCGGGTATTCGACGTTCCGACCAGATCGACAGCAATCTGGATGCGGGCCGTCAGTGCATCCGAGATCGTATAGGCCGCCGGAGAGGGATCGCCGCCGCCATTTGTCCATTCCGGAATTTGCACAGGCGCGCTGCCATTCAGACGGATGTTCAGGGCACTGCCCCGGGAGGTGGCCGGGTTGTGGTTGAACGTGATGCTTTCGAGGGTAACTGTCATGCGCCTGTTGTCCGTTTGCGTTGCCGTGCGCTGCGCGAGATGGCCTTGATCCCGCCCTTGCGCGACGGCGCTGCTGTCGCGTCGTCGGGTGTCTGTTCGGGCGCGGGTGGGTTGGCCTTGCCTTCAGCGTCAATGATGCGCGCCAGATCGGGCACCGTCGGGTTTTCAAAGACGGTACGCAGCGGCAAATCCACCCCGAGATCCCGTTTGATGCGCGACGCCAGTTGGGTCACGCGCAGCGAATGCCCGCCGATATCGAAAAAGTTGTCTGTGGCATCGATGTCCTGCCGTTCCAGCACCGCCGCCCATATCTGCAGGAGCCGGTCCTCGGTCGACCCCGTAGGCGCGGCTTGAGGACTTGCGAGCGGTTTGCGGTCCTGCGCGCGCGGCTCGGGCAGCGCGGCTCGGTCGATCTTGCCGTTGCGGTTCAGGGGCAGGCTGTCGAGCGGCATGATAACGTCGGGCAGGGCGTAGCGCGGCAACGTCTTTGCCAGTTCTGCGTTGAGTGCCGTGGGCAGGTCCGGCGGCGCGGCCTTGCCCGGGACGACATAGGCGATGATCCGGCGCGCCTCGCCCTCACCGTTGAGGACGACAACCGCTTGCGACACCGCAGGGTCTGCGGCCAGCAGGGTTTCAATCTCGCTCAATTCAATCCGGTAGCCGCGCAGTTTGATCTGGGTGTCGATGCGCTCAAGGAACACAATGCGACCCTCCGCGTCCTGCCAGACCCGATCTCCGGTGCGGTAAAGGCGCGCGCCGGGCTGTTGGGAAAACGGATCGGGCACAAAGGATTGCGCCGTCAGCGCGGGGCATCCCAGATAACCACGGGCTAATCCGTCACCGCCCAGAAACAGTTCACCCGCCGCGCCGTGTGGCACCGCGCGCAGGTTCGCATCCAGCACATAGGCGGTCGAATGGCGGATTGCCTTGCCAATCGGCGGGGCGGTCTGGTCGGGCTCGATCTCTGTCAGGTGCTGCCAGGTTGCGAAGGTGGTCGTCTCGGTCGGGCCGTAGACATGCAGCAGTCGCGCTGGCCCCTGACCATCCAGCACGGCCCGCACCGCGCCAAGGTCTGCGGCCTCTCCGCCAAACATCAGAGTGTCGAGACTGCGGAATGCATCCGGGCGCTCTGCCGCGATGCGGTTGAACAGGGCCGTGGTGAGGAACATCGTATCGACGCCCTTGGCGTCGAGCGCCCCGGACAAGGCATCAGGCGACAAAACCGTATCCCGGTCCAGCGCGACGGTCGCGCCCCCGTTCAGCAAGGCCCCCCAGATTTCGAAGGTCGCCGCGTCGAATGCGATATTCGAATGACGCGCGATGCGGCTCGCGCCCGTCAGGCTGACATAATCCGTATTGCGCACCAGACGGACAATGGCGCGGTGCGGTATTTCGATGCCCTTGGGCTTGCCGGTCGATCCGGACGTGAACATGACATAGGCGACATCGTCCGGCGTCGGTGTGGCGGACGGACGCGCGACCGCCGTTTCTGCGCCTACTTCGCCAACATCCAGCACCTGAATACCGTGCGATTGCGCGTCTTTCAGATGTGCGGCGTCCGTCAGGATCAGTGGACAGGCCGTGTCATCCAGAATGCCCGCGACACGCTCTTTGGGATAGGCGAGGTCCAGAGGTATGTAAGCCGCCCCACAGTTCAGCACTGCCAGCATCGCGGTAACGAGGTCGGAAGTGGATGCCAACATCAAGGCAACCCGGTCTCCACGTTCGATGCCCGCGTCTGCAAGGCGCGCAGACAAGGCATGCGCGCGCATCCGAAGCGCTGCATATGCCAGCTGTCCCTGTTCATCTTCCACCGCAATTGCGTCGGGCGTGGCCACCGCGACGGCCTCAAACAGTTCGGTGAGCGCGGCTTGCGGATAAGGTTCCAGCGCAGTCGCCACGCCGTGAACCGGGAACGCATCCGAAACGACCTGATCCAGCGTTACCTTGGGGTCGCGGGTCAGCGTTTTGGTCAAACTGTGCAATGTGGCGCGCAGAGCGGCGCCAATGGCCTGCACTCTGGCCCTGTCCACGGCCTGCCCGTCAAAGAGCAGACGCATGTGCAACCCATCGCCGGGGATGACCGCCACGGAAAGCGGGTAATTCGTGCGCTCGATAAAGGTTGTATCTGCGGTCGCGTCCCCGTCCTTGCGCTGCGTCGGGTAGTTCTCAAAGGCAAAGATGGTGTCAAACAGCTCTTCGTCGCCGGGCAGCCCGGCCCATTCGCGGATCTGCACCAACCCGCAATGGTCAAAATTCCGGGCGCGCAACTGATCCGACTGCAAGGTGGCCAGCCAGTCTGACAACGGGGTGTCATAGGACAGCCGCGCACGCAGCGGGACGGTGTTGATGAATAGGCCGATCATGTCCTCGACCCCGCCAATCTCGGCAGGCCGACCCGAGACCGTGACGCCAAAGACGATGTCATCCTGCCCCGTGAACCGTCCGAGGGTGACAGCCCAGGCGCCCTGCAACAGCGTGTTGAGCGTCAGGTGCTGCGCCGTGCAGACCGCGCGCATCGCCTCGGCCGCGTCGCGAGGCACGTCGAACGCAACTTCGCCAAAGTCGTCGGGGCGCTGCATCGCACCGTCAGCCTTGGCCCGTCCGATGCCCGAACGGCCCGGCGCATCCGCCATCACCTTGCGCCAGTACTCTTGCGCAGAGGCTGGCTCCTGCGCCTGCAACCATTCGATGAAGGCACGATAGGGTCGTGTGGCAGGCAAAGCCGGGCGGCCGCCGCCCGCCAGCCGGGCGTATGCATCAGTGAACTGCGCAAACACGGCCTGCAGGCTCCAGCCATCCAGAATGATGTGGTGGAAACTGATCACCATGCGGTGCGCGGTCGGCCCCAACCGGGCCAGCGCGACGCGCATCAGTGGCGCCTCATCGAGGCGAAAGCCCCGGTCGCGATCCTCGGCCAGTCGCAGTTGCAGCGTCACGTCGCGCTGACCGACCGGTTCGCGCCGCAAATCCCACATGTCGACATCCATGCGGGCGTCGCGGTGCACGACCTGCACGGGCTTGTCCAAGTCCTCCCAGTGGATCGAGGTGCGCAGCGCCGCGTTGGCGGCAGTGACCGCAACCCACGCATCGGCAAAGTGGTTGGGGTCGACCGCCGCGTCGAACGGGATGACAACCTGCTCGAAATACATCCGGGGCCCGGCCTCATAGACCGAATGAAAGAGCATGCCCAACTGCATCGGCGAGAGTTCATAGATGTCTTCGATACCGTGCATGATTATGCCCCCTCTTGCCCCGTTGCGTCCCCGCCCAGCTTCGCCATCAGCCGTGCAAAGTCGTCCTCGTGCATCCGGGCGGCCGGGAAGCTTTCGGCGGAGAATGTCGCCTGCTGATGCGCGCGGGTGGCGTCGACCAACGCTTTGAGTTCGTCGAGCATCAGATCAGCCAGATCCTGGATCGACGCCGCGTCGTATTGCTGCGCGCTGTACACCCAGGTGAAGCCCAGCCGACCAAAAGACACGGCCCCGTCCACCTCAATCAGGTGGCGGCGCTCTGCGCCGGGGGCACGGCTTGGCCCCATGTCTTCGGCGGCCGCGCGGATAATGCCGTCTTCCTGCCCGCCGAACTGGCCAAGGTAGTTGAAGCTGATGTCGCGCATCGGCATCTCTTCGAGCCGCGCGCGGGTTTCAGCGTCCTCCGACAGGTAGCGCAACACGCCATAGCCTGCGCCCCGGTCGGGGATCTCGTCAAGCTGGGCCTGTACCTGCATCAACGTGTCAGCGATGGGTGCTGTGTCGTCCACATCCAGCGCCACCGGGAAGATCGAGGTGAACCACCCCACCGTCCTCGAAAGATCCATGCCCGGCTCGACCATTTCGCGCCCGTGGCCTTCGAGATCGAAATATGCAACGGGCACCTCGCCCCATCGGACGATTGCGCGTGAAAAGGCTGTCAGAAGCGCATCGTTGATCCGGGTCTGGAAGACCTGCGGCACTTCTGTCAGCACCGCCCGGGACAGGTCATCGGGCAGTTCGACCCTGATTTCAGCGGCGTCTCCTTCGGTGTTTGACCCCTCGTGGTCGACCGGCAGGAAGGTCTCGCAATCCGGGACAACCGACGTCCAATAGTCCACCTGTGCCGTCAGTTCGGCGCCATGGGCGCGTTTGCGCATCGCGCTGGAATAGGCGGCCAGTGATGTGGTCTTGGATGGCAAGCTGAGTTCGGCGCCATCGACCATTTGCTGATAGGCCAGCCACAGTTGCTCGAAGAGAACGCGCCACGACACGCCATCCACAACAAGGTGATGCGCACAGACCAACAGGCGATCCGGACGACCCGGCCCCATGTCAAAGAGCGCCACCCGGAAGAGCGGCCCCTGTTCCAGATCGAGCGACGCCTGAATTTCGGCGCAGGCACTTTCCAGTTCGCGGGTTTGCCGCGCACCCCAGAACGCGCTGAGGTCGATCCATTCAAGGCCGTCCTCGTCCGTGAGGTCGGCATGGCTGGCCGTCCAACCACCGTCGCCGCCCGCAAAGCGGAGGCGCAGGGCGTCGTGGTGCAGCAGCAATGCGCGCACCGCCTGATCCAGCGCTTCGGCATCCAGTTCTGCCGGCACTTGCAGCAGGAATGCCTGATTGAAGTGATGCGGCGCTGGCGAATTGTTTTCGAACATCCACGCTTGCGCGGGCGTCAAGGTGCAGGGGCCTGTGACCAAGCCCTGATCTATGCGATCAACGGACGTCTCTTGCGCGACGCGCGCGAGCCCGGCAATGGTCTGGTTCTCGAAAAGCTGTTGCGCGGTAAACACGACCCCTTCGGACTTGGCCCGCGAGACAATCTGGATGCTCAGGATCGAATCTCCGCCCAACTCAAAGAAGTTGTCCTCGACCCCGACCTGATCCAGCCCCAGAACATCGCCCCAAACCCGTGCCAGCGTCCGTTCCACGTCCGTCGACGCCACCGCCAGTTCGGCTGTGGTCGCCAGCGCGCGTTGGCGTACCGGCGCGGGCAGTGCCTTGCGGTCCAGCTTGCCGTTACGCGTCAGCGGCAACGCATCCATCACGACGTAGTGCGATGGCTGCATGTAAGACGGCAGGTTGGTTGCCGCGGCGGCGCGCAATGCAGGCACCAGCGCTTCGGACATCAGCGCGTTGACGGGATTGTTGGCGTACATGGTCCAGTCGGGCGTGACAGATGACGCGGGTGGCAAGGGCGGAATAACGGATGTGTCGGTGGCAAAGTGCAAGGTGCAGCAGGCGGGATTGTCGTCCGCAGGTACGACGGCGACAGCCATGCCGCTACGCTCGCCCATCTCGCGGAACACATCCAGACCGGGGATATCGGATGCGGCCAGATACGTCTCAAGGTCGCGGGGCGAGATCGTCTCCGCCCCGTCGCGCACGGCGTCCCATACGGCAGCAAGGCCTGCAATTCGACCATTTGGCGCATTGGCGACCGTGACAGCACCCGCCGCCAATTCCGCTTCGAGTTTTTCGACGGTCAGTGCATCCTGCTGCCAGTCCAGCCGACGCTGGCCGTCGGCAATCACGTCGCACGCCCCCACATGCAGCACGACGTCATAGCGGAACTGTGACAGTTCATTTTCCGCATCACCCTGTTTCCACTGGATGTCGGCGGCCGTGATCCGTGGGTGGTGCGCGGCCAGAAGCCGAAAGAAGGCCGGATCGACAAGCAGTTCACGCTCAATCTGCACTCCATCCAGCACCCGGCGCGCAAAGGCGGCACAGTCGATATCGCCCTCGTGACGTGCAAGCTGAATCGCTGTGTGGAATTCTTCGACCAAAGGCAGGCTGCGCATGTCGCCGAGAAAAACCCACCCCTTGTCCGGAATGGCCGCGACAGCGTCGTCGAGCACCTGCCGCAGGTAGGTGATGCTGGGGAAATACTGCACCACCGAATTTAGCAGGACCGTGTCAAACCCGCCGTCCAAATGGCCGCTGATCGCATCCGCCGGGGCTGTGGCCAGATCGCATTTGTCGCCCAAACCGGCGTCCGCCATGCCCTTGGTCAGCGTGTCGATCACCGGCGCGGACACATCTGTCCCGCGATAATAGGTGGCCGCTTCGGCAAGGGGGTAGGCGAGCATCCCGGTACCACAGCCAATCTCGAACACGCGTTCGGGCTTGCATGCGAGGATGCGGGTCAGCGTTGCATCCAGCCAGACACGCATCTCCTCCGCCGGTATGGGCTGGCCCGTATAGCTCGAATGCCAACCGGTGATGTCAAAGCCACGTTCAACCTCGCCGGGTGCCGCGTAGAGGTCATCGTAAAGCGTGCGCCAATGCGCCACCGCATCGGCCTGACCTGCGTCCAGTACAGCGCTGTCTTCTGACTCCGTTTGTGGCGTGACATAGGCGACGAGCTGTGCAGCCGGGCCCATGTCCTTGCACGCCAGCACCGCCACGTCCGCCACATCGGGATGCGCTGCCAGCGCCGCTTCGATCTCCTGCGGTTCGATGCGGAAACCACGGACCTTCACCTGTCGGTCCATGCGCCCCAGCAACTCGATTGTGCCGTCGTCGAGAAAGCGGGCAAGGTCGCCCGTCCGGTACATGCGCGTGCCAGCGCCCCGGAACGGATCAGGCACAAAGGCTTCGGCCGTGCGTGCCGGATCATCGAGATAGCCGCGCGCCAGCCCGTCTCCGGCAACGCACAACTCACCCGCCACCCCGATCGGTGCCAGATGGCCGACATCGTCGACCACGTAGCAGCGCGTGCCGTTGATCGGGCGGCCGATGGGGATCGTGGTGCAATCCGACCGCATATCGTTGATCGTGAAACAGCAGCTGAACGTCGTGTTTTCCGTGGGGCCATATCCGTTGATCAGGCGGCAGTCGGGAAAGCGTTCGAGCAACGCCTCGACATGCCGTACTGACAGAACGTCGCCCCCGGCCAACACCTGCCTCACGCCACCAAGCGCGTCGAGATTGTGATCCACCACCTGATGGAACAGACCGGCTGTGAGCCAAAGCAGCGTGACATTGTGGTTTCGAATGCTGTCTGCAAGCGCACCGAGGTCGATCTTGCCCGGCGGGTGAATGGCGATGCGCCCGCCATTCAGAAGTGGCGCCCAGACTTCGAGCGTGGAGGCGTCAAACGTCATTGGCGCCAGCAAAAGCGCGGTTTCATCCGGGCCCATCGCACAAAAATCCGCATCACAAACGAGACGCATGACCGCCTTTTGCGGGATGGCAACGCCCTTCGGCACGCCGGTCGATCCGGACGTGTACATGATGTAGGCCAGCTGCTCGCCCGCATTATCTGGAACAACGGGTGGCTTGGCCGCCTTGGGGGACTTGCGCAGATCGCAGGAGACGCGCTTGAGCCCAAGTGACTTGAAGCGCGCGGACATGTCCGCGCCACCCACGGCAAGCGTGGCATCGGCCGTCCGGATCATGTGGCCCAGCCGTGTGTCCGGTTCATCCATGTCGAGCGGCAGATACGCCCCGCCCGCCATCAGGATGCCCAGTTGCGCCACAAGTGTCTCGCGGGCACGGATCTCAGGAACGACCACGACCGTTTCCGGCGCAACACCCGCCTTTTGCAGTCGGTGCGCGAGTGCGATGGCATGATCCCGCAGGTTGGCGTAGCTCAGTGTACCGGCATCATCCGCAATGGCGACAGCGTCTGGCGTTGCCTGCGCTTGCTCAAGAAAGCGCGCGGCGATCCCGCCATGGTCGGGATCGGGCCGATCTTCGCCACCCCATTCTGCGATCAGCATCCGCTCGGGGCCTCGCACCAGCGGCATGGTACGGACCCGCGCGTCAGGCGACCGCGTCATCTCCTCGAACACGGTCAGCAGGTACGTTGCCAGCCGTTCGATCCGGTCTCGTTTGAACAGGTCCGTGCTGTATTCGAACGCGCCGACCAGCCCGTCCGGTGTTTCGCGAAACTCGACCCGCAGGTCAAACTTGACCGTTGCGCGCTCCACTTCGACCAGACCCAACGTGCCGTTTTTCTGCCGATCTGGCGCACCCTGATCTGCGTGGAGCTGGAATATCACCTGAAACAGCGGGTTGCTGGCCAGATCACGATCCGGCTGCAGATCCTCGACCAGTTTTTCGAAGGGCAGATCCTGATGGTCATATGCCTCTAGCGCGCGAGTGCGCACGCGCCCCAACACGTCGCGAAAACTGGGCGCGCCGGATAGGTCATTGCGCATGACCAGCGTGTTGACGAAAAAGCCGATCAACGGCTCCAACTCGGCGCGCGTCCGGTTTGCAATGGGCGTCCCGATTGCAATGTCCTCCTGTCCCGTGATCCGGTGCAGAAGACATTTGAAACCGGCAAGCAACGTCATGAACAGTGTCGCACCCTCGCTCTTTCCAAACGCCTCCAGACGGTTGGTCAGCGCGGCGGGCACCTCGAACACATGGCGCGCACCGCGATAGCTGAACACGGGCGGGCGTGGAAAATCCGCCGGCATGTCCAGCGGCGTGAGATCGTCCAGCCGATCGCGCCAATAGTCGAGCTGACGGTCCATCAGCGCGCCGCTCAACCACTGCCGTTGCCACGCGGCATAGTCCGAATACTGGATTGGCAGTTCCGGCAGGCTGACAGGCTGGTTCATCGCGAGGTTCGCGTAGATGGTCGAGAGCTCTTGCGAAAACACCGAAGACGACCAGCCATCGCACACAATGTGATGCATCGAGATGAGAAACACCCATTCGCCCGGCGCGAGCTTGAGCAGAGTAGTCCGCAAGAGCGGTCCCGTCGCCAGATCGAACGGTGCCCGTGCATCCGCCGTGGCAAGACGCGCAATCTCGGCGTGCTGCGCATCCGCCTCGAGGCCCGTCAGGTCGTGCAGAGGCAGCGGAATGTGAACGTCCGGTGCGACGCGGGCCACCGGCGCGCCGTTTTCCTCGTGCAGTGTCGTGCGCAGGACCGTGTGCCGGGCGACGATTGTGTTTATCGCCTGTTCAAGGATCTCCGGGATGATGACGGCCTGAAACCGCAAGGCCGAGCTTTCCGTGTAGGACGCATTGCCCGGTGCCAGTTGATCCAGAACCCAAAGACGCTTTTGCGCAAAAGACAGGGTGATGGGGGCGTCCGCGGGCTGGCGCGGGATTGCCGGGTCGGCCTTTCGGGTTGCCTTGCCCACCGTCTTGCCCGCGAGGCGGGCCCGCAACAGGTCTTTGGTGTCCGGGCAGGTGGCGTCCGCGTCAACAGCTTCGTAGTCGGCGAGAAATTCCGCCTCGGACTTGTTCTCGGATTGCGTCATGCCCCGGCCCCCATTTACGTCTCTTCACCCAGCAACAATTGTGCGTCAGCACCGCTCAACGCTTCGATTTCGGCCAGCAGAATGCGCTCGACCTCTGCCGCCATGCTGCGCAGCGTCGGAAAGAGGAACACGGCTGTCAGGGGCAGTTCGATGTCAAACTGGTCACGCATGGCCGTGACCAGCCGCGTCGCCAGCAAGGAATGGCCGCCGACGTCAAAGAAATTGTCATGCGCGTCGACCTCAGCCCGGTTGAGCAGATCGGACCAAAGCGCTGCCAACGCAATTTCGGTGTCGGTCTCCGGGGGCGTGGTGGCCGCAGCGCGGCTTTGCGTCGGCGTCTGACCGGCAAGCGCGCGCCGGTCCAGTTTGCCGTTTGGCAGGCGCGGCAGGGCGTCCAGCACCGTGATGTTTGTCGGGATCATCGGTGCAGGCAACCGCTCGGTCAGGTATTGCCGCATGTCGCTCGATTCGAGCGGCTCGCTTTTGTGGATCGTGATCCACGCGTCCAGCCGTCCGCCTGCGTCGTCATCCGTCATGGTGACGACAGCTTCGCTGACACTCGGATGATCGAGAGCGGTCGCCTCAATCTCTCCGATTTCGATCCTGTGACCGCGGATTTTGACCTGATGGTCCGCCCGTCCGACAAAGATCAACGTGCCATCCGGCATCTGCCGCACCAGATCGCCCGTCGCAAAGAGGCGACCGCCGGGTGCGGTCGCAAACGGATCCGGGACAAAGCGTTCCGCCGTCATTGCTGGCCGGTGCAGATACCCGCGCGCGAGGTTCGCCCCACCTACATAAAGCGCGCCGACAACGCCGGTCGGAACGGGCCGCATGTGGCGGTCGAGCACGTAGGTCTGCGCGTTGTCCATGGGACGGCCGATGGGCGCGTCTTCGCCCTCGGGCACGCTGAGCGGCGGTGTCGCGGTCACATCACCCGCCACCTCCGACGAGCCATATAGGTTGATCAGGTCCACCCGGGATGCCGCACGCCGCATCCGTTGGCAAAGGTCTGCGGGCAAGCGCTCACCGCTGGTGAAAATGCGTGTGAGGGAGGGGAGTGCACGATCAAAATCCGTGTTCCAGTCCAGCATCTCGCGCAGAAGCGACGGCACAACCAGAAGGCGGCTGACCTTGTGCGCTGACAGCTTGGTCTTCAAAGCCGCCGGATCGCGCGCCGTCGCATCGTCGAGGATCACAGACGGCAAACCACGCAACAGCGGGCCGAACATCTCCCAGATGGAATCGACAAAGGCGATGGCGGTTTTCAGGCAGCAGGTCTCACCGGCCGCAAACGGGTGCGCCTTCCACATCCAGTTGAAACGGTTCATCGTGGCGGCATGGGTGCCCATGACACCTTTGGGCTGACCGGTCGAACCGGACGTGTAGATGATGTAGGCAAGCCCTTGGGCCCGCGCCCGCCCGGGGGGCAGATCACCGGCAGGCGGCAATTCCTTGTCCAGCAACAGCGCATCGTCGACGCCCGTGCGGTCTTGATGCGCGCTGGTTGTGATCACGACCCGGGCGGCACTGTCCGCGATCACGTAAGCGATGCGGGCGCGCGGGTAGCCGGGATCAATCGGCACATATGCCGCCCCGAGATGCATCGTCGCCAGCATGGCCGCGATGCAATCCACAGACCGGTCGAGGCAGATCACCACGCGGTCTTCCGGTCCGACGCCATGGGCCGCAAGCGCGGCGGCGATCTGTGATACGCGGTCGCGAAGGGCGGCAAAGGTCACGTGCACATCACCCGCGATCAGGGCTGTCGCCTCGGGGGTGGCGTCGCATTGCTGCGCAAAGGCTTCGGGCAGCGTCGCCGGGCCGGTGAAAGTGACATCAGCGCCGCGCGAAAGTTCCAGAACCGCGTGCCGCGATGCCGTGCTCATCATATCAATCTGGGACAGCTTGCGCCCCGGCGCCGTTACCGCATTGCCCAGAAACTTAGTGAAGTGATCAAAAAGCCGGTTGACCGTCGTGTCCTCAAACAACTCGGTGCTGTATTCTACCCGGCCCTTCAGGCCCTTCTCGCCGTTCCACAAATGCACCGACAGGTCGAGGATCGCGGCACCTTTGTCGACGCCGACGGTCGCGACATCTTCCTCGACCGCACCCGCGTTCATATCATGTGGCGTGAACAACTGGAACAGAACCTGAAACAGCGGGTTGCGGCCCAGATCGCGGTCGGGATCGAGCTTTTCCACGATCCGTTCAAACGGTGTGTCCTGCCGTTCAAAGGCAGCAATCGCTGTCTTGCGGACGCGCGCCACCAGTTCGGCAAAGGTCGGGTTACCGGACAGGTCAATGCGCAGCACCACCGTGTTGAGGAAAAGGCCAATCAGCGGCTCCACCTCGGACCGTGACCGCCCTGCCACCGGTGTTCCGATGACGACCTCGTCCTGTCCACTGTGGCGTGCCAGCACGGCCGCAAAGGCCGCCAGCGTGACCATGAATTGCGTGGCGCCCTCGCGCTTGGCCAACACCTGTGCCCCTCCAGAGACGTTGCCGGGCAGGTCCCGGTCGACATGCGCGCCCTCAAAGCCCAGAACCCGCGGGCGGGTGTGGTCGAGGGGCAGTGTCAAACTGGGTAGATCGGCCAGATGCTCCAGCCAATAGGCGAGGTCCGGATCGTCATCGCTGGCCAGCGTCTCCTGCTGCCAGGTGGCATAGTCCGCGTATTGGATGGCCAGCGGTGGCGGGTCGAATGGCTGGCCGGTCATCAGGGCGCGTGCGGCGTCACTGGTCTCGCGGTTGAGCACGCGCATGGACCATCCGTCCGAAATGATGTGGTGCACGGCCATCGCGAAAATCTCACCCTCGTCGGTGCCCCGGATCAGGTGAAAACGCAGGAGCGGCGGCTGCGTCAGATCAAATGGCTGCGACGCGATCATGTGCAACAACTGCGCCGTGCGGGCCGCGCGTTCATCCGGTTCGAGATGGCCGAGATCGGTGATGTCCAGCGGTACCGTCAGGTCCGGCATGACGACCTGAACCGCCCCGTCACCCCGCTCTTCGAACCGGGTGCGCAAGAGATCGTGGCGCGCCACGACCATGTTGATCGCCTGCTCAAGAATACCCGGATCGACGGTGCCTGCGGGCAACGGAATGGCCGAGCTTTCGATGTAGAACGGACTGCCCGGCGCCAGCCGGTCGAGGAACCAGAACCGTTGCTGCGAAAATGACAACGGCGCTGGCCCCTCGTCCGAGCGGCGCGGGATGCTGGCGGATTTGGCGGGCTGGGGTGTGGCGTTGCCACCCTCAAGCATTTTCCGCATGAGTGCCTTGCGGCGATCAATGGCGTTGACGACGTTCATGCGACAGTCCCGGCGTCGGCGCCCAAGGCGGCATCGATTTCGGCCTCGGACATCTGCGAAATACGCACAAAGACTTCGGCGGTGGCGGCCAGGTCTTCGTCGCCACTCTCGTCCAGACCTTCTGCAAAACTGCGCACCGTGGGTCGCTCAAAGAGCGTGCGCAGCGCGAGATCGGCGCCAAGCGTTTCGCGCAGCTTGTTGACCAGTTGCACCGCAATCAGGGAATGTCCCCCCAATTCGGTAAAGAAGTCGTCGTCGATGCCGATATGACCTGTGTCCAGAACCTCCGCCCAGAGGATCGACAGCGCCTCTTCCAGCGGTGTGCGCGGGGCGACATAGCCCTGCTGTGACATGTTGCGGTCCTGTTCGGACATCACCAGGGCACGGCGGTCCAGCTTGCCGTTCGCCGTCAGGGGCAGGTGTTCACGCTGCGAGTAGAACGCCGGCACCATATGCGCGGGCAAGACATCTTTCAGATGCGCCGCAACGCGCGCCGACAGATCCCGGAACCGCACTGTGGCCAGCGGATCATTGGCATGGTCTCGGTAATCCGCATTGCCGCCTTCGGCATCTTCCGGTGTCGTATCCGCGGGTGCCGCCACATTCGGTCGCCAGAACAGCGCCTCGATCCGGTCGGTCTGGTCGGGCGCAAAGCGCACACGTACGCTGAGCCCCACGCTGTCTGCGATACGAAAAAAGTCCTCGGGATCCATGGCCGCGTGGCGCGCCTCCATCGCGATCGCCATCGCTTCGTGCAGCGGTTTTTGACCGGCGCCATTGCGGATCAGCGCGTTCAGCCGCACCTCGGTCGCCACGCGGATGTTGGGAATGTTGCGGACCGCGATGATGTCGGCATCGGTCGCTTGCAATTGCGCCTCAAGCCGCCCAGCATCCAACGCGTCTGTCAGCCAGTCCAGCTCCGCCGTCCTGCCCTGCGACTGTTGCGATCCAATCTGCAAGGTCACGTCGTAGCGGAATTTACCCAATTCATTGTCGTAACCGCCGCGCTTGCAGGCGCTGAGAATGCCGCCGATCTCAGGCACCGTTCCGGCGAGCGCGTGGAAAAACGCGGCATTCAGCACCAGCTCCTTTTCGAGGGCGGCTTCGCGGTGGACATGTTGCAAAAGTTCAACGCCCGTCGCGCTGTCCGGCAAACCGCATTTGGCGATGGACAGGTGGAAGGCGCCAAGCAGATCAAGGCTGCGCACGTCACCCACAAAGATCGCGCCGCCCGGACGCACCAGCCGCGCGGCCTTGCGCAAGACGTCCGCCAAATAGTCGGCACTGGGGAAATACTGGATCACCGAGTTCAGCACGACCGTGTCAAAGGACTGCGGCTCGAACCCGTCCAGTTCGTCCGCGCGCCGGTGCAACACCTCGCCGTTGCCATCCAGCCCAAGGGCCTCGAGGTTGGCGCGCAACTCTTCGACCACGGGTGCGGAAAAGTCCGTTGCGACGTAGTGGTCCACCTCGGCCGCCAATTGCGTCAGAAGAAGCCCGGTCCCGCACCCGATCTCGAGCAGGCGCTTGGGCTTCAGATCACGGATACGCGCCACTGTTGTGTCACGCCAGACCGCCATTTCCGCTTCGCTGATATTCTGCCCGGAATAGCTGCTGGTCCAACCAACGGTGTTGAAACTGGCGTCCTCGACCGCGTCATCCTGACCATAGATGCCTTCGTAGATGCTTTCCCATTGGTCCACATGTTGCGAGGTCATCGGATCGCTTTCGCCGCCTTTTGCCTCAGCCGGAACAATCGCCGCGATCAGAGAACCGGAGGCATTGTCTGCCGTGAACACGGCACAGTCCGATACGCCCGGCACGTCGCGGACACGCGCTTCGATGTCACCCAGTTCGAGGCGGAAACCACGCAGCTTGATCTGGCTGTCGTTGCGCCCCTGATAGACCAGGGCGCCATCCCCGCGCCGCAGTGCCAGATCGCGGGTGCGGTACATCCGCGCTCCCGGTGTTTCGGAAAACGGGTCCGGCAGGAACGCGGCAGCGGTTTCCACCGGTCGGTTGTGATACCCGCGCGCGAGGTTGGCACCGCTGACCCAAACCTCTCCGACGACGCCCACCGGCACCGGGGCCTGATCATCGTCCAGCACGTAAAGGGCCGTGTTGTCGATGGGGTGGCCGATGGGCACGCCAAACGGTTCTGGCGTGCCGTCGCTGCGCGCCGCTGCAACCTGAACGGTGGTCTCGGTCGGCCCGTACAGATTGATGATGTCCAGTTCGAGGGATGACGCCACTTGCGCGCGCAGGTCTTCGGGCAGCGGCTCTCCCCCCGAAAAGAATTGCCTGAGCCCGGTGCACGCGTAAAAACCCGGCTCCTTGAGCAGCAAGCGCAAGAGCGATGGCACCGTTTGCACCACCGTCACCTGATGCGCAGCGATGCATCGCACGATCTGTTCCGGATCGCGTTGCGCTTGCGGCGGCAACAGCACAAGCGTTCCGCCTGACATCAACGGGGCGAAAACCTCCCAGATGGAGGCGTCAAAACAGGCCGCCGTGCGTTGCAGGACCCGCGTTTCGGCGTCAAATCCGAATTCCGCCAGCATCCACTGCATGTGGTTTGACAGGGCCGCGTGCGGGACAACCACCCCTTTGGGCGTCCCTGTCGAGCCGGAGGTGTAGATGACGTAGGCCGCACTTTCTGCATGCACCGGCCCCGGCGGTGGCGGCCCATCCAGCACCTCCAGTGGTTCATCCAGCACAATGACCTGCGTGCCGTCTTGCAGAACGGACCTCGCGAAATCGAGATGCGCACGCTGTGTCAGCATCACATCCAGTTGCCCGTCCACGGCGATGCGTTTGAGGTGATCCGAAGGATAGGACGGGTCCAGCGACACGAATGCACCACCCGCAGCCATGACCGCCAACTGGCCAATCACCATCTCCGGCGAGCGATCAACCAGAAGGCCGACGCGGGCCTCGGGGCCAACCCCGGCTGCCTGCAAGTGCCGCGCGAGGTTTTCCCAGCGGGTCTTCATCTCGGCATAGGTGACGCGCGTGTCATCCAGTTCCAGCGCGACGGCCTCTGGTGTCGACTGTACGCGCGCCGCTATTTCATCCAGCACAAAGCCCGGGCTTTGCGGCGATGCGACCTGTGGTCCAAGCTCGTGGACATCGATGATGTCCCAGTCGGCATCCGCACAGAGTGGCAACCACGATATCGGCGTGTCCGGGCTTTCGGCGGCGGCCTCCAGCAGGATCATGAATTCATCCGTGATTCGCGCAATCGTGTCCGCTTCGAACAAATCGGTCGAATACTCGATCATGCCGCGATAGCAGTCGGGCGCGTCCAGCAGCGTAAAGGCCAGATCAAAGATGGCGCTGCCCCGGTGCACTTGCGGCGCCGCCTCGCCACTGTCAGCGGCACCCAGCGTGGGTGCGTTCACCAATTGGAACGTGATCTGGAACAGCGGGTTGCGGCTGGGGTCGCGACTTGGATTGATCTCTTCGACCAATCGCTCGAAGGGCAGTTCCTGGTGCTGATATGCGTCGAGACAGGTATCGCGCACCCGCTCGAGCAATTCGGCAAATGTCGGATCGCCCTTGGCGTCGATCCGAAAGACAAGCGAATTCACGAAAAAGCCGATCAGCCCCTCGATTTCCGGCTGCGTGCGCCCGGCAATGGGCGCCCCTATGGCAAGGTCGTCCTGCCCGGACCGGCGCGCCATGACGACGGCGAAGGCCGTCAGCAATACCATGAAAGGGGTCGCTCCCGACGCACGACTAGCCGCGCGCGCAGCAGCGCTCAACTTGGGTCCCAGATCGACAAGATGCGCCGCACCGGCGTAGCTGGCGGTATCCGGGCGCGGTTTGTCGGTGGGCAGGTCCAGTTGCGGCAAGTCCTTCAATTTGTCCCGCCAATAGCCGAGTTCGCCTTCGAGGTCGTCGCCCTGAAAGGTCTCGCGCTGCCAGACAGAGTAGTCGGCATATTGAATCTCAAGCTCCGGCAACGGGTCCGGCTGGCCCAGTGCAAAGGCCTGATAAAGGGCGGTCAACTCGCGGGCCAGAATGCCCATGGACCACCCATCGGATACGATGTGGTGCATCGACAGCAACAACACGCTGCTTGCCGGACCAAGTGTGATCACGGAACAGCGGATCAGCGGGCCCGTGCGCAGGTTGAACACCTTGACCGCGTCCGCGCCGGCCAGCTCTGCCGTGCGGGCCTCCTGCTCGGCCGGACCAAGGTGCGAAATGTCGATTTCGTCGATGGTGAGAGGCATTGCCTCGCGCACGATCTGCGCGGGCTCTCCGTCGATCTCGTCAAAGACGGTGCGCAGGGATTCCTGACGCGCGATGATGGCATTCAGCGCACGCTCCAGCACCGGGATATCGAGTTGCGCCTGGATCGGAATAGCCAGCGGGATGTTGTAGAACGGGTTGCCCGGCGCCATGCGGTCCAGCAACCAAAGACGCTGCTGCGCAAAGGACAGGGGAAAGACGTACTCGGTGCTGTCAGTCATGCGGTTGTTCCCTTTGCGTCGCGCAGCAAATCGCGCAGAGCGCTGCCAATGGGCCGTCCGAGACCGGACACGGGATCCCAGCCGTCAGAGGCCCAATAGGTGCCGTTCGAGCCGCTGTTGATGTCCTGAAAGGCTGCCTCGCGATTGCCGTCCTGATAGATCAATGGGTTGATGTAACCAGCGCGTTTGCCCAGTGACTCGTTGATGCGTGCCATCATCGCCGAGAACAGAGGCGCCACAGCACTTGTTCCGCCAATCACCGTTGTCTTGCCGTGCACCTGCAGCAAGTAGCCTGTCGACGGGTTTGCGTTCCCCGCCATGTCGGGCACGCCGCGCCCCTCGCCACCACCCTCCCGTGCCGTGAACGGCACGGTTTCCTGAGATTGCCAGGCCGGACGGGGAAACAGCTTGCTGAAACCGCCACCCGTCGCCTGACCGAAATTGGCAAACGTGTTCCAGACGGTCTCGCTGAGACGAATGTCACCTGCCGAACTGAGGGTCGTTCCGCCGCAGCCGATGGCCAGCGGGCTGGAGGCCGGGTAATCGACCCACAACTGCCCGTCATGCAGCGTTGTCGCCGACCCGTAGTCGCCCGCCGAACACAGGATGGTGACGCCCAGAGCCGCCGCCGTTTCAAAGAGATCCTCCAGATGGCGGACATGCATGGGCGATCCCAGCCAGAAGCCTTCGGACAGGTCCCAGCTGATTGACAGAACGCTTGGGCGCGCGGTCTTGTCGTAAAGTGCCGCCTGCACAGCCTCGACAAATCCGCGGGCATGCAAGGGGGCAAAGTACACGGCGATTTTGGCGCCGGGTGCCGCCCCGGCGATCACCTGAATGTCCAGCGCCACTTCGGCGTCGTAGGGTTCGATCACGCCCGGTGCGTTGCGGCCACCGGCAACCTCGACGTCATGGATGTCAACCTCCGGCAGGCCCAGAAAGGCCAGATAATTGTCCAGATCGGACTTCAGGTAACCGCCGCCCAATTCGACAATCCCGATACACTGACCGGACCCATCGGTGTCCTCGGGAAAATCGTAGAGGTCCGCGATCTGTGGCGCGGTCTTGATCCCGGTCCGCTCGATCGCGGCCAGCAGGTGATCATGCGCGGTTTCCGCAGCCGTCTCGCCAAGTGCATCATTGTGGTCGGCAATCACTTCGACGGCAGCGGCATTGGCACGTCTGAGCGGTTCGGCGATCTTGCGGCCGTAGGTGTTCAACGCATCAGGCGAGCCAGATGTGTTCAGAGCTTTGAGCAGCGCGTCGTGCTTTTTCTGCAGCGCCTTCACGTCCGGATGTCCGGACAGGTCACCCCCAATGGAGTGCACTGCGTCAGCCGCGCTGGCCGTGACATCCGCCTGCGTCCGAACTGCGGCGGCAGCGTTTGCCTGCGCCACCTGCCCCGCACCCCCATTGGCGAGTTGGTGGCGGGTAACGGACACAGGCCGTTCGTCCAGCCCTGTCACGGCGATGATCCGCGCGGCAAGGTCCTCGGGCACCTGCAAGCCACCCGAATAGCCGCGATGGAGCGATCCGGATTGGCTGAAAATCATCAACGTCGTGCGGAACGCCGCGGCAAACTGAATGGCCAGACCGCTGACAATCATCGCCCGCTTGCCCAGATCGACGCTGTCCGCAACCAGCCCGAACGGTGTCAGGTAGGCCGCAATGGCATCTGCGTCTGCCTCGCTTGCGCCGTAGTCCTTTTCGAGTTCTTCGATGGTCAGGTATGTGCGCGCGCTCAGCGGCAGCGCACCGATCACGTGCGGATCAGGAAACGGCTTTGCATCGCTGCGGCGACGCAACAGGATGTTGACCTGATAGTGTTGATCTGCCGGCACCAGACCGACGGCAATACAGGACGGATGCGCAGCGTGATGGCTGCCGTTCAGAATAACAAAAGGCTGTTCGGACATCTGACCCCCCAATCGTTCGCAAAATTCAGCCGCAAAGCAAAACTCATTACGAAGTCGAGGGTGTCACTCCTGTGGCGGGAACAACCCCTGACTGAGCATTGCCGCCGATGCCATGTTCTGCGCGATCATCGTCATGGTGGCTGGCGGCAGGTCATCGTCGGATGCCTTGTTCAGCACGGTGCGCAGCGTGTCGACATACTGGCCATACTGGTCTTGCCCGTGGGACTGCGCCTCGGCGACGAGGTCCTGATATTCCGAGGTGAATTCCTCGGTCGCCGCCTCCGACTTGTCCGTCAGATGCTCCATGTATTCGGTGAGCAGTTCGACATAGGCCTTCTGGGCTGCCGCGATCCGGTTTGCATCCTGCGACGCCACAGCATCAAGAACCGTCTGATAGGCGGCACCCAACTGGCCACCGTCGTCCTGAGGGGCGGCGGCTGCCAGCGCGGCATAGTATTTCTGAGTGTGTTCGGCTTGCCGTTCCTGAAGCGATGTCGCGATGTTGGTCAGGCCCTGCGCCAGCGCGGAAACGGCTTCGGTCATGGCGCGCACCAGCTCGGGACCATTGTCGTCTGGCGCCGTCTCGGCAGCAGGCTTTGCCGGTTTTTCAGCTGATGCGGCTCTTGGGTTTTTGCGGATGCGACGGGCTGTCGGCTTCTTTTCTGGCATCTCAAAATTCCTTAAAAAACTGTAAATACCCTACCAGAACACGAGATTTCCCGCAATACGAGAGACTTCGCGCATGGGTAGTCTGGCGGCTTGGGCGCTATGTCAAATCGGAAAAACTTTGCAAGAATGCTGCCACGCAATCGCGCGAGTTCAGACACGCAATGCCTTGGAACAGAAAATGTTTTTTCACGGAACCGTGATCAACTTTTGGTCGGCGTATCAAAGCCAAAACAGTGCCGCGGCGCGCGCGGGATTTCGCCTATAGCCGCGTTCGGCACGCGCGCAATCACCGTGTGAAATCACTTGGTCGCAACCGTGCAGATGCCGATCAACTCCGCGATTCTGCACTAGAATATGGCGGGCGCACGGGGGCGATTCTGTGCCGCCCCTCAGCGTTCCAAGGCAGCTGCGTCGCGTGCCAGTGCCTCGATTCCTTGCCAGTCGCCAGCCTGCACCTTGTCCTTCGGAGCGACCCAGCTGCCACCGGCACAGATGACGTTCGGCAGGCCGAGGTAGCTGGCCGCATTGGCAGGGCTCACACCGCCCGTCGGGCAGAACGAAATCTGCGGAAGCGGTGCGCCGATCGCCTTGAGCGCTGGCGCGCCGCCGGACGCTTCGGCCGGGAAGAACTTCAGCATGTCATAGCCACGTTCATAAAGCCCCATGGCCTCGGACGCTGTCGCCGCGCCCGGCAACAGCGGCAGCCCTTCGGCTTCACAGGCCGCAATGAGCGCATCGGTTGCGCCAGGCGAAACCCCGAATTGCGCACCGGCGGCTTTCGCGTCGCATACGTCCTGCGGTGTGACCAGCGTGCCAGCACCGACGACGCCCCCGTCGACCTCTGACATGGCGGCAATCACGTCGAGCGCTGCGGGCGTGCGCAGGGTCACTTCCAGCGCTGGCAGACCGCCAGCCACAAGGGCTTCGGCCAGAGGCCTGGCATGGGCCACATCCTCAACCACCAGAACGGGCACAATCGGCGCCAATTCACAGATTTCGCGGGCGCGGACAGCGGCGGCTTTTGCCGTAATCATTCAAAATTCTCCAAAGACTGTGGCGCCCGTATCGGCGGACCCGACCGTGTTGCGGAATGCGTGGAACATGTCGCGTCCCACACCCCACTGATTGTCCGACAGATCCGCCGTGGCAAGGGGACGATCCAGCGCACCCTCTGTCAAAACCTCCAGCGTCCCGGCATCACCGTCAACCCGAATGACGTCACCATCTGCGATCCTTCCAATGGGCCCGCCATCCAGTGCTTCGGGGCTGACATGGATCGCGGCCGGTACTTTTCCGGAGGCGCCGGACATGCGCCCATCCGTGACGAGCGCGACCTTTTGCCCCCTGCCCTGAAGGATGCCGAGCAACGGCGTGAGACTGTGCAGCTCGGGCATACCGTTTGCCTTAGGGCCCTGGAAACGCACGACAATAACAACGTCACCTTCGGCAAACTCTCCGGCCTTGAAGGCCGCTTTGACCGCATCCTGATCGTGGAACACCCGCGCCGGGGCCTCGACCACACGGTGCTCGGGTGCCACGGCCGAAATTTTCATGACTCCGGTGCCGAGGTTGCCGCCCATGCGGCTCAGACCGCCTGTCGGCTGGAAAGGATCGGAGGCCGGACGCACGATCTTGTCATTCAGGCTTTCTGCAGCACCCGGTGTCCAGGTCAGGGCGCCGTCGATCAACTTTGGCTCTTGCGTGTAATGCTCCAGACCTTCGCCTGCGACGGTCTGCGTATCGTCATGCAGGAGGCCCGCCCCCAACAATTCCCTGATCATGTAGCCCAGGCCACCGGCGGCGTGGAAATGGTTCACATCCGCAAGGCCGTTGGGATAGACACGCGCAATAAGCGGCGTCACCTCGGAGAGATCCGCAAAGTCCTCCCAATCCAGAACGATGCCGCCCGCCCGCGCCATCGCGATCAGGTGGATCAGAAGGTTGGTCGACCCGCCGGTCGCATTCAGCCCGATGATCCCGTTCACAAACGCCTTTTCGTCCAGAATACTGGATACGGGTGTGTAGTTGTTGCCCAGTGCGCTCAGGCTCAGCGCACGTCGTGCGCCTTCTGTCGTCAGCGCATCGCGCAATGGCGTGTTCGGGTTCACAAAAGAGGCGCCCGGCAGGTGCAGCCCCATGAACTCCATCAACATCTGGTTGGTGTTGGCCGTGCCGTAGAATGTGCACGTTCCCGGGCCGTGATAGGCGGCCATTTCCGAGGCAAGCAGCTCTTCCCGTGTCGCCTCGCCCGCGGCATAGCGCTGTCGCACCTTTGCCTTTTCGTCATTGGACAGACCCGAAGTCATCGGCCCCGCGGGCAGGAACACTGCGGGCATGTGACCAAAAGACTGCGCGGCGATGATCAGGCCCGGCACGATCTTGTCGCAGACCCCAAGAAAGACGGCCGCGTCAAAGGTGTTGTGGCTCAGCGCGACACCGGCGGCGAGGGCGATCACGTCACGCGAAAACAGGCTCAACTCCATGCCTGCCTCGCCCTGGGTCACGCCATCGCACATGGCAGGCACCCCGCCAGCGACCTGCGCCGTGCCACCTGCTGCGCGCACAGCATCCCGGATCAGCGCAGGGTATGTCTCGAACGGTTGATGCGCGGACAGCATGTCATTGTAGGCGGTCACAATCCCCAGATTGCCCGCTGTTGCCTCAGCCAGCCGCGTCTGATCATCGCCCGCGGCAGCAAAGGCGTGCGCCTGCCCCGAACAACTCAGATGGGCCCGCGCCGGACCCTGCGATTTTGCAGCCGCCATGCGGTCAAGATAACGGCGCCGCGACGGCGCGCTGCGTTCGATGATACGTTGTGTTACGTCGTGTACTTTTGCGTTCAGAGGCATGGGCTCTCCTTTGCCGCACGAATGGATTTGGGCGCGCTATAACACGCCGTGACTGGTAGCGCTAACGGGAAATTGTGCCCAAGTGCCGCAGGAAAACGTCGCAGCCGCTAGGCAAGGGCGTTGCCACAACATATAGTATGCGCAGCAGTGAATGACGCGGCAACGCGCGACAAGGGGACAGGCATGGCGCACATCATCGTCGTGGGCAACGAAAAAGGCGGCGCGGGCAAATCGACCGTGTCGATGCATGTGGCGACGGCGCTGGCCCGGATGGGACACAAGATCAGCGCGCTCGACCTTGACCTGCGCCAGCGCACCTTCGGAAACTACGTGGAGAACAGGCGGGCTTTTCTGGCCTCGGCCGATCTGGACCTGCCCAGCCCCGATGTCCACGCCCTGCCCGAGATCGACGCCAGCGCGCTCAAGCCCGGTGAGAACATCTATGATCACCGCCTGTCTGCCGCCGTTGCCACGCTCGAGCCGGACAACGACTTTATCCTGATTGACTGCCCCGGATCACATACGAGGCTGAGCCAGGTGGCGCATTCGCTGGCTGACACGTTGATCACGCCGCTCAATGACAGTTTCGTCGACTTTGACCTTCTGGCCAAGACCGACCCGTCGGGCGTGCGCATCCTGGGACCGTCTGTCTATTCAGAGATGGTCTGGAACGCGCGCCAACTGCGCGCGCAGGCGGGGCTGAAACCTGTTGACTGGATTGTCCTGCGCAACCGCGTCGGCGCGCAGCGTATGGTCAACAAGGAAAAGATGGAGCGCGTGCTGCGCGCGCTTGCCACGCGCATTGGCTTCCGGATCGCGCCCGGTTTTTCCGAGCGGGTCATTTTCCGCGAACTGTTTCCACGTGGTCTGACACTGCTGGACCTCAAGGACATCGGGATCAAGCAGTTGAACATCTCGAACGTGGCCGCACGCCAGGAACTGCGCGACCTGATCAAGGCGCTGGACCTGCCGGGGGTCGAGTTGAACTTTTAGCCGACGGTTTCCACAAACCAGTCCATGATGCGGCCGGACCAGCCCTGTGGTGCGCCATGTCCGCCCTTGTGCAACATCAACTGGATTTCTCCAGCCGCACAATCGGTCCAGTGGCGGAACCACAGATCGCCCTCAAAGCTGTTCTTTTCGGGTTGCCGCGCGTCGCATCCATTGGTCTCGCGCAATATCTTGAGCGAGGCCCAAACGTCGCCCTGCACCACCGCCCCGCCGCCGAAGGACCGCCCTTCGAGCGGGACGGTGCGGTCATTCCATCCATGCGTATGAAACAGGCGCACGGGCGCTGCGCAGTCTGTGGGAAGATCGTCCCAGAACGCACCCGCCAAGGGCGCGTAGGCATCTGCGAAATCCGGCACCTTGCAAGCCATATCCCAGACCATCGACCCGCCGCGCGAAAACCCGGCAAGCAGCACCATTCCATCGGACAGCCCGGTGCGCGTACGGACGTCCGCCATAACACCCGCGAGAAAGACCTTGTCGTCCCTGTTGTGACTGGTGCCGCGTGCCGTCACCGACCAATCCCGCGTCCAACGGTTTTCAGGATGCCAGCCATTGGGTGCGACGAATATGAAACCGCGCTCCAGCGCCTCCTTGGCCAGACCGGATTTCAGCAGCCCGCGCCCCCGACCTCCGCCCCCGTGCAGATGCATCACAATGCCTTTGGGCGCGACGGACGGCATCGCGTAGTGGTAGTCGCCGCCTTCGATTTCGCACGGGGTTTCCGCGTCGCCGCAAGCCGTGGATTGTGCAAACGCCGGTGCCGTAAGGGCAAAGGTGCAGGCAACGAGGGTCAGGAAAAATCGGCGCATGACAATCTCCGGCAATGAATGGCGACAACCTGCGGGCCGAAGTGGCCCCGTGCAAATCACTTTCGCCTGAGCGGCTCTGATACGCGCTGATGTGCCAAACGTGTCAGCAAGGTGCGCAAATGTGCCGCTTCATCCGGCGACAGGTCGTCGACCAGCGCCTGGTCGTACCGTTCCGCCACCTGTCGCAGGTCCCTGAACGCCGCGCGCCCGGCTGGTGTCAGGTCAAGGTGCTCGACGCGTCGGTCCGCCTCGTCCCGTGTGCGGGTCAGAAAGCGCCGCGCTTCCAGTTTGGCCACGGCGCGGCTGATCTTGGTCTTGTGCAACTGCGCCTTCACGGCAATCTCGCGCGCGGTCATCTGGCCGTACATTCCCAGATGGAACAGCACCCGCCATTCATTGCGCAGCATGCCGTAACGATCCTTGTACACCTGCTGAAACGCGAGGCTTGATGCCTCTGCCGCCTGGTTCAGGAGATAGGGAAGGAAGTGTTCGAGATTAAAGTCGGACATATCCACCGTCGCTTGTTGGTTACAAATACAACTATTACATTGGCCCGACTCAAGGCAACCGGGAGATGCCACGGTGAATCGCCAGACTGCACCACATTCCATGATCCAGGCTCCGTCCAATGCGGGGATAACGGATGGCTACATGCCGGGCTTCGGCAACGATTTCGAAACCGAAGCCCTGCCCGGCGCGCTGCCCGAAGGCATGAACTCGCCGCAGAAGTGCAACTACGGGCTTTATGGCGAACAACTCAGCGGGACAGCGTTCACCGATGTCCGCCCGGAGCGGACGTGGTGCTATCGCATCCGTCCGTCGGTCAAGCATTCGCACCGATACGCCCGGGTAGACCTGCCTTACTGGAAGTCCGCGCCACATGTTGTCGAGGATGTCACCAGCCTTGGCCAGTATCGCTGGGACCCGGTCCCGCATTCCGACACGGCGCTCACCTGGCTGACCGGCATGCGCACAATGACCACCGCAGGGGACGTGAACACGCAGGTGGGTATGGCCAGCCATATCTATCTGGTCACGCAATCCATGCAGGACGCATATTTCTACTCGGCGGACAGCGAGATGCTAGTGGTTCCGCAAGAGGGCCGGCTGCGGTTTTGCACCGAACTGGGGATCATCGACCTTGAGCCAAAAGAAATCGCGATCCTGCCGCGTGGCCTGCTCTACCGGGTCGAGGTGCTCGAAGGGCCGGCGCGCGGCTTTGTCTGCGAGAACTACGGGGCCAAGTTTGAACTGCCCGGGCGAGGTCCGATCGGTGCCAACTGCATGGCGAACCCGCGCGACTTCAAGGCACCCGTCGCCGCGTTCGAAGATCGTGAAGCGCCGTCAACTGTGACCATCAAATGGTGCGGCCAGTTTCACGAGACGCAGATCGGCCACTCACCGCTCGACGTCGTCGCGTGGCACGGTAACTACGCGCCCGTGAAATATGATCTGCGCACCTATTGCCCGGTCGGCGCGATCCTGTTTGACCACCCCGACCCGTCGATCTTTACGGTGCTGACGGCACCGTCCGGCCAACCCGGCGTGGCCAATATCGACTTTGTGCTATTCCGCGAACGCTGGATGGTGGCCGAAGACACGTTCCGCCCGCCGTGGTACCACAAGAACATCATGTCCGAGCTCATGGGCAACATCTATGGCCAGTACGACGCCAAGCCCAAGGGGTTCGTGCCCGGCGGCATGAGCCTGCACAACATGATGCTGCCCCACGGCCCGGACAAGAACGCATTCGAAGGGGCCAGCAACGCCGATCTTGACGCGGTCAAACTGGACAACACCATGTCCTTCATGTTCGAAACCCGCTTTCCCCAGCACCTGACCCGGTTCGCCGCTGACGAAGCGCCGCTGCAGGACGACTACATCGACTGCTGGTCCGACATCGAAAAGAAATTCGACGGCACACCGGGCAAGAAGTAGCGCAATCATGTATCAGACACTTGTCGACGTTCTGGGCTGGAGCGCCGTTTTCATCGGCCTTTTCTTCCTCTTCCGCTACCTGCAAAACCGCAAGAAAGACAAACCGGGAGAGGACGAGTGAAGCTCTATTCCTACTGGCGCTCTACCACGTCCTACCGTGTCCGGGCGGCGCTGAACCTGAAAGGGTTGCCGTTCGAGACCATCCCAGTGGACCTCATTGATGGCGCGCAACGGGACAGCGACTATGTGGCGCTGAACCCCGGGCGCGGCGTGCCGACACTGGTGCTGGAGGATGGGACGGCCCTGACACAATCACTGGCCATCATCGACTATCTCGATGCCATTGCCACGCCGCGGTTGCTGCCCGATGACCCGCTGACGCGCGCCCGTGTCATGGCCGCGGCCCATGCGGTGGCGCTCGACATTCACCCCGTCAACAATCTGCGCGTCGTTCAGCATCTGCAATCGGCGCACGGCGCCACCACCGCAGACGCCAAGGCCTGGATGATGCACTGGATCAATGAAGGCTTCACCGCAGTCGAAGCCATGGTGGCGGGCACGACACCATTCGCCTTTGGCGACAGCCCGGACCTTGCCGATATCTGCATCGTCAGCCAGGCCTACAATGCGCATCGTTGGGGCGTCGACATGACGCCCTTCCCCCGCCTCGCCCGGATCGAAGCTTCATGCCTTGAGCATCCAGCCATCGCCGCCGCCCATCCCGACAACCAACCGGACGCCAAATGACCCTCATGAAATCCTGGGTGGCAAGCGCCAATAGCGCCAACACCGACTTTCCGCTCAACAATCTGCCCTATGGCGTCTTTTCCGTGACCGAAGGCGATGCCCGCTGTGGCGTGGCAATCGGCGACAGGATCCTCGACATGTACGCCGCCGAGGAACAGGGCGTGATCGACCTGACGGACGAACCGCTCTTTGACGTGCCGTTCTGGAACGAGTTGATGGAGCAAGGCCCGGCCGTCTGGGCCGCGTTGCGCAACCGACTGACCGACCTGCTGGCCGAAGGGTCACCAGATCAGGCGCTGGTCGAACCGCTGCTCGTGCCCATGGCCGACGCCACGCTGCACATGCCGCTTGTCGTGTCCGAATTCACCGATTTCTACGCCGGTCGGCACCACGCAACCAATGTGGGCACCATGTTCCGGGGGGCGGAAAATGCGTTGCCGCCGAACTGGCTGCACATTCCCATCGGGTACAACGGGCGCACCTCTTCGGTCGTGGTCTCCGGGACCGACATCCGCCGCCCCTGGGGTCAGTTGAAGTCGCCCGACCACGATGCACCCGCGTTCCTTCCATGCCGCCGCTTCGACCTTGAGCTGGAAATGGGCGCCATCGTCGGCATGGCGTCGGACGGACCGATCAGCGTGGACGAAGCCGATGCGGCGATCTTCGGCTACGTCCTGCTCAACGATTGGTCCGCGCGCGACATTCAAGCCTGGGAATATCAACCGCTCGGTCCCTTCCAGGCCAAGGCAACGGCCACCTCCATCAGCCCATGGATTGTGACCAAGGCCGCGCTTGAGCCGTTCCGCACCAACACGCCTGAGCGTGAGGTGGCACTGCTTGAGCACCTCAAGGATACCGGCCCGATGCTCTATGACATCGACCTTTCCGTCAGCCTCGCCCCCGCAGGCAAGGACGCGACAACAATCGCCCGGACCAACTACAACCAGATGTACTACTCCGCCGCGCAACAGCTGGCCCATCACAGCACCTCGGGCTGCCCCATGAATGTGGGCGACCTCTTGGGCTCCGGCACCATCTCGGGCCCCACCAAACCAGAACGCGGCTCGCTACTGGAACTCAGCTGGGGCGGCAAGGAGCCTCTGACCCTCGACACCGGCGACACCCGCAGTTTCCTCGAAGACGGCGATACGCTCACGCTCGCCGGCCATGCCAAGGGCAACGGCTACCGCATTGGCTTCGGAACCTGCGCGGGCACCATCCTGCCTGCGCTCAAGAACCCATACGAAAGATGATCCAGCTTCATCTTGCCAGATAAACTCCGGGGTCCGGGGCAGCGCCCCGGTCCGACAGACACCAAAAGGACCAACGCCATGGCCAAAGCCTTCGCCTCCCAAGGGGACATGACCGAAAAGAAGATCACCTTCGAGGAAGTGGGCCGCGACCTCTGGGCTTTCACAGCCGAAGGCGATCCGAATTCCGGCGTGATCATCGGCGATGACAGTGTCATGATTGTCGAGGCGCAAGCCACCCCGCGCCTCGCACACAAGGTCATCGAAAAGGTGCGCGAAGTCACCGACAAGCCCATCACGCATCTTGTGCTCACCCACTATCACGCCGTTCGTGTGCTGGGGGCATCGGCCTATGGCGCGCGACAAATCATCATGTCGGAAAAGGCCCGTGCCATGGTGGCCGAACGCGGTCAGGAAGACTGGGACAGTGAATTCCAGCGTTTCCCCCGCCTGTTCGAAGGACATGAAAGCATTCCGGGTCTCACCTGGCCCACCACAACCTTCAACGGTCGCATGAGCGTCTATCTCGGCAAGCGTCGCGTCGACATCATGCAGGTCGGCCGCGCCCACACGGCTGGGGACGCCGTGATCTACGTCCCGGACGCCAACGTGATGTTCACCGGGGACATCGTCGAATACCACTCGGCCTGTTACTGCGGCGACGGCCATTTTCACGACTGGCCCGGCACGCTCGAAAACATCCGCGACTTCAACCTCGACGCCATTGCGCCCGGCCGAGGGGATGCGTTGCAAGGGCGCGACATGGTCAACGCGGCCATCGATTCGACCCGCGACTTCGTCCGTTCCACCTATTTGCCCGCGGCTCGGGTCGCGTTGCGCGGCGGCACACTCAGAGAGGCGTGGGATGCCGTGCGCGCGGAATGCGACTCGAAATTCAGTGACTACGCGATCTACGAGCATTGCCTGCCCTTCAATGTGGCCCGCGCATATGACGAAGCGCTCGACATCGACACCCCGCGTATCTGGACCGCCGAACGCGACATGAAGATGTGGGACGATCTCCAGTCATGAACGCCGCCGTGGACATGCTGATCCGTATGGCGCAAAACAATGCCTGGGCCAACGCGCGCCTCTACGGTGCCATCGGCCACATGGAAGCGGCGGATTTTTCTGCGCCACGGCCAGGATTCTTCGGCTCGCTCAAGGCAACGCTCAACCACATCCATCAGGTCGACCTGTACTACATCGACGCGCTGGAACAGGGCGGTCGCGGCCGCGACGTCTACCTTGAGGATGAGCTGTCAGACGTCACGGACCTCGCCGCTGCACAGGCCGATACAGACGCACGCCTGATCCGCTTTTGCGAGATGCTGGCACCCGAAACCCTGCAAGAAACCCGCACGACGGAACGGCGTGACACGACCGTCAGCGAAACCGTCGGTGCCCTCCTGCCACACCTCTTCCAGCATCAGGTGCATCACCGGGGCCAAGCGCACGTGATGGTGCAGGATGCCGGCATCGCACCGCCACAGCTCGATGACTTTTTTCTCGAATTCGGTCGTGATCCAGCCGCCCGGACGTTCTTCGCATGAACAAGTTTGGCCCGACCCGCAGCGACCTCAAGTTCCGGCTTGTCTTTTCGCTTGCGGGCCTCGCGCTGCTTGTGGCCGCCATCGCCTATCGCGGCTGGCCACAAGGGCCCGGCGGTTGGGAAGCGGTTGGTATTGCCGCTCTGTTCTTTGGCGGCACCTCAATCTGGACCACACGCAAACTGATCAAAAGGGACCATCCCGATGGCCTATGATTATGCACCGTTTCCCTATGTTGCCCCGCCCGGGCTCAGGGCTCCCGAACCCCGCCACCCTGTTGCCATCGTCGGCGCCGGTCCCATCGGGCTTGCCATGGCCATTGATCTTGCGCAACAGGGCGTCGCGTCCGTCGTACTGGACGACAACAACGTCGTGTCGGTTGGCTCCCGCGCCATTTGCTGGGCGAAACGGACGCTCGAGATCTTTGACCGCCTCGGTGTCGGAGACAGGATGCGCGACAAGGGTGTCACCTGGAAGGTTGGTCGCCTGTTTCACGGTCATGACGAGGTCTACAGCTTCGACCTGCTGCCGGAGGAGGGCCACAAATACCCTGCCTTCGTGAACCTTCAGCAATACTACGTGGAGCAATATCTGGTCGAACGGGCCCGGGAACTTGGTGATTTCATCGACCTGCGCTTTCTCAACAAGGTGACGGATCACTCCGATCATGGTGACCATGTCAGCCTTTCGATCGAAACCCCGGATGGCACCTACACGCTCGAGGCAGACTACTACATCGCAGCCGAAGGCGCGGGATCGCCCACACGCAAACGTATGGGGTTGTCGTTCGAAGGACAGACGTTCGAAGAACATTTCCTGATCATCGACGTTGAGCTTCCGCACAGCCCCTTTGAAACCGATGATCCCGAGCGCTGGTTCTGGTTCGCCCCGCCCTTCCACGCCGGCCAATCAGCCCTGTTGCACAAACAGCCCGACAACATCTACCGCATCGACTTGCAATTGGGCCCCGATACCGATCCCAAAACGGAAGCCACCGAGGAAAAGGTGATCCCGCGCATCAAGGCCATTATCGGCGACATGCCCTTTCGCCTTGACTGGATGAGCGTCTACAAGTTCCGCTGCGCAAAACTGGACCGGTTTGTCCACAACCGCGTTCTGTTTGTCGGGGACAGCGCCCATGTGGTGTCGCCGTTCGGCGCGCGCGGTGGCAATGGCGGCATTCAGGACGTTGACAACCTCGCCTGGAAACTCGCCGCCGTTCTGGGTGGCGCGGCGCCTGCATTGCTGGACAGCTACGACGCGGAACGCCGCCATGGCTCGGACGAGAACATCCTGAACTCCGCGCGCGCCACCAATTTCATGACACCAAAGTCCGAGATCGAAGTGCTCTTTCGCAATGAAACCCTCCGCCTCGCGTCAAAGCACCCGTTCGCCCGCAAGCTGATCAATTCCGGCAGGCTCAGCCAACCGTGCAACCTCGGTGGCCATGATCTGCAAACGGCCTCGCACCCGCTGGTCGGGCAGGCGCTGATCGACATGCCCATGGCCGATGGCTGGTTGATCGAAAAGGCACAGGGCCGCTTCTGTCTGCTGACCGTTGACGCGCAGGACTGGCAGGCGCCCGCTGGCGTCGACACCGTTGCCCTGCCGGATACGCCGGAACGCAACGCGCGCTACGGCGACGCCGGGGCATATCTTGTGCGCCCGGACGGCCACATCTGCGCATATTTCCGGTCACCTGACCCGTCTGCCATGTCCACAGCCCACGCCCGCGCCATGGGAGCCACGCAATGACCCTGCCCGACAATCTCGGACCCCATGGCGACGACGCCTACGCCGCCCTTCTTGCGGCCCATGACGGGCTCAGCACCGATCAGTCCCACGCGCTGAACGCGCGCCTCGTGCTCATTCTCATGAACGAGTTGGGGGATCTCGACCGCTTCCAGCAGCTCCTGACCGAAGCCCGCGCATTTCCCCAATCCGGGTGAAATCATCTTGCGGGCGTGGGGGGCGCAGCCCCCACAAAAACGCATCCTCCGGAGGAGGGTGCAAAACATCGTGTGCCGCGCAAGCGGCGCAATTCAGGTGGCCGCCGCCCAGGCCTCGACCTCAACCACAAACTCGGGCCGGGTAAAACCCGACACGATCATCAGCGTCGAACTTGGCAACTCCGCGCGGTCTCCGACAAACGCATCCCGCGCGGCCATGTACCCCGCCATATGCGCCCGATCCGTAACAAAGGCACTCAGGTGAAATATATCATCGGGTCCCATGCCCGCTTCCGCCAAAATCGCCACGATATTCGCAAAGCAGATCCGCGCCTGCGCCTCTGACCCTTCGGGCGCAGCGCCGTTTTCGATGCCCAGTTGACCCGAGGTACGCACCAAACGCTGACCGGGCGGCACCTCTACCCCATGGGAATAGCGGGCAAAAGGCGGGGCGATCGAAGATGGGGTCAGTGATTTCATGCACCGAGACTTGCGCAGTCCCGCAAAGTTTGGAAGGCTGTTTCTCAAATCTCTGGCACAGATTCACGTCTTCAGGGCCGCATGAAACCCCAACTTTGCGGGAGCGATGCGCATGCGGATTCTCTGTGTCAGACATGAGGCTGACCCCACCGATGACCGGATCACGACATGGTGCGCCGAAAATGGCGTCACGGCGGACATCCGGCGCCCGTTTCAGGGGGACACGCTCGGCGACATCACCGATGACCTTGCAGGCGTTGCCATCTACGGCGGAAACTACAACGCCTATGACACCGCGCTGCATCCATTCCTGCATGAGGAATACCGCATCATCGATGCCGCGATGCAGGCCGGCATCCCTCTGCTGGGCCTGTGCCAGGGCGCGCAGATGATCGCTCATCACATGGGCGCGTTCGCCGGTGCCCCGGGCCATAGCAACCATGAATTCGGCTATTACGAAGTGACGCCCACCACAGCAGGCACAGGCTGGCTGCCCAAGCCGATGCACTTCACACAGGCGCATTTTCACACCTTCGATATTCCAGACGGTGCCACACACCTCGCCTCGAGCGCGCTGTTCAAAAATCAGGCATTTTCGGTGGGTGGCACCGTCATGGCCTTCCAGTTCCACCCCGAACAAACCCGATCCGGATTTGGCAGGTGGATGGAACGCGGCGATGATTGGGGCCGCTACGATGAACCCGGCGTGCAGTCCAAAGAAGAACAAACGCGCCTGATGCACGCGCATGACGCGGCACAACATGCGTGGTTCATGGGGTTTCTCGACCGCTTCTTCGGTGGTGCTGCGTGACCGACATCCTTGTTCCCGACAGCGTTTTAAGTGAGCCGGACCGATTTGGCGGCGACGTCCGACAGGGCATCCGCCATGGCCAGCCTATCGTGCAAAACGGGCGGATCGTGGCGTTGAACCCGCCCAAAGGCGGCCCGGCCCGCTTGGTCCTGCCCAAGCTGGTCGAAGCGCATTGCCACCTCGACAAGTGCCACACCCAATACCGCCTCGGCCCGGTGGGCGGTGATCTGCCCCACGCCATCGCCATGCAGCGCGACGACAAGGCCAATTGGACCGAAGATGATCTGCGCACCCGCGCTGCACGCGGCCTGAAAGAGGCGCACGACGCCGGGTGTTCCCTGATCCGCAGCCATGTGGATTGGGGCGACGCGGCAGATGCACCGCTGGCGTGGTCCGTGCTGGGCGAGCTTTCGCAAGATCACGCAGGACTGCAACGCGCCGCGCTGACGGGTGTCCTGCAATGGACCGATACCGCGTTTGCGGAGACAGTTGCGCGACAACTGGCGCAAGACGCGGGTGTTCTGGGCGCATTCGTCTACGACCAGCCGAAACTGGAAGCGGGATTGAAGGCGATCTTTGCAATGGCCCAACGCTTTGCCTTGCCGCTCGATTTCCATGTGGACGAAGGCCTCGGTGACATGAACGGGCTTGAGGCCATCGCCGACGCCGCGATTGCCACCGGGTACGGAGGGCCGATCCTGTGCGGTCACGCCGTCAGTCTGATGGACCGGTCCAAGGCTGACCTCAGCCGCATCATCGACAAGCTGCTGGCCGCCCGTATCCACATTTGCGCCTTGCCCACCACCAACCTCTACCTGCAGGGCCGCGTGGACGGCTCTCCCGACAGGCGCGGCATCACGCGCCTGCGCGAGTTGCACGCCGGCGGCGTACCCATCGTTGTCGGGTCCGACAACGTCGCGGACGCGTTTTGCCCCACCGGCGCACATGACCCCATGGCCGCGCTCAATCTTGCGGTCCTTGCCGCCCATCTCGACCCACCGCTCGACCGCTGGCTTGCGTCGATCACAACCGACGCGGCACGCGCGCTTGGCGCGCGACCGGTCCATGTCGACACCAGCCCGCTTGACGCGCTTTCGGTCTATGACGTTGCCACGCTCGCGGATGTCATTGCCGGGCGCGCGCGCCCCATCCCTGCATCAAAGGTGATCAAATGACCTCCATCTCCGGCAAAACCGACATTGACTGGGCCGCATTCGCGGCTGCGCTCGACCCCATCGAGACCATAACCGAGACGGTTCTGGTCAAGAAACGCAGCCGCGATTTTTTCTGGTATTCCCCGATCCTGAACGACAGCCTGCGCACCTGTTTCGGCGATCTTGTCGCCCGCCCCAAATCGCAAGACGAAATGGCGCGTACGCTTGCCCTCGCTTTCGCGCATGATGCGCCCATCGTCCTGCGGGGCGGCGGGACCGGAAACTACGGACAGGCCGTGCCGATGGACGGCGGGCTGATCATCGAAACCACTGGCCTCAATCGCGTGCTTGAGATCGGCGACGGCTACGTGCGCGCCGAGGCGGGCGCGCTCATGGCCGATATCAACGCCGCACTCAGCAAGACGGGGCAGGAAATGGCCATGTTCCCGTCGACGCAGGATATCGCGACGGTCGGCGGCTTTGTTGCCGGGGGCAGCGCGGGTATCGGTTCCATCGCAAACGGCGCGTTACGCGACCCGGGCAACCTCATGTCGCTGACGGTCCTGCCCGTAAACGGGGATCCGCAACCCAAGCAGTTCAATGGCACCGACACATTGCACATCCACCACGCCTGGGGCCTCAACGGTGTCATAACCGACGTGACCCTGCGCACGGTGCCGCGTCGGGACTGGGTTGGATGTATCGCGACCTTCGACAGCTACGAGGCCGCCTACGGTGCAGGCCTCGCCCTCGCGCAATCCACGGATATCGGGGCCAAGTTGATCACCACGGTCGACGCGCGCATCTGTTCCTACTTTCCAAAGCTGAAGGGTCACATCCGACCGGACAAGCACCTGCTCGTCTCTCTGCTGCCGGGCGAAGAACGCGCGCGATTTTCCGGCCTGATGACCGACGCGAACGGCACCGTCGATCTGGTGATATCTGACGCCGAACGCCAGGCGCTTGGCCTGCCGCATGTCTTCGATTTCAGCTACAACCACACCACGCTGCAAGTGCTCAAGGCGGACCGCTCCGCCACGTATCAGCAGGTCGGTTGCCCGATCCCGCCGGACCCCGACGCGATTGCCGCCCTCAGGCCCAAACTGGGGGATGACGTCTGGATGCATCACGAATTCGCCCGCGTCGGCGGACAGATCGTGACCTTTGATTTGCCGATTATCTGGTTCACCACGCAAGACCGCCTGCAAGAGATCAACGCAACCTACGAGGCAAACGGCTTTCCGGTTTATGACGCGCACACGTGGAACGTCGAAGGCGGCGGGCTCAAGGCGGACTACACCCACCTTGCCTGGAAAAAACGGATGGACCCCAAGGGTCTGCTCAACAGCGCCAAGTCGCGGTTCTGGGCCGAGGTTGCGCATCTGGACCCCGAAGACATCGAAGCGATGGGACAGGAGTGATCAAGATGCGGACAACACCACTTCACGACAAGTTCGGCGTCGAGGTTCACGGTGTCTCCCTCGCGCGAACGGATGCCGCGCAATACGCGGAACTGCGCGCGCTCTTTGAGGAACACTCCGCGCTTCTGTTTCGCGATCAGGACATCGACGATGCGGCGCATATCAGGCTGGCGCAGTTCTTCGGGCCCCTTGAAGATCGGAACGCCGAGGATCTTACGGGCGGCGCGGGTTTCAAAGTGCCGCAGGTCAGCAATGTACGCGACGATGGCACGACGGCGGACGCACTGGATTTGCACACGCTCAACCTGCAGGCCAACATGCTCTGGCACGCCGACAGTACGTTTCTGCCCACGCCTGCCCTGACGAACATACTGATCGGACGCGTGGTGACAGAAAGCGGCGGCGCAACGGAACTTGCATCGACCCGCGCGGGCTGGGCCGAGATGGACCCTGCCCTGAAATCGCAACTGCGCGACGCGGCACTCTGGCACCGATACAGCCATTCGCGCGCCCGGATCAGCCCCGAACTGGCGAAACTCCCGATGTTCAACAAATGGCCCGACCAGCTTTGGCGCGCGGTCTGGCGCAACCCCGTGAACGGCGCGGAGGCGCTTTATATTGCATCACATGCCTTTGCGGTGGACGGGATGGAGGCAGCGGCGGGCGCTGCCTTGATCGACGCAGCGCTCAAGGCCGTGACGGGGCAGCAATTCGTCTACAGCCACCAATGGCAGCCCGGCGATGTCCTGATTTGGGACCAAAGGGCGGTTTTGCACCGTGGGACGCCGTGGAATTACAAAAAACCAAGGAAATTATCGAGTATCTGTGTTTCCGCAACGCCGGAAGATGGGGTTGACGCCATGCGTGTGATCGTTTGAACTCACCGCGTCCCCCACGAAGGGGTGGCGAAATAAACGCAGATCAACTGCAACACCGAACAGGCGGGCCACTCAAAACCGCCGCACAAGGGCGCGAGGGACATCTCGCGACGCCAACAGAGAGGAAGAACATGGATTTTGTAACCCGCACCGGCAAGCCGATGCCAAAGGTGATCGTCGATCAGGCCGCCAAGGTCGGCTCCGACGCTGTCAATCGCCGCGAATTCCTGGCCATGGCCAGCACCTTCGGCGCAACGGCCGCCACCGCATACGGCATGCTCGGCATGGCCGCGCCGGCACAGGCGGCGGCACACGCCAAGCCCGGCGGCACCGTCCGCATCCAGCAAGAGGTTCGCGGCCTCAAGGACCCGCGCACATATGACTGGAGCCAGATCGCAAACTTCTCGCGGGGTTGGCTGGAATATCTGGTGACGTACGAGAACGACGGTACGTTCCTGCCCTCGCTGCTCGAAAGCTGGGAAATCAACGACGACGCCACGCAGTACACACTGAAAGTCCGTCAGGGCGTGAAGTGGAACAACGGCGACGATTTCACCGCCGAAGACGTTGCGCGCAACATCACCGGCTGGTGCGAGAAGGACGTCGAAGGCAACTCCATGGCGGGCCGCTTTGCCACGCTGATCGACAATGACACGGGCAAGGCCATCGACGGCGCGATTGTCGTCGTTGACAGCCACACGGTGCAACTGAACCTGCCGGCCTCTGACATCACGCTGATCGCGGGCATGGCCGACTACCCGGCGGCAATCACGCACCCTGCGACATCTGTGGACAGCATCGACAACCCCATCGGCACCGGCCCCTACTTGCCGGAATCGCTCGAAGTGGGTGTGAAAGCCGTTCTGGTCAAGAACGCCGACCACACATGGTGGAACGAAGGCAACGGCGCCAACCTCGACCGGATCGAGTATATCGACTACGGCACAGACCCGTCGGCCTTTGTGGCTGCGGCTGAAGCCGAAGAGATCGATATGACCTACTCCATCGAGGGTGAATTCATCGACATCTTCGACACGCTCGACGGCTGGGTGAACAACGAGATCGCCACAGCGGCGACCATCGTGATCCGCCCCAATCAGCTGGCCGAAGTCGATGGCAAGAAACCCTACGAGGATGCCCGCGTCCGCAAGGCCATCAGCATGGCCGTCGACAACGCCGTCCTGCTCGAACTGGGCTATGCGGGTCGCGGTATTCCTGCCGAAAACCACCATGTCGGGCCGATGCACCCCGAATATGCGGAAATGCCCGAACGCACCGTTGATCCTGCCGCCGCCAAGGCGCTGATGGACGAGGCGGGCATGGGTGACTTCGAACACGAGCTCATCTCGATCGACGACGCATGGCGCAAGGACACCACCGATGCGGTGGCCGCTCAGCTGCGTGATGCGGGCATCAACGTCAAGCGGACGATCCTGCCGGGTTCGACCTTCTGGAACGACTGGGCCAAGTATCCGTTCAGCTCGACCAACTGGAACCACCGCCCGCTCGGCGTCCAGATCTGGGCGCTGGCCTATCGCTCCGGCGAGGCGTGGAACGAGTTCGGCTATTCCAACGCTGACTTCGACGCCAACCTCGAAGAAGCGCTGGCAACCGCAGACCTCGAAAAGCGTCGTGCGCTGATGGCCAAGGGCCAGAAGATCCTGCAGGACGATGGTGTGACGATCCAGCCCTACTGGCGCTCGCTCTACAACCACACCAAGGAAGGTCTGGCCGGGGGCGCGCACCACATCTCGTTCGAGATCCGCCCGGCGGAACTCGCCTGGACCTGATCAGGGACTGATGAATGAGAGGGGTCGCCCGCCCGGGCGGCCCCTTTTTTCTTGGAAGGGACAGCATATGGAAACCACAGTTGTTGCAGCGCAAACCCTCGCCACGGGTCTGATCGCGGCCTGGCTCACGCTGGGTGTGCGCGACAATATCCTGCATCCTTCCGTGAATGAGACATACACGGCCGAGGTCATGGAAATGACCCGGATGCGAAACGAATACCCCGACGCCTTCGCGCCTGTGGCGCACCGCGCGGTGACGAACAGACGCGCGCAACTCTGGGCATTCCGCACCGTGGTTGCCGCCGAAGCGGTCGCGACACTGCTGCTCTGGGCTGGCGTGCTCGGACTGATCCTCGCGCTCGCCGGGGTCGCTGCCCTGGAAACAGGCCGCACAATTGCGATGATTGGCACAATGGCATTCACCGCCGTCTGGGCCGGGTTCCTGATCGTCGGCAATCACTTCTGCTATTGGTTCTGCCACGAAGGCGCGCAGAACACGCATTATCAAATGACGCTCTGGGGTGTCGCCACGATGATCCTCCTGGCGCTCTGACGGGACGGCGGGTGGGGCGTCTTTGGCACAGCCAAAGAGCGTCCACCCGGCGGCCTCAGATCAACGCCAGACGCCCAATCGGAAAGTGCAACAGGCGCGCGGATGCCTGCACATCCCGGTGTACGTCATCGCGGACGGCCTCATGCAGACGCGCCACCAGATCAGCGTCTGACATGTCCCGGCGCGTGACATGTGCAAACCGGGCTTCCTCTGCAACAAGGTCATCCAGCAACGGGTCGACCACCGCGCCCCCGCCGCCGGGATAGCGATAATATCCCCATCCTGCGGCCTTGCCCAGGCGGCCTTCCGCGACCATGCGCGGCAGCACCGGCGACCCGCGCCCGTTCCGTGCGTCCGCCACCCTGTCCAACCCGACCAAATCCTGCGCTTCGCATGGCCCCATCCCATAGCCCCACGCCACCATCGCTTCGTCCAGCTCCCATGGCGCGCAATGCCGCCATATCAACGCATCACAGGCCAACCAGAAGGATGTCTGCAATGCGTGAACCGCACTCATGCGGGACCAAGCCCGTTCAGCAACCGGTGTTTCGCGATGACCGCAAGCACGTCGTTGACCGAGCTTTGCACCGGACGCGAGGTCGTATCGACCTGTGCAAAAGCACGTTCATAGTCCGGCGTACGCTCGCGCAGCAGGGTCTTGAGCTGATCCATTGCGCCAGGATTGCCCTCCATCGGGCGCAAATCCCCTTGCGCCCGCACCCGCGCCATGTGCTCGGCCGGGCTCGTACGCACCCAGATCGTATGAAAGCGTTCCAGCACCTGCGCGTAGGTCGCGGGTGCCGCCACAATGCCTCCCGATACGGCAAGGATCATCTTGTTGTGCGTGGCAACAACCTCATCCAGCGCGCGCGCCTCAATCGCGCGGTACCCGTCCTGGCCATAAAGCGCCATAACCTCGCTGGTTGGCATGCCGGACTGCGCCACGATCAGTTCATTCAATTCCACAAAGGGGATGTTCAACTTGGCCGCGGCCTGCGCGCCCAGCGTCGATTTACCCGCGCCGCGCAAGCCAACAAGACAGATACGCTGCGCGCGCAAGATCGCCGGGTTTGTCGCGGCCTGATAGAGCTGCGCCACACGCGCCGCTTCGGTCTCCGCGGGGTCTGCCGCGCTCACCAGATCTTCGATCCGCACGTCCAGCGCCGTCGCCACGCGATCCAGCAACAGGACAGAGATATTGCCCTCACCCGCCTCGATCTGGGCAAGGTAGCGCGGCGACACGCCGGACCGTTCCGACAAGGCCCGTCGCGACAGCCCGAGGGCCGCGCGCGCCGCGCGCACACGCGTCGCCAGGCGATCCATGATCGCCGGGGTGTCATCCTGAATATGTGTGTGTTTGCTCATGTGCGCACTGTCTCGTTACATCGCGTGAGCTAATGCAAAAGCAAGCCGCTTCAAGGAATTAGCGGGCCATTGGGTGCGACCTGATGCCCCTCCCCGCCGACCGACAGGCAACCTGAGTTGTGCACATTTGTATGCAATCGGAGCACCCCGGGAGACCCCTGTCGCCAAATTGGCAAGGGGGTCATTTGTGAGGTGCAACTGAATGTCAGGCCGCCTTGTCCGCCGCTATCAGATCCATGATGCCGCGCACCCACGGCAACGCAATGTCTTCGGGCATTTCAAAGCCGGACGCATCGTGCAGACCCCGCTCACCGATCTGAACCGCACCACGCGCCACCAGCATTTCGCAGAGTTTCTTGGAGCCGTGGTTGAACGTCTCGGCGAACACCTGATCCCCCAGCCCGAAAATGGCAAAGCGCAAGCCTTTGAGATCCGGCGTACGTTCTGTCAACGCTTCCTCAAAGGGCAGTGCGGTCGACGGCAGGTCGCCGTTGCCATATGTCGACGTGACAAAGATGCAAAACCGGTCGCGATCCATCGTTGCGGGGTCCACGTCGGCAAGGCTCTGGATATCGCACGTAAAGCTCTCGCCCAACTCCGCCTCGATATCCTCGCACAGCATCTCCGAATTGCCGGTCTCCGATCCGTAATAAATCCCGATATTCATGGTGTGCTCCGCTCAGGCCATATGCAGTTTGACATATTCAAAGTCGCCCGGTTTGTTGTCGATCCCCACGCGCGGTGGGGCGATCCAACTGGCGAACTGACCCGGCTCGTAGCAGGGTTTCATGAGTGATTGGATAAAGGCGCCGTCCTCCTTGGTCGGCAGCCACTCATCCGCCCGCGCATCCCAGTCAGCCTGGCTGACAAAAGTGCCCTCCGGTGTGATCGGGTGACCGGCGAAGACGCCGATCTTGCGATGGAACCCCTCGTGCGGCAGCTTCAGTTCAAAGTCGATCCCGGTGCGCGAAATCTGCTTGTTCCAGCGCCGCAGGCCACCGCTCGCATCGCGCACGTAGTCATCCCGCAACCGCATGTTGATCGCGGTGAGCGCAGGTACATCCTCGGTCACGATCTGCCCGTCCACAACACTTGCCACCTTGTAGGTATCGCTGTGCAACTTGTGATCGTCTTCGATCCGCTGTTCCAGATACCGACCCTTGATCCCAGCATTGAACGCGTTAGCAGCATTTGTGCTGACCTCCTGACCAAAGAGGTCCAGTGAGAGTGTATAGTGCAGGTTCAGCTTTTTCTGGATCGTGGGCAGATCAATCACGCCCAGATCGCGAATCTTGTCGATGTCATAGGGATCGTCGATCCCGTTCGCTTCCATCGCGGCAAGGGTCGCCTGGATGGTGCGCGTCACGCCCGTCTCGCCCACAAACATATGGTGCGCTTCTTCGGTCAGCATGAAACGGCACGTGCGCGACAGCGGATCAAAGCCGGACTGCGCGAGGCTTTCGAGCTGCATCTTGCCATCCCGGTCGGTAAAGTAGGTGAACATGAAGAACGACAGCCAGTCCGGCGTTTCCTCGTTGAACGCACCCAACATCCGCGGCGCTTCGTCCGAACCCGACGACCGGACCAGCATGTCATCCGCCTCTTCCCGCCCATCCTTGCCAAAGTATTTCTGCAGCAAGTAGACCATCGCCCACAGATGCCGACCTTCTTCGACATTGACCTGAAAAAGGTTGCGCATGTCGTAAAGGCTCGGCGCCGTGAGGCCGAGAAAGCGCTGCTGTTCCACGGATCCCGGCTCCGTGTCGCCCTGAATGACGATCAACCGTTTGAGCATATTGCGATATTCGCCCGGCACCTCCTGCCAGGCCGGTTCGCCATAGTGCTCGCCACAGGGGATGCGCCTGTCGTCAACCGCCGGGGCCAGCAGCACGCCCCACCGGTATTCGGGCATCTTCACATAGTCGAACTTGGCCCAGCCCTTGGGGTCCACACTGACCGCCGTGCGCAGATAGACCATACTTTCCTGAAAATTCTGCGGGATCAGGTCATTCCACCAGTTGATATAACCGGGGTGCCATTTCTCAAGCGCTTTCAAAACCTTGCGGTCCTGGCTCAGCCCGACGTTGTTGGGGATTTGGGTGTCATAGCTGACGTTCATCACAGTCATGTCTTCATCTCCTCCTGGTGCCGGAAACCGCATCGGTTTCCCGCCGTTTTCTTTGCAAGAAAACGGACCCTCGCAAAACGGTCATACCCGCTCCATGTCAAATTTCCCGCGCACGCCTGTGCCATAACGCTGCAGCGCGCCGTCCGCTCCGACCGCATTGGGCCTGTTGAAAATCCAGTTCTGCCAGGCCGTCAGGCGGCCGAAGATTCGCGTTTCCATTGTCTCCGGCCCGGCAAAACGCAGGTTCGCTTCCATCCCCGTCATCGCATCCGGCGAGAAACTGGCCCGCTCCTCCATAAAAATCCGGATTTCGTCTTCCCAATCGATGTCGTCGAGGATCATTGTGACGAGGCCCAGTTCATCTGCGTCTTCGGCCTCCAGCGCCGTGCCGATCCGGTCCTCCAGATCATCTACGCCGTCCGTCCCGTAAAACCGGGTTTGCAACCGTGTCAGATCGTTGGCCATCGGGTAGGCGCCAAAGTTTCCGGCGCTCAATGTGACCGTTGCCAGCGGGCGATTGTCGCCCTCAAAGTCATCTTCCATCATGTACGTCCGGTCGACAGCCCAAAGCAGTTCGGCCAACACGCCCGCAAAGCAACTGCCATGCTCGACCAGCGCCGTCAGCGATCGCGAAGTCACGTCAACCCGTTTCAGCACCCGCTTCCAATAGTGCCGGATCTCGTTGCACAGCCAGTGGTCGGGGTGATCCAGCACCACCGCCTCATGGGCAAGCACCGCCTCGGGATCGCCTTGCGTCCGAAACACCCACAAACCCAGTTCCGCCTCATTGAGGCGCAAGTGCAGGATTGCGTCGTCCAACTCGCGCGCCAAACGCAACAGGTAGAATTGATCCCCCAGAGCCTCGATCTCTGCCGGTGATGTCGGCGCAGGCTGATCCGCTCCCTTGAGCGTGATCTCGGCGCGTCGACCGGCCCGGTCCAGCGCCACCTCGACCAGGGAATAGGTCACGTCGCCCTCCGTGCCAAAGCTGCGCTCCAGTGGACCCAGCGTGATGCCTTGCGCCTGCGGCTTGTCACTCGCGTCGGCAAATGCCCGTGCCCGCTCGGCCACAACGTCGTCGAAACGCGCGTTTGGCACCGCTTCATCCACGAGCCCCCACTGCACCGCGCGTTTGCCCTTTACGCCCTCCTCGGTGGAGCAAAACACATCCGCCAGATCGCGCCGCACCCGGCGCTTGTCCGTCACCCGCGTCAGCCCACCGGTGCCGGGCAGAACAGCCAGCAAGGGCACCTCCGGCAAGGCCACGGACGACGAGGAATCATCCGTCAGCATGATGTGATTGCAGGCCAGCGCCAGTTCGTATCCGCCACCTGCGCACGCCCCCCGGATCGCTGCTACATATTTCTGGCCGCTATCCGCTTCGGCTGCCTCGTAGGTATTCCGCGTCTCGTTTGTGAACTTGCAAAAGTTCACCTTGTGGGCATGCGGGGCCCCCGCCAGCATCCGGATATTGGCCCCGGCACAGAACACACGGTCCTTGCCCGACTGCAGGATGACGACCCTGACCTCCGGATGCTCGAACCGCATCCGCTGCACCACATCCGCCAGTTCGATATCGACCCCCAGATCGTAGGAATTCAACTTGAGTTGATAGCCCTCAAACAACCCCGCATCCTCGTCGACGTCCATCGTCAGTGTCGCTACTGCGCCATCATAGGCAACGTGCCAATGGCGATAGCGGGACGGATCTGTCTGAAAGTCGATGCGGTCAGTCATTCACGCGATTCCGATCATTTGCGCACTATCGTACATCACGACACCGCTGTATGGCACGGACCACTCTGAATTGTTGCATTTTAATGCCACTTCTAAAGGAGCGGAGACGCCTCAGTCTCCATCACTATCAACGTCTCACAGAACGCGGCGACGGCTTCGGTCACCTTTTCGGGTCGTTCGACATGCGGTGCGTGCCCAACCCCTTTCAGCCACAGCGTTTCGAGCGGCGCATAAATGCGATCCGCAATTTCATCGATCTGCGCACGTGTTCCATATGGATCCGCATCACCCTGCACAGCCAGCACGGGAATGCGCCAGTGATCAATGGCGTCTGCCACGGACCAATCAGCAAATCCCGGGTCGGTCCACGCCCCGAACCAGCCGCCAAAGGCTGCATCCGGGTCATCATGATGCCGCGCCAAGCGATCCCGCAGATCCCCTTTGTCAAAGGCGCGCCCTGCGTCCGCGATGGCAGCGAGCCCCGAAGGCTCGACAAAGAAATGCGGGGCCAGCAGCACCAGACCCCGCACCCGCATGTCCGACACCGAACCGGCATAGATCGCTGCAATCGTCGCACCGTCCGAATGCCCCAGCAGGATCGCCGACCGCACACCAACAGCGTCCATCACGGGGCCCAGCACATCCTCGGCTTCGCGCGTCATGTAGTCCAATGGGCGCGGCAACGATATTGTCGACGAGCGCCCGTAACCGGCACGGGAATAGGCCAGAACGCCCAAACCAGTGGCCTTCGCCAACGCCGCAGGCCAGTCGCGCCAAAGCCCGACACTGCCCAACCCTTCGTGCAGCATCACAAGTGTCGGTGCCACATCCGGCGCAGGTCCGTGGCAGGCGTATTCGAGGCTGTGGCCAGCCACTGCCAGATGCCCGTTGCCCCACGCCATTACACGCCGCCGCGCAGCTTGAACCGCTGGATCTTGCCTGTCGCCGTCTTGGGCAAAGTCTCGACACATTCGATCCAGCGCGGGTATTTCCATTTGCCGACGCGCTCTTGCACATGCGCCTTGAGTGCCGCGTCAAAACCGTCTGGCGCGTCGCCCTGCAGCACGACAAAGGCCTTGGGTTTGTCGAGGCCATCATCGTCCTGTGCGGCCACCACTGCGCATTCCAGGACAGCCGGGTGGCTGACAATGGCCTGCTCGACTTCAAACGGGCTGACCCAGATCCCCGACACCTTGAACATGTCGTCCGTGCGTCCGCAGTAGATGTAACGCCCATCATCGCGCTGTTCGTACTTGTCACCCGTACGCGTCCATACGCCCTCGAATGTAGCGCGGCTCTTGTCGCGCTTGTTCCAGTAAAGCGCAGCCGCCGAAGCGCCATTGACCACAAGCTCGCCAATCTCGCCGACTGGTACGGTGTTCCCGTTGTCATCGACCAGACGCATGTCATAGCCGGGCACAGGCACACCGGATGTGCCGTACACAACGTCGCCCGGCGCGTTGCTGAGGAAGATGTGCAGCATCTCGGTCGAGCCAACGCCATCCAGAATGTCCACGCCGAAATGCGTCCGCCAGCGCAGTCCAACATCCTCAGGCAAGGCCTCACCCGCCGAGATACAAAGGCGCAGTGAAACGTCAGGCGCGCCGTGGGCATCCACATGCGCCACCATCGCGGCATAAAGCGTCGGCACGCCGCAGAAAATCGTCGGCCGTTCCGCCGCAAGGGTATCGATCATTGCGTCAGGCGTGGGCCGCCCGCCAAAGATCACCGACGTGGCCCCCACCGACATCGGAAACGTCATCGAGTTGCCAAGCCCATAGGCAAAAAAGAACTTCGCCGCTGAAAAGACCGTATCGGTCTCACGGATGCCGAGCACCTGCGCACCGTAGGTGTCTGCCGTCGCGCGCAAGGCCCCATGGACATGCACAACGCCTTTCGGTGCCCCGGTTGAGCCCGACGAATAGAGCCAGAAGGCGGCGTCATCGTCGCTGGCGTCAAACGGCGCGGTCACAGGTGCCCCTTGTGCTATGAAATCCTCGTAGCCAAGGGCGCCGTCGCGCGCGCCGCCGATGATGATGACCGTTTCGATCTCCGGCAGATCGGGCAGGGTGGGGGCGATCACGTCCCATAGAGGTTCCGACACAACCAGCGCCCGTGCGCGACTGTCCTTGAGGATCGCGGTGTATACCGGCGTCGCCAGCAACGTGTTGAGCGGTACAGGTACGACACCGGCCTTGAGCGCACCCCAAAAGAGTACCGGGAACTCGATCTGATCAAGCACCAGCAGCGCCAACCGTTCCTCGCGCCGCATGCCGATGGCTGTCAATGCGCCCACCACCTGATCGCTTTGCGCGGCCAGCGCACCATATGTCAGGCTGCGCTTTGATCCCGCTTCGCGAAAGGCGACCTTGTCGCTGCGCCCTTCGGCCACGTGGCGGTCGACAAAATAGATGGCTGCGTTGCTCATGCGCCCCTCCCAAGACTCATGATATGCTTTATCGTGCACCCCGACGGCGCCGCGAACAAAGCCTCAATCGAAAACATGCATTTTAATGCACGTTTTGCGTAGGCAAGATCACCGCCGGATCACTGTCATCATAGAGCCGATCCACCAGGGCCGCCCGACGTTCAAGCACTTTGGCAAAGTTCAGGTTGCCTTTGGCTGTCGCTTCTCCTGCGCCCATATCCGGCGGGTCGGCCAAAAGCAGCGCGCGCGCCACGCGGCGAGCAGACCCGGACACCGCTGCAAGATGCGCCTCCAAACGCTTTCGTATGTCCGGTGCGATGTCACTGATCAACGCACCCCGATCCTTTGTGCCTGAAACGGAAGGTGCCGGGAAAATCATGATGCCCAATACGTCTCGCCCATGCCCGCACACGATCACATCCTGCGCGTGAGGTTTGAGCGCTTCGAGCATATCCAGTCGTAGCGTGGCGGCCTGCACCCATGTGCCGCTGGACAGTTTGAAGTCTTCGGACAACCGCCCGTCAAAGCGCAGGCCCTGCCCCACATCATCCATATCAAGCAGACGCATGGCGTCTCCGGTTACGAAAAACCCGTCTTCATCAAAGGCGTCCGCTGTCTTTACGTCGTTTCGGTGATACCGCGTAAAGATGTTTGGCCCGCGTACGCGCACATCCATGCGACCGCCCCCCGTCTCCAGCAGCTTCACTTCGACACCGGGCAGGGGCACGCCGACGATCCCGGCACCTTTGGCCGGTTGATGCTGCAACAGCGCCGCGGGTGCTGTTTCGGTCAAACCCCATGACGTTGTGATCAGTGGCATCTTTCCCGATGTTTCCAGCGCCATACGCTCCAGCACGGACCAGACATCCTGCGGCAGGGACGCGCCTGCGTAAAAGATCATGTCGAGATCGCGGAAATAGGCCTGCCGCAAGGCGTCGTCCGCTTCCAGTGCCTTGATCAGCTGTGCGAATCCAACGGGCACGTTGAAGGATACCGTCCCTGACACCAGCCCCAGATTTTCGACCGTTCGCGGGAATCGTGCCGGCAACGGTTTGCCATCGTCGATGTAAAGTGTGCCACCATGCGAGAGCACGATGTTGAAGTTGTGTGACCCGCCAAAGACATGGTTCCACGGCAGCCAATCCACCAGCACCGGCGGGCGGGCGCGCAGGAAGGGCAGACAGGTCGCAATCTGCACCTGATTGACCGTCATCATCCCATGCGTGGTTTCCACGGCTTTCGGATCCGAGGTTGACCCCGAGGTCAAAAGCAGTTTCGCCACCGTGTCCGGCCCAACCGCCGCATGCACCTGCGCCACGCCTCCATCCTGCTCCAGTTCACCCAAAGAAGTGACTGCAGGACAACCGGCCAGCTCAAGCGCATCCGCAAAGGCCGCCGCATCATCGGCAAACACCAATGCAGGCCGCACGAGGTCGACCACATAGCTCAGGCGCCCATGTGCTGCAGGGATCAGGCTGTATTGCTCGGCCACGGGAACTGTCACGGCGCCGATGTACTGCGCCGCGATGGTCAGCAACGCGTGATCAATCGAATTGCCGGAAAGGATCAGGATCGGGCCTGCCAGGCCCCTGTCGAGCAAACCGGCGGCCACCCGCGCCACCCTCTCTCGGGTCTCGGCATAGGTGATCTCGCGCCAGCCCGCCCCGGATCGTTCCGCAAGAAACACCCGTTCGGGTGCCGCATCTGCCCAATGGTCCAACCAGACCCCGGTCGACGCAACAGTCGGCCCCAGTTCATGGCCCGACCGCAAGACAATCGCGCCGTCCGCACGCTCTTCCCGCTTCACCAGATGCGGAACGAGGCCCAGATGCTCTGTCATTGTGTCCTCCCTAAACGGGCAGCAGGAACAAAGTGATTGCCGGGAACGCCACAAGCAGGATCACCCGCACGATGTCGGAACCGACAAAGAACAACACCGCTTTGTAGGTCTCCGTCATCGCCGTTCCGCGATCCATGGCGTTTATGATGAACAGGTTCATGCCCACGGGTGGCGTGATCAGCCCAACCTCGACGACGATCAGGACAAGAATACCAAACCAGATCGCCACATGTTCGGGCGTCATGCCGAACTCCAGCCCCGAAATCACCGGGAAAAAGATCGGCACGGTCAGCAGGATCATCGACAGACTGTCCATGACGCAGCCAAACACCAGATAGAACAGCAGGATCACGCTCAGCACCAAAAGCGGTGTGAAGCCTTGGCCCAGCACGTAGTCCGCCAGCCATTGCGGCGCGCCGGACAGCGCCAGAAAGTTGTTGTAGAGGGACGCGCCGAGCACGATGAAAAAGATCATCGCCGTTGTCTTTGCCGTCCCGATCAGCGCCTCGCCCAGCACCCGCCACGTGAGATTACCGCCGACCAGTGCCACGAGGCCCGTTCCGGCCGCGCCGATCGCGGCCCCTTCGGTGGGCGTGAACCAGCCTGCATAGATGCCGCCCACGACAAGGCCAAAGATCGCGAGCACAGGCCACGTTTCGGCCAGCGCTTTCCAGCGTTCCGGCCAGGCCACGGGCGGACGTGTGCCCGCTGCGTCCGGGTAGAGCCGTACATAGATCGAGATGGTGATCACATAGCCTATGGCTGCAAGGATGCCGGGGACGAACGCCGCCAGAAACAGCTTTGCGATGTTCTGTTCGGTGATGATCGCGTAGATCACCAGGATAACCGATGGCGGGATCAGGATGCCCAGCGTGCCACCGGCGGCCAAAGTCGCTGTCGAAAAGCCGCCCGAATACCCATAGCGCCGCAATTCCGGCAGCGCCGTGCGTCCCATGGTGGCCGCCGTAGCGAGGGATGAGCCGCAGATCGCGCCAAACCCGGCACAGGCCCCGACCGCGGCCATCGCGACACCGCCCCTGCGGTGGCCCAGAAACCCTTCCGCCGCCTTGAAAAGCGCCGACGACATCCCTGACAGCGTTGCAAACTGGCCCATCAGGAGAAACATCGGAATGATGGTCAGCGAGTAGTTGGAAAAGGTCGTGTAGGTTTCCGATTTCAGCTTGGCGAGGATGGGCGTCGGGTTGCCGTTCATCGCAAAGATCCAGCCAAGCAATCCCATCAGGAACATCGCAAGCCCAATCGGGGCGCGCAAAAAGATCAGCCCCAGCAGGACCGGAAAGGACCAGAAGCCCAGTTCAAGGCGGCTCAGCCCCGCCCACTGAATGAATTCCCGCAGCAGATCCATCATGTCTCGGGCAGGATCATCCGGCCGGTGACGGCCTCGGCCACCCGCGCATAGGCGCAGTAAACAGCCGTCAAACTGGCGATGGCGGCCGCACCCACGCTCACCGCATAGGCCCACCACACAGGGAACTGCAGAAACAGGGTCGTCTCACCGTTGCCGAGATAACGTTGCATACCTTCGTAGAGGCGCAATGCGATGAACACGATCACCAGCGTCAGCACCACTTCCCAGAACGCGCGCAGCCACGCCAGCGCCCGCGGGCGCAAGCCGCCGGTGAACACGTCGACCGTCGCGTGCTGACCATAGAACTGACAGACGGGAAAGAAGGCGAAAATGGCAAAGGCGACACCAGCCTCGGTCAATTCATATGTGCCCTTTATCTCGTCCACGCCCAGCGAGAGGATCATCTGCCCCAACCAGCCCTCCAGCGCATGCCCGGCCTTGGACATCTCGCGCCCGATGATGGACAGCGTGGTCAGCACGATCAGCAAAACAAGGACAATGCCACCGACCACGGCCGAGGCGCGCGCGAGCCATTTCACCAGTCTGTGGATCATCAAGGGCACCCCAAAAGCCGCATGATCGGGGCCGCAGACATCGCGCTGCGGCCCGTCACCTCAATGCGGGCAGATCAACCGCCGTAGGCGTCCATCAGCGATTTCGCCTCGTCGATCAAAGCCTGCCCGTCGATGCCTTTGCCATCCATGTCAGCAATCCATTCGTCATAGATCGGCTGCGCTGCGGCCTTCCATGCCTCCAGATCAGCGCCCGAAACGGTGACGATGTTGTTGCCACGATCCACGGCCAACTGACGCGCCGGGCCATCGGCATCGGCCTGCGTGCCGCCGGCAAAGATGCTGAATTCAAGACCGGACTTGCTGTCGATCACGGCGCGCAGATCCTCAGGCAGGCTGTCATAGCGATCCTTGTTCATCGCCAGTACGAAAGTCAGCGTATAGAGCGCCGTGCCCTCGAATTCGGTATGGTTGCCCACCAGTTCCGGCACTTTCAGCGCCGCAGTCACCTCCCAAGGGATCGTCGTTCCGTCGATGACGCCCTTGCTCAACCCCTCCGGCACGGCTGGCACAGGCATGCCGACCGGGGTTGCGCCGGTTTTCTCAAGCAGCGCGTTCACAAGACGCGACCCACCACGGATTTTCAGCCCTTCCATGTCGGTGGGTGTCGTCACTGCCTTGTTGGAATGGATCATGCCGGGCCCGTGGACCCATGTGCCAAGAATCTTGACGTCCTTGAACTCACCATCCTTCATATGCTTTTCGAACATCTGCCAGTAGGCGGACGAGGCGGCGCGCGCGTCGTTGACCATGAAGGGCAGTTCAAACACTTCCGTCGACGGATAACGGCCCGGGGTATAGCCCACAACGGTCCAGACAATGTCCGCAACGCCATCAATGGCCTGGTCCATCAGTTCGGGCGGACGCCCGCCCAGCTGCATTGACGGAAAACGGTCAATCTTGATCCGGCCGTCGCTTGCGGCTTCGACATCGTCGGCCCAGACGTCCAGGATCAGCTTGGGCACATTGGCCTGCGCCGGCAGGAACTGGTGCAGGCTCAGCGTGACCTCCTGCGCCTGTGCGGCGCCACCAAAGCCCAAGGCAAACGCGGCAGCGCCCGCCATGTTCAGGAATGATTTGCGTGTGAAGTTCATGGAATTCCTCCCGTTTCGGTCACGCGTTGGATGCGTGACTCGCTCTTCCACGGGAATTGTTAAGAAAAGGAGCCCGGGCTGTCACCCGCGTTTGTAACTTTCGCACATGGTTCATCCACGCGGCAACGTCATCTCCGGGTCGTATTGCGACGGCGCAATCACCTCAACCGGGACGCGCGTGCCCAGCAAATCCGCTTCCAGCCGGGTGCCGATTGCACTCTGATCAGGGCGCACAAAGGCATAGGCCAGGTTCATGCCCACCCGATGCCCCCAATCGCCGGACGTCACCGTGCCGACCACGTCGTCGCCCACCATGACGGACGCGCCCGGATGGGCCGGACAACTGTCCATTTCGACGCGCAATGAGACGAGTTTTGTCGTGGGTCCACTGGCCTTGCGCTCCATCAGCGCGTCACGGCCGACAAAGTCGCCCTTGTCCATGCGCACAAAGCGATCAAGCCCCGTCTCAAAGGGGTCGAACTCGGTGATCAGGTCTGCCTTCCAGTGCAGGAACCCCTTTTCCATGCGCATCGCTTCGACAGCCCGCGCCCCGAACAGCTGCAAACCGAATGCCTCACCCGCCTGACGCAGCGCCAGATAGGCCGCATAAAGCTGCGCGTTGGGGACGTGGATTTCGTAGGCCAATTCGCCCGAGAAACTCACCGACATGACCACGGCCGGTGCAATGCCGACATAGGCACGGCGCACCGAAAGCCACGGGAAAGCGGCCGCAGACCAGTCGCCGCGGCTTGCCGCGCTCAGCACTTCGCGCGACCGCGGACCGGCCAGAACGAGGATCGTCCAATCATTTGTCAGTGACCGTAGCGACACGTCGAACCCGTCGCTGTGCTGCGAAAGCCAATCCAGATCATGCCACTCTGCTGCCGCAGCGGATCCAAACCAGACGGGCCCGTCCGGGACATTTGCGACCGTGGCTTCTGCCTTGACGCAGCCATGATGGTTCAGAAGGTAACCAAGACCAACTTTGCCGGATCGCTCTGTCACGCGCCCACACATCATGTGATCGAGGAACCGGTGCGTGTCCGGCCCGGCAATCTCGATCCGGTTGAAACCGTTCACCTCCGCCAGACCGACAGCGTTTTGCACGGCTGCAACCTCGGCGGCGACCACGTCAAACGCTTCGTCAAAGCCGAAACCGTGGGTGACGTCGAAGTCAGGCGATGGCTTGATATACTCGACCCGTTCCCAGCCGTTCACGACCGTGAATTTCGCACCCTCCGCCGCAAGAACCGGGGTCAAGGGCGTCGTCTTTGCCGGTCGTCCCGCGGGGCGGTGTTCATGTGGGAAATGAAAGCGGAATTCGTTCTGGTAATCCTCGATGGCCTTGAGCGCCGTGAGTTCGACATTGCCGTGCCCGGTAAAGCGACGCGGGTCCAGAACCCATGTGTCATAGCACGCCTCACCATGGACAATCTGCTGCGCGAGCAGCCATCCATGCCCGCCACCCTCACCGAGGCCAGCCCGCAACCCTATGATACAAAACGCATTTCTCTTCCCGGGGATTGGACCAACGAGGGGCGCGCCATCAATCGTGTAGGTGATCGGTCCGTTGACCACATTCTTGATCCCGACCTCCATCAGTGCCGGCATGCGGGCAAATGCCCCCTCCAGAACATCCGTGATCCGGTCAAGATCGTCCGGGCACAGGTCGTTGGAAAAGTCGGGCGAAATGCCGTCCATCCCCCAGGTCCGGCAGTCCTGTTCGTAGAACCCCAGCAACAGGCCGTTCTTTTCCTGCCTGCAGTAGTAGTCGGAAATCGGGCAACGCAGCAACGGCATCCTGTGCCCCGCTTCGACAATGCCCGGAATGTCGTCCGTGACGAAATACTGGTGCTCCATCGAGGCAACGGGGTGATGCACCCCCATCATCTCACCCACTTCGTTCACCCGGTAGCCGCAGGCATTGACCACGACTTCACAATGAATGTCTCCCTTGGTCGTTTGTACGGTCCAGGAATGATCGGCATGCTGCACGAGACCAGTCACAGGCGTATGGCGATACACTTCGGCACCCGCCTTGCGCGCCCGTCGCGCGAGCGCCTGACACAGGCTTGCCGGGTCGATGTCCCCGTCCATCGGGTCCCACAGCCCGCCCAGCAGGTTTTCGGTCGAAATCAACGGATGCCGCCGCGCGCATTCTGCAGCGTCAATCACTTCGAATTCGACACCCATGCCCCGCGCCATAGACGCAAAATGGCGATAGCCGTCCATTTGCGCCTCTGTATTGGCCAGCCGGATACCACCATCTCCGTGATTGTAGTGCACGGGATAATCGGGATCGTCGCGCAGTTCCTGATAGAGCGCGATAGAATGCGACTTGAGCCCCACCATCGTCTGGTTCATCCCGAAATTCGTCACTTGCGCTGCCGAATGCCAGGTCGTGCCGCTGGTCAACTCGTCGCGTTCGACCAGCACCACATCCGTCCAACCCTCTTGCGTGAGATGGTAGAGCGTCGAACACCCGGCAATGCCGCCGCCGATCACAACGCAACGTGTCTGGGTTTTCATGGCATGTCTCCCGTTTCTGCGGGTGCAGGATCAGACCCGAACGCCTCAGGTCAATCGGGTGTGGTTTATTTTAACGGTCGATGAAACTTGGATTTGGAGACCTGAAATCCACAATGGAACACTTGCGCCGGATGGCACACCGCATCCCCATGTCGTCATGAGCAAAACGCCCACCCGCCGCGCGGGACGCAAAGCCCGCAAGATCGCCCGCGCCGCAGGTCCGAATGTGAACCCGGCGCCGCCAGGTCAGGCGGGCGGGCTATACAAACCGCTGCAGCGGGACGAAGTGCGCGCGATCTGCGACGCCGCCTTTGAGCTTCTCGAAACACTGGGCATGGGCGAAGTGCCCGACCGTCTCGCCACAGTGCTGCGCGACGCTGGCGCGATCCGGTTGGAGAGCGGTCGCTACGCCCTGCCGCGGAGCCTGGTTGGCCAAGCGATTGACGCCGCGCCAAAGTCGTTCACGTTTCACGCCCGTGATCCTGCGCGCAGCATCCATGTGGGCGGCAACTCGGTGCATTTCGGAACGGGGGGCGCGGCAGTACAGACACTGGATCGAGCCAGCGGAACCTACCGCGACTCGACGCTCGCGGATCTGCACGACCTTACGCGCCTGCAGGATGCGCTGACAAATGTCAGCTGGTTTACCCGTTGTTGCATCGCCACGGACATGCCGGACCCGTGGGCGCTTGACGTCAACACCGCCTATGCGCTCATGCGGAACACTACCAAACCTGTCGCCACTGCCTTTTCCGAGGCGTCGCATGTCAGCCCGCTTGTTGACCTGTTCAACATGGCCTCGGATGGCGCATTTGCCGAACGCCCCTTCGTCAAGGCGCATATCAGCCCGGTGATTTCTCCGATGCGCTATGGTGCAGACGCGGTGGATGTGACCTTTGCCTGCATCGAAGCGGGCATCCCGCTGAGCTGCATCACCGCCGCACAAGCCGGCGCGACCGCACCTGCCCCGCTCGCTGGATTTCTTGTGCAATCGCTCGCGGAAACGCTGGCAAGTCTGGTCATGGTTCACGCGATCAAGCCCGGACACCCGATGGTGTTTTCCAACTGGCCGCTGGTGATCGACCTGCGCACTGGAGCGTTTTCAGGAGGTGGCGGAGAAACCGCGTTGATGAACGCGGCGTCAGCGCAGATCATCAATCAACTGGGTCTGGTGTCCGGCGTTGCGGCCTCCATGACAGATGCGAAAGCCCTTGATGCGCAATATGGCATGGAAAAGGGCCTTACGTCATTGGCCGCCGCTCTCGCAGGCGGAAACCTGATCTACGAAAGCTCGGGCATGACGGCCGCCTTGCTGGGCGTCAGTTTCGAAGCATTCGTCCTCGACAACGATATGCACGCCGCCACCTATCGCGTGTTGCGCGTGACGTTGCCCCCTGATCCGGGCCGCTCATGTGTAGAATCCGTTCCTGTTTCT
>CAZRUV010000009.1:0-49053 GCA_964603315.1 uncultured Rhodobacterales bacterium
CACCGTCATGTGCGGAAACAGGGCGTAGTTCTGGAACACCATGCCGATGCCGCGCTTGTGCGGCGGGATGTTGTTGATCGACGTACCGCCCAGCCGAATGTCGCCATGGGTTGCCGTCTCGAACCCTGCGAGCATCATCAGGCAGGTTGTCTTGCCCGAGCCGGATGGCCCCAGCATGGTCAGAAACTCGCCCCGTGGCATGGAAAGGTTGAGGTCTTTGACGACGAGCGTTTCGCCATCATAACTTTTCTGCACGCGTTCGAATTCAACGAACGCCTGATCACTCGCAGTATCGGCCAAACGTGGCTCCCCGTTTGTTTTCGTGGCTGTTCCGCCAACTTGCGCGAACTAAAGCGGGACGGGACACGCATTGCAACCACGTTGGCTTGAAAATGCGGCAATGGCCGTGCGAACAGGCGTTTTGACTGCAAGACGGTGCGTTTTAAGGCAATGTTCCCGCACGAAGGATCAGGGATCGGGATAGAATCATGTCACTGCCGTTTGAGCCGGATGAGTACCGCGCACGTCTTGATAAGCTGCGCGCCGCAATGGAAAACCGTGATCTCGATATGCTGGTGATCACGGATCCGTCCAATATGGGTTGGCTCACCGGATATGACGGCTGGTCATTCTATGTGCATCAGGCCGTGATCGTGACCCATGATGCGGACCCGATCTGGTGGGGGCGTGCGCAGGATGTTGCGGGCGCGCGGCGCACGGTCTGGATGGCCGAGGATTGCTGCGTCGGATACGCGGAACACTACATCCAGACGCCTGACCGGCACCCGATGGAAGACCTTGATGGCTACCTCAGGGGCAGGGTCGGTGTCGAAATGGACAACTACTACTATTCGGCCAAGGCCCATGCGGTGCTGCGCGATGCCGGTGTCGTCCTCTATGACGCGACCGGGCTCGCCAACTGGTGCCGCGCGGTCAAATCCCCGGCTGAAATCGCCTTTATGCGCAAGGCCGCCCGTATCTCGGAGGCGGTGATTGCAGGCATGGCAGATCGCGTGTCGCCGGGCGTGCCCAAGAACGAGGTGATCGCCGACGCCTATCGCGATGCCATTCGCGGGGTTGGTGACGATTGGGGTGACTACCCGGCGATTGTGCCGCTTGTGCCCTCGGGTCCGGATGCCGCCGCGCCCCACCTCACGTGGAACGGCGACGCGTTTCGCAAGGGCGAGGCGACAACGATCGAGATTGCGGGCTGCTATCGCCGCTATCACGCGCCCCTGTGCCGCTCGATTTTTCTCGGCGATCCCCCAGACGAGATGAAACGCGCCGAGGCCGCTGTGCTCGAAGGGTTGGATGCCGGTCTGGACGTGGCGCGCGCGGGCAACAGGGCATGCGATGTCGCCGCCGCGCTGAACTGGGCGCTGACAAAGGTCGGGATCGAGCGCACGGCGCGCTGCGGATACCCGATTGGTCTGAGCTATCCGCCCGATTGGGGCGAGCGCACGATTTCATTCCGGGACACGGATGACACCGTGCTGGAACCCAACATGACGTTCCACTTCATGCCGGGGCTCTGGATGGACGGGTGGGGCCTGTCCATCACGGAAAGCATCCGCATCACCGAAGACGGGCCGGCCGAGTGCCTGTGCGATGTGCCGCGCGCGCTGATCGTCAAACCGTAGTGCTGCCAGCGGATCACGCGGCGGCCTTCAACAGGTCTTGATCCTTGAGTTGGGCATATGCTTCGTCGAGCGCAATGCGCGCCCGATAGCCCAGCACATCAATCTCTTCCGGCGTAATGACGAGCGGCGGTGAGATGATCATCCGGTCATACACGTGGCGCATCACCAGATTGTTGGCAAAACAGCGCTCGCGGGTCATGAACCCGGCTGTGCCAGCTTCGGCGGCGAATTTGGCGCGGCTTTCCTTGTGGGGGGTCAAGGCCAGCGATCCCATCATGCCGACAATTGTCGTCTCGCCCACCAAGGGATGATCGCCAAGGCTGTGCCACATCTCGTGCAGGGCCGGCATCGCGACGTTGCGCACGTGGTCGAGCACGTTTTCCTCTTCGAGGATGCGCAGGTTTTCCAGCGCCACTGCTGCTGCAACCGGGTGCCCGGAATAGGTATAGCCGTGGTTGAATTCGCCACCGCCGATCACCTGCGCAACCTCATCGCACACGATGGACCCGCCAATGGGCTGGTAGCCTGAGCTGAGCCCCTTGGCGATGGTCATGATATGCGGCTGGATGCCCACGGTTTCGGAGCCGAACCAGTTGCCCGTTCTGCCAAAGCCACAGATCACCTCATCGGCGATCAGCAGGATGTCATGGGCATCACAGATCCGCCTGATCTCGGGCCAGTAGGTGTCGGGCGGCACGATGACACCGCCAGCGCCCTGTACGGGCTCCGCGATAAAGGCGGCCACCTTGTCGGCGCCGTGATGTGCAATGGTGTCTTCCAATTCGCGCGCGCGGGCCAGACCGAACGCGTCGGGTGTCATGTCGCCGCCTTCGGCCCACCAGTTTGGCTGGTTGATATGCACGATGCCGGGGATCGGCATCCCGCCCTGCGCGTGCATCCCGGTCATCCCTCCGAGCGATCCCGACCCCACGGACGAGCCGTGATAGGCATTCTTGCGGCTGATGATGATGGATTTTTCCGGCTGACCCTTCATCGCCCAATAGGTCCGGACCATGCGCAGATTGGTGTCATTCGCTTCGGAGCCGGATCCGGCAAAGAACACGTGGTTCAGATCGCCCGGCGCCAGTTCCGCGAGCTTTTGCGCCAGCGCGATGGCAGGCACATGGGTCGTCTGGAAAAACGTGTTGTAATAGGGCAGTTCGCGCATCTGCCGCGCCGCGACGTCGGCCAGTTCACTGCGCCCATAGCCGATGTTCACGCACCATAGCCCCGCCATCGCATCGAGGATTTCGTTGCCGTCGCTGTCATGGAGGTAAACGCCATTGGCCCGCGTGATCACCCGCGCGCCCTTTTGCGCCAACTCCCCACCGGCCGTGAACGGGTGCATGTGGTGCGCGGCATCCAGTGCTTGCAGTTCGGATGTGGGCAGGTGGTTGGTGATGGCCGGCATGAAAACCCCCAAGCTGTCAGACGTGCCGACAATATGAGCAACGCGCGCGCCGTCAATCCGGCTTGGTCGATCCTGCTGGACGCAAGGGGCAAAACTTGTATTGATTTTGTCTGACCCGGGCCAACCGGGCGTGAAACGGGAGTATATGATGAAAAAGATGATGCTGAGCACCGCAGCGGCCATTACCGTGTCCGGCGCCGCAATGGCGGAAGAGGTGCGCGTCTACAACTGGTCCGACTATATCGACGAAGAGCTGCTGGAAAAATTCGAGGCCGAAACCGGTCTTGAGCTGATCTATGACGTGTTCGACAGCAACGAAGTGCTGGAAACCAAAATGCTGGCAGGCTCTTCGGGGTATGACGTCGTCGTCCCCTCCGGCACCTTTCTGCAGCGCCAGATCAGCGCGGGCGCGTTCCAGAAACTGGACACGTCCAAGCTGCCCAACGCGGAGAATCTCTGGGACGTGGTTGAGGCGCGCACGGCGCAATACGACCCCGACAACGCGTATTCCATCAACTACATGTGGGGCACGACGGGTATCGGCGTGAATGTCGGCAAGGTGCAGGAAGTGCTGGGGGCGGATGCGCCCATGGGTTCGCTCGACCTGATCTTTGATCCGGCCAACATGGAAAAGCTGGCCTCCTGCGGTGTGCATTTCCTTGACGCGCCGACCGAGATGATCCCGGCGGCCCTCAAATACATCGGCGAGGACCCCGACAGCCACGACCCGGACGTGATCGCCAAGGCGGAACCGATCCTGATGGGCGTGCGGCCCTATGTGACCAAGTTCCACAGCTCGGAATACATCAACGCGCTGGCCAATGGTGACATCTGCGTGGCCTTCGGCTGGTCCGGGGACATCCTGCAGGCCCGTGATCGCGCCGCCGAGGCTGAAAACGGTGTTGAGGTTGCCTACAACGCGCCCAGCGAAGGTGCCTTGATGTGGTTCGACCAGATGGCGATCCCGGCAGACGCGCCCAACCCCGAAGGCGCGCATATGTTCCTGAATTTCATTCTGGACGCGCAGAACATGGCGCAGGCATCGAACTACGTCTATTACGCCAACGGCAACCTCGCGAGCCAGGAGTTCCTGGTCAAGGACGTGATTGGCGATCCGGCGATCTATCCGGATGAGGCAACCCTCGAAAACCTCTACACCACGACGCCCTATCCTGCCCGCGTTCAGCGGACGGTCACGCGTATGTGGACCAAGATCAAATCCGGCACCTGACCGGTATTCGGGGCGCAGATCCACTGCGCCCCGCTTTTCATTTCTGAGACGGATTCTCCCTTGGCAGAGACTGTTTTCGCACCCTGGGATGACGCAAACGAGAAACCGCTGATCCGGTTTCGCAATGTCACCAAACGCTTTGGCGATTTCGTTGCGATTGATGACCTGACCCTCGACATTTACGAGCGCGAATTCTTTGCCCTGCTTGGCCCGTCAGGCTGCGGCAAGACGACGATGATGCGTATGCTGGCAGGCTTCGAGGACCCGACCGAGGGGTCGATTGAACTGGCCGGACAGAACATCGCTGGCGTGCCCGCGAACAAGCGGGCGGTGAACATGATGTTCCAGTCCTACGCGCTTTTCCCGCATCTCAGCATCTGGGACAACATTGCCTTTGGCCTGCGCCGCGAGAGCAGCGACAAGGTGGCGATTGCCGAGCGGGTGGAAGAGATGCTGAAGCTCACCCGGCTCGAAAAATTTGCCCGCCGCAAGCCGCACCAGATTTCCGGCGGGCAGCGGCAGCGGGTCGCGCTGGCAAGGTCGCTGGCCAAGGCGCCAAAGCTGTTGTTGCTGGACGAGCCTCTGGGCGCACTGGACGCCAAGCTGCGCGAGGCGACGCAGTTCGAGTTGATGGACATTCAGGAAAAGACAGGCACCACCTTTGTCATTGTCACCCACGATCAGGAAGAGGCGATGACCGTCGCCTCCCGCGTGGCGGTCATGGACGAGGGGCGGGTGATGCAGGTCGCCACGCCGACCGATATCTACGAGGCGCCGAATTCGGCCTATGTGGCGGATTTCATCGGCGACGTGACCCTGATCGCAGGCACGGCGCGCGCGCGGGGCGCACCCGGCGCGGGCGCGCCGACATCTGTCGCAGAACCGGCGCCGGTTGCAACGGCCCGTGCTCCACAGCCCAACGCCCTTGGCCTGTGGCTGCATGACAAGGTGCTGGCCCCCGTGATCGGCCCGCGCAAGGACATCGTCCGGCAGCTTCCGCCACCCGAGCCCAGCGAAACGCGTGACGCCGCGCCTGTCGACGTGCCGCCCGGTGGGGTCGAGATTGCGTGGGCGGATGGACAGCCGCCGCTGATCGCAGTTGATGGTGACCCCGCGCTGGACGGCAAACCTGTCAAACTGGCCCTGCGTCCCGAAAAAGTGGCCATTTCCAAGTCGAAGCCGCAGGCGGTGAACGCGCTGCAAGGCAAGGTGATCGACATCGCCTATCTGGGGAATTTGTCCACTTATCACGTGGAACTGGCCGGGGGCGTGATGATCAAGGCGCAGACCGCCAATACCCGCCGTGTGGCCCGCCGCGACATCACCTGGGAAGACAGCGTCTGGGTCAGCTGGTCCGGCACCGCCGGAGTGGTCCTGGACACATGAGGCGCGCGGCCCTCATAGCCGTTCCCTACGCCTGGCTTCTGGCGCTGTTCCTGATTCCGTTTGCAGTGGTTTTCAAGATTTCGTTGTCGGACATCGCGCTGGCCATTCCGCCATACACGCCCACGGCCAAGGACGGCATCTGGAACATGCTGTCCCAGCTCGATTTCGAAAACTTCGTCTTCCTGACCGAAGATGACCTGTATTGGAAAGCGTATCTCAGTTCACTGCAGATCGCCTTTGTGTCGACCGTGCTGACGTTGATGGTGGGCTACCCCATGGCCTACGCCATGGCCCGCGCGCCAGAAGCATGGCGCCCGACGCTTCTGATGCTGGTGATCCTGCCGTTCTGGACGTCGTTCCTGATCCGGGTCTACGCTTGGGTTGGTATTCTGTCCAACGAAGGGTTCCTGAACCAGTTCCTGCTCTGGCTAGGCGTGATCGACGGCCCGCTGACCATCCTCAACACACCCACAGCGGTCTATATCGGCATCGTCTACACCTACCTGCCGTTCATGATCCTGCCGATCTACTCGGCGCTGGATCGGCTTGACGGGTCATTGATCGAAGCGGCGGAAGACCTCGGTTGTTCGCGCCTGAAAGCGTTTTGGCTGGTCACGGTCCCCTTGTCCAAGAACGGCATCATTGCGGGCAGCTTCCTTGTCTTCATTCCTGCTCTGGGCGAGTTCGTGATCCCGTCGCTCCTTGGTGGATCCGGGACGCTCATGATTGGCAAGGTGCTGTTTGAAGAGTTCTTCTCGAACCGCGACTGGCCGGTTGCGTCGGCGGTGGCGGTGATCCTTCTCCTGATCCTCGTGATCCCACTGGTCCTGTTCCAGCAGAACCAGCAACGCCAGACGGAGGCGGGCGGATGAACCGATTGTCGCCGTTCAATGTCGTGTCGCTGACACTGGGGTTCGTGTTCCTGTATATCCCCATGCTGATCCTTGTGATCTACAGCTTCAACGCTTCGAAACTCGTCACCGTCTGGGCCGGGTTTTCCACACAGTGGTATGGCGAACTGTTCCGGAACGAAGCCTTTCTCGACGCCGCATGGGTCACGTTGCGCGTGGCCGTGATTTCTTCGACCATCGCAACGGTTCTGGGAACGATGGCAGCCTATGTGCTGGTGCGCGGCGGACGGTTCTTTGGCCGGACGCTGTTTTCCGGAATGATCTACGCGCCGCTGGTCATGCCCGAGGTCATCACCGGTTTGTCGCTGCTGCTCTTGTTCATCGGGATCGGGCTGGATCGCGGTGTGCTGACCATCGTGCTTGCGCACACCACGTTTTCCATGTGCTTTGTGTCCGTGGTCGTCTCGTCACGGCTGGTGACCTTTGACCGATCCCTGGAGGAGGCGGCCTTGGACCTTGGCGCGTCGGCCTTTGACGCCTTTCGGCTTGTCACCCTGCCGATTATTGCACCTGCCGTGATTTCGGGCTGGTTGCTCGCCTTTACCCTCAGTCTCGATGACCTTGTCATCGCGTCCTTTACCGCAGGTCCGTCGGCAACCACCTTGCCCATGAAGATCTGGTCTTCGGTCCGGTTGGGTGTCAGCCCCGAGATCAACGCGCTCAGCACCATCCTGATCGGGCTTGTTACTCTTGGTGTCGTCGCTGCATCGCTTGCGACCAAGCGGGCAGCCCTGCAGGCGGCGCGCGACGAACAGGCCGCCGCGCGCGCTGCATGAAGCGTATTTTTTCCGGTTACACCTATGGCGCGGGTCCGCGCGATGGGTGCTGGTGGGATGAAACCTGCGATTTGCCCGAATTTGACCAACTGCGGGGCGATATGCGGTGTGACGTGGTCATCGTCGGTGCCGGGTTCACGGGTGTCTCAGCGGCGTTACATCTGGCGGAGGCGGGTGCGTCCGTGGTTGTTCTGGAGGCGGCGCGGGTCGGTTGGGGGGCCTCGGGTCGCAATGGCGGGTTTTGCTGCCTTGGCGGTGGCATCGCGTCCGATGCCGCTTTGGACAGTCTGTTCGGGCGGGACGAACGATTGGCGTGGCGCGCGGCCGAACATGACGCGGTGCGGACGGTGGCTGCGCTGATCGACAGGCTGGGACTGGACGTTGACCGCCATTCCGATGGTGAGACATTGCTGGCGCACCGTGCGCGTGACGCGGCGGGGTTCGAGGCAGCGGCGCGTCAGGTCGAGGACAATTACGGGGTCCAGGCGCGCATCGCCACGCCAGCCGATATTGGCATGGATGGGCCATTCCACGCTGCACTCACCGTGCCCATCGGCTTTGCCCTGAACCCGCGCAAGTATCTGGCGGGGCTGGTGGATGCGGCGCGGCGTGCCGGGGTCACGTTCTTTGACCGCAGCGCTGTTGGGGCCGTTGATGCGCGAGGTGTCGAAACCGCCAAAGGTGCGGTCAGGGCCGACCGTGTGATCCTCGCCACCAACGGGTACAGCAGCGAAGATGTCCCGCAATGGATGCGTGCGCGGTACATGCCAGCGCAATCCAATGTGCTGGTGACGCGACCGCTGACCGTGGCCGAGCAAGAGGCGCAAGGCTGGACGTCAGCGCAAATGGCCTACGACACGCGGAACCTGTTGCACTATTTTCGGCTCATGCCGGACGGGCGCTTTCTGTTCGGAATGCGCGGCGGGTTGTTGTCCGGGGCGCGGGCAGAAGCACGTGCACGCGCAGCGGTTCTGCACGACTTTCGCAAGATGTTTCCGGCCTGGGCGCATGTCGAAGTGCGCTACGCGTGGTCCGGCCTTGTGTGTATGACGCGTGGTGGGCTGCCCTTTGTCGGCGCGCTGCCGGATCAGCCCGCCGTATTGGCGGGATTTGCCTATCACGGCAACGGCGTCGCCATGGGCACATTCGCGGGGGCCGCCCTTGCGGCGTTGGCACTGGGCCAGACCCCGGACAGGGTGCCAAAGGCCATGCGCGCGCCGCCGCGGCCATTTCCATTTGGACGGCTGCGCCGGCTCATCATGCCGCCCATCTACGCGGGGTTTGGCCTGGCGGACCGGCTGCCCTAGGCCGGTTCGCGCAAGCCGACAACATTGGTCGCTTCGATCAGATAGCCGCTTTGCAGGACAAGCAGGGTAGCACCGCTGTCAATGCGCGCTTCGGTGACGCGCGAATAATTCAGGGCGGGGTCTTCGGACAACAGTTCGCCACCAGCGCTGCTCTCGATCTTGAGCGTGTACTCACCATAGGGAAGCTGGCTGCCGCCATTGCCAATACCGTCCCATTGGTAGGGTTCGGCGCTGACCGGTAAACTGCGCCTCTGCACCTCTGTGCCTTGAGCGTTGTAGACAACAAGCGAGACCGCATCGGCCGCCACCGGTGGGTTCGGCGCGATGGTGATCGGCGCTCCCTGGTATTGGACCGGCCCAGAGATAAGCGCCTCGAGCCCGATCCAGTTGGCTGCGCCGCTCATGTCATTTGCGCCAAAGGCCCCGAGCAATTGTTCGAGCAAAGTGTTGGTCGAAACCTGTTGTTCGACCATCGAGAATTGCGCCAGTTGTGCCGCATACTCCGATGAGTCAATCGGTTCGAGCGGGTCTTGATACTCGGCCTGGGCCGTAAGCATCTTGAGAAAGACTTCGAAATCCGAGCTGAGCACACTGTTGGTGTTTGTCGTGCTGTTCGTGACCGGTGCCGCTGCCGCGACTTGTGAAATTTCCATGGGATCAGAGCCTTATGTCGATGCCGTCCGGCGCGATGGCCAAAGTGGGCAGAAGTGGGGAGGTTGGGGTGTTTCGCGCGCCAGCGTCCTCGTGTTCGAGCTGGAGGGTGTTGTGGACCGTGCCGTTCTCTTCTTGCGCGCTATCGCGTTCGCCCTGGCCGAAAGAGAACGAAATGTCCTCGTACCCAAGATCCGCGAGCGCGCGCCCCAATTCGTCAATATTGCGGCGCATCAGATCAAGCGTATCGGTGCGCTCGGTCAGCACCTGCACCACCACGCCCGTTTCAGATGCGTTCATGACCATGCGCACGCGCCCAAGCTCGGGCGGGTTCAAGGCAATTTCAACGGGTTTGTCCGGCGCCTTGTGCAAGACCATCGCGATCTGCTGTGCAACCTGGGGCGGCATGTCCGTGCGCTGTCCGACGGGCGCGGCTGTCATTGCATTCGTGCCAGCTTGTGCGATGCGCAGGTCCCACTGAACACCCTCTGACGCCTCACCGATGAGGCGCCCCGGTGCGTCCGGGGTGAATTGGCCGACATCGCCAATAGAGGCGGACAGGGCCGTTTGGATCGTGGTTGGCTTGGTGTTTGCGTGGACAGAGGCCGCAGGTTTTGTGTCACCTCGTGCATCCGGCGCGTGAAGCGGTGTCGGTTCACGTCGATCAGAAGCCGGCACTTCGCTGCCGGGTATATGGTCCAATGTCTGCCCGGATGGCGCCTGGGCGGATTTTGGCTGGACAGGCGCGGTAAACGCGCCTTGCACCACGGACGCTGTTTGCCGCGCGTCGGGCATGCTGGCAAATGATTGGCTCGAATGCGGTTGGGCTGGTTGGACTTGTCCGCTGAGGCGGCCCATCGATTCTTGAACCATACCGGATTGCGTCATGGTTGGCGCAGGCAGGCCGGATTTCGCGCTGTGATCTGTGATCGGGGCCTTTACGATGTCGATTTTGCCTGAGCGCGGTGAGTTTAGAATATGCTCTACCGGTGTGCGAGCGGACGGATCCGGTGTCGCCTTGATGGGTTCCGGCAAAGGAGCGCTCGCAGGAATCGGTTCTGCACCTTGCGAAGCGGTTTGAGGCAATTTGGACGCGGTCAGGGTTGGTTTGTTTGGTGTGGTGTGTTGACCGGTATCCAGCAAATCGCCCGCGTTCCTCGGGGCTTCTGGCTTGCTCGACGGTTCTGCAGTCTTTGTATTTGACGGCAGGTCTACGGCATCTGGAACGTCTGTTTCTTGACCGGCTTGGACCGACGGCAGTGTCTCATCCGCGGGCTCTTCCGTGGCCTCACGCGCCAGGTCTTGTGACACGTCTTCACCGGTTGCAGATGGGTTCAACCCCACTTTGACGGCAGGTTTGTCCATCGCCTGAAAGACTGTATCAAACGCAGCTCGCTCCGCATCCTGGGGTATCTGTTCCTCTGGCAACGCCTTTGCATCCCCCATGCGCGCCTGATGAGGTTTTGCCAGACCAGCCTCTGTTGTCAGTAGTGGGTTCATACCGCTCTCCGGGAATTCTTCCGCGTTTGTCGCAATATGACCGGGCAGAGTTACCGGTTCTTTACCGCTTGTCCGGCATGCTGGGAAAAATCGATCCAATTGAAGGAAAATCCAAGGATGGACTCGCTTGTTCCCACTGGGCCGTTGGTGCCGCCTCCGCAGGTTCGCGACCCGAAATTGATGAAAGCGGCGCAAGAGCTTGAGGCGAGCTTTCTGGCCGAGATGCTCAAATCCGCCGGGTATGGCGAGGCGCGTGACGCGTTCGGGGGCGGCGCGGGAGAAGAGCAGTTTTCGTCGTTCCTCGTGGATGCGCAGGCCAAGGAGATGGTCAAGGCGGGTGGCATTGGTTTGGCTGAGCAGTTGTATCATGCATTGAAGGACCGTCAGGATGGACAGTGATACCCCCAAAACGGTTTTCGATCGTCTGGACGCACTTTTGGAAGAAGAGCGTGCAGCACTGCTTGGCGGTGACCTTGACGGATTGAACGACATGCATGGCCGCAAGGAAGACCTGCTGCATCAGTTGGCCGCTGTGCCAGCGGATGCGAGGCTTCGGGGCATACAGCAGAAACTGGCGAGGAATCAGGATCTTCTGGATAGCGCTTTGGCGGGCATCCAGTCTGTCGCGCGCCGATTGGCCATGGTGCGTCGTGTCCGTCAGTCTCTGGAGTATTACGATGAAGATGGCGCGATGGCGACCGTCGACATCGGTGTTGAACGGTCCGTCGAGAAACGGGCCTGACGAGGGTTGAATCAAATCCGAGGCACTTGGGCTGCGACGCTTAGCAAAGCGTTAGGCAATACGCGGCCATGTTGCCCACGCACTCGCAAGGAGTGGCGCAAAAGCCTGACACAGGCATTGCAACTGTCAGAACGGCATTAGGCCGTCCCAGATCAGGGGCGGGACGTAACCCTTGGTGCAAAGCGCCACGACAATAAGGAAATGCAAATGTCGAGCATTCTTACAAACAACAGCGCAATGGTCGCGCTGCAAACGCTCAAGTCGATCAACAAGAATCTGGCGATGACCCAGAACGAAATCTCGACCGGCAAATCGATTTCGAGCGCGAAAGACAACTCCGCCGTTTGGGCGATCTCCAAAGTCATGGAATCTGACGTCGCGGGTTTCAAAGCTGTGTCGGAGAGCCTGTCTCTTGGCGACAGCACGGTGGCTGTGGCCGCCAATGCTTCGGAAACCATCACTGATCTTCTGAACGACGTCAAAGGTCGGATTGTTGCTGCGCAGGAACAGAACGTTGACCGCGAATCCATTCAGCAGGACATCGACGCGCTGACGGATCAGATCGGGTCTGTTGTTGCTGCGGCGCAATTCAACGGTCTGAACCTGATTGACGGGTCGAGCACCGACAACGTGCAGATTCTGTCGTCGCTTAACCGTGACAGCTCGGGCAACGTTACGGCAGGTCAGATCGAAGTTGTGCGTCAGAACCTGTCCACGACAACACCTGTGACAGCTCAGGCATTTGGTACCGGTGCGTCCACCCAGCCGCTTGCCAACGAAGCAATTCAGGTCGATGCGACCAACACCGGTTTTGCTGCTGCCGCAACTGATCCCGTCACATCCTCCACGGTCACCGGCGGCAACAGCGCCACGGTTACCTTTGGTGCGGTGTCTGCGGGCAACAGCTATCAGCTGACGCTGGATGGCCTTTCGATCAACACCGCAGATGGCAGCTCGGCAACAGGTCGCCGTGACTTCCAATACGTAGCGAGTGCAGAAGACGGCCAGGCTGACGTGATCAACGCACTTGCCAATCAGTTGAACGCATTCTTTGGCGCGGCAACCAACAGCTCAGATGGGTATTCTGTGGCTGTGGACGTCAGCCTGGGCACGCTGACATTCTCGACCGGTGCAACGGCCGCTGACGTGGACGTCGGCGCAGTGTTCCAGAATGGTGGTACTCCGGGCTCCACTGCGTCCTCCGGTGGTCTGGGCGCGTTGGCAAACGTGGATGTGGTGAACAACGCGACATCGGCGCTGACCACGATCGACGCGCTGATCGAGCAGTCGATTGATGCCGCTGCTTCGTTCGGTACGGTGCAGACCCGGATCGAAACGCAGGCGGAGTTCGTCAGCAACCTGACCGATAGTTTCAAGTCAGGTATCGGTTCGCTCGTGGACGCGGACATGGAAGAAGTCTCCGCCCGCTTGCAGGCCCTCCAGACGCAGCAGCAGTTGGGTGTGCAGTCGCTCTCGATTGCGAACCAGGCGCCGCAGTCGATCCTGTCGCTGTTCCGGTAAATTGAACCTGGAAGGCGCCTTTGACGGGCGCCTTCCACACCAAGAATAACCTAACAAGGGGCCCGAGCTGTGAACGCAACATCACTTGCCGTGCGCGGATATGCAGAGAATGCGTCGACCACACGTAACGAGCGCCGGTCAGAATATGACGTTTTTGCTCGAGTGACGAAAACACTGCGGGACACCGCGACCAAGGCCAAGACGAATTTTCCCGCCTATGCAGAAGCGCTGCATCTGAATCAGCGTCTCTGGACTGCATTGGTTGTCGATGTTGCGGACCCGGAAAATCTCATTCCGGACGACCTGAAGGCACGCATTGTGTACCTTGCGGAATTCACGCAGCAGCATTCCCGCAAGATTTTGCGCGACAACGCATCTGTCATGCCACTGCTTGAGATCAATATGGCCGTCATGCGTGGCCTCAAAACGGAAGCCCCCACAACATGACTGGTCTTGTCCTGAAACTGAGCCCACGGGAACGCGTTCTGATCAACGGCGCCGTTATCGAGAACGGCGATCGCAGATCGCGCCTGACGATTGTTACACCGCAGGCGAATATTCTCAGGTTGCGTGATGCAATTCACCCTGAGGATGCCAAAACACCGGTGCGGCGCGTGTGCTACGCGGTCCAATTGGTGTTGTCGGGTGACGTGACACCGCAAGAGGCGCACCGAGGTCTCTTGCGCAGCATTGAAGAACTGAGTCAGGTGTTTGTTGACAGCGACAGTCGCCAAAACCTGGACGTCGCATCGCACGCGCTTGTGCAACATGATCATTATCGTTGCCTCAAGGCCTTGCGAACGCTGCTCCCGCGTGAAGAGCGTTTGCTCGCGGCCGGAGCCTGAAGCCGATGTTTCAACCTGTTCTTGTCTCGAGTGGCTTGTTGGGATGGCAATTCCTGCAGTCCACCTATGACCGCCAGGCAGCCGCTTTCAATCAGTCAGCGCAAATCAAACGGGACACAGATTATTTTGCCGAGAATATCGGTGCCGTGACCACCGCAGAAGACCTGGTTTCCGACCGCCGTCTGCTGTCGGTCGCGCTTGGCGCGTTCGGTTTGCAGGACGACATCAATAATCGTTTCTTCATTCAGAAGATGCTGGAGGAAGGCACGACCGCAAGTGACGCATTGGCAAACCGGTTTACCGACACCAGGTACCGCGATCTGTCAGAAGCGTTTGGCCTTGGCCCGGGGGAAGTGCGCGGTGCGCTAACGCCAGGCTTTGCCGATGGCATCATCGAACGTTTTCAGGCCGCCAGCTTCGAAATCGCTGCCGGTCAGCAAGACGAAACGATGCGACTGGCCCTCTATGCGGAAAGAATTGTGCCCGAAATCACCTCGACGGATGGTTCGGAAAACCAGAAATGGTTCTCGATCATGGGACAACCCCCTTTGCGGCAGGTGTTTGAAACAGCGCTCGGGTTGCCGTCTGCCTTTGGACAGGTGGACATTGATCAGCAACTGGAGGTGTTCAAGGAACGCGCAGAAAGCATCCTGAACGTGTCGGATCCAACAGAATTTTCGGATCCTGAGGTCTTGGACAACCTCGTGTCGACATACCTTGCGCGAACACAGCTCGACAGTATTGGTGGAGGTGCATCTGGCGCCTCCATCGCTTTGACTTTGCTGTCTCAATAAACAGCGCTGGCATAAACGCGGCTCTTCGGAAATTGCATTTTTGGCCCGATAAACGGCTCTGTGACGTTCGTTCAGAACCTCATAGATGTGTGATTTACCGTTTGGCTCGCCCACCGCGACGCAAAATCAGTGTCAACTGATCAAAGCTGTGCGCAACGCCCTGATCATGCTGCGCTTCAAGCGCGGCATCCAGACTTGGCCACAGATCTATCGCTGCATCAATGTCGGCATCAGAGCCCGGGCTATACAGGCCGGCAGAAATCATGACATGGTTCTTTGCGTAAACGCTCAGGTGTTTGCGGACCTGCGCCAGCACTGCGTTTTCAGCGTCAGATGCCGCTGCGGGCAGACTGCGCGACACCGAACGCAGAACGTCAACGGCCGGGAACCGGCCCCGTTCGGCGATGTCACGGTCGAGCACAACGTGCCCATCCAGAACTCCGCGCAATATGTCCGCAATTGGTTCATCCATATCCGAGCCCGGAACCAGGACACTGAACACTGCCGTGATATCCCCCTGATCTGCGATCCCGGGGCCGGCCCTTTCACATAGCGACATGATCATGTGGGCCGTCGATGGGGGATACCCCCGCAAGACCGGTGCTTCGCCTGCTGCAATCGCGACCTCTCGATGCGCCTCGGCAAAACGGGTGATGGAGTCTGCAACCAAAAGCACCGATTTACCTGCATCGCGAAAATGCTCGGCCACACTCATGGCCGTCCACGCGCAGCGGCGGCGCACAAGCGGAGATTGATCGGACGTTGCAGCCACCACAACACTACGCGCCAACCCTTCCGGCCCCAGCACGTCGTCGACAAAGTGGCGCACTTCTCGCCCGCGCTCACCGATGAGCGCGATCACGACGACGTCAGCTTCCATGCGTTGCGACAACCGTCCCATCAGGCTGGATTTGCCGACGCCAGACCCGGCGAACAGACCGACCCGTTGGCCCCGGACGATGGGCAAAAGTGTGTCGAAAACCAGATGCCCTGTGTTCAGGCGGTCGCCCAATGCGCGTCGCTCTGCCGGTGGTGGCGGAGCGGTGCGCAGAGCTCGCAAAACCGGACCGCGCGAAAGGGGGCGGCCATCAAGCGGGTTGCCATCTGGATCGATCAGTCGCCCGATCCAGGCATCACAAGGCGCGATGCGGCCACCGCTGGACAGGACAACGGGATCGCCCATTGAGACCCCGTCCAGTTCCGAATCGGGCAGCAATACGATGCCGGTGTCCGACAACTGCACCACTTCGCAACCGACCTTTTCCTGATCACGATTCGTGATCGTCGCCCGATCGCCAAGCCGCGCGCTGGTTTCAAGGCCACGCACGCGCACGATACCCCCCTCCACACCTGCAATACGCCCGACGATCTGTTCCGACCGGATCTGCGACAGTCTTGTCGTCAGTGAATTCAGCGCCTGCTGCTGTGCCATTGGGTTCTCCAAATGTTCGCAAACTGTTTTTAAAGGAATCACCCTTAAGCCTTGGTTGAAATCAATCGAGGGAGAAGCCCCGATGTTCCAAAGTTTGAGTGTTTTCGAAACCGCATACGCCATGGCCGTGCATGCCGGGCAAAAGCAGGCTGTGGTCGCACAGAATGTGGCAAACGCGGATACGCCCGGCTATGTCGCGCGCGATTTGCCGTCTTTCAAGGACATCTACGCACCGTCTGAATCCAGTAATGTGCAACGCGCCACCCGGGATGGACATCTGCATGGGCGCGCGTCCGACGTGCGCACCATGATTGAGAAAGACCCCAGCTTTGCGTCGCCGGATGGCAATTCCGTGTCAATCGATGCGGAAATGCTGCGCGGAACAGAAGCCAAGCGCCAGCATGACAGGTCACTCGCAATTTATAACTCAGCGCTAACCATCCTGCGCAGCAGTCTTGGTCGGCAATAAGGGGGCGTTTCGATGAGCGAATTTGGCAAGGCATTGAGTATTTCTAGCAGCGGATTGCAGGCCCAGGCGGCGCGACTGCGGCATCTGTCCGAAAATATCTCGAATGCTGACACGCCGGGATACCGGCGTAAAACCATACCATTTGATCTTCGGATGAAAGATGGCGTCGCGCATGTCGAAGTTGGGCGCATGTCACTGGATGACCGTCCGCTCGAACGCGTTTTCGATCCCTCACATCCGATGGCGGATGGTACGGGCTACTACGAGGGGTCAAATGTCGAGTTGCTGATTGAACTGGCTGACGCGCGTGAGGCGCAGCGCAGTTATGAAGCCAATCTGAAAATGTTCGAGCAGGCCCGACAGATGTCTTCGGGTTTGATGCAACTGCTGCGCCGCTAAAAGCCGCGCTAAAAAGGAGTTCCAGAATGGAATCAATGATCGTTTCTGCGGCGCAAGGCTATGCGTCCTCGCGTCCCGCCACGCAACCGAGCGAGTCTGTAGGCAACAGCATGTTCGGCCAGATGGCGACAGATTTCGCCAATACGCTCGCTCAGAGTGAAGCGGTCGCGCAAAAGTCCATGGTCGGTGATGTGGATCCCCACGCCCTCGTTCAGGCGCTTGCGCAAACGGAACTGGCCGTGGAAACAGCCGTCACCGTACGTAACCGTGTGGTCGAGGCGTACCAGGAAATTCTGCGGATGCCTGTCTGATGATCGAAGAGATCATCTTCTATGACACATTGCGCCACGCTTTGTGGATTGCAGTTATCGTATCGGTGCCGATCCTGACCGTTGCATTGCTGGCGGGGGTCTCGATCGGCCTCGTTCAGGCGCTGACGTCTATCCAGGAGATGACGCTGACCTTTGTGCCCAAGCTGGCCGCAATCGTCGCCGTGTTCTGGATTTCGATGGGGTTCATGACCCAGACGATGGTCTCGTTCTTTCAGGATCAACTCGTGCCATTGATTGTCGGAGGGTAACATGGACAGCACCGGATATATCGCGCTGACACGTCAAAGCGGATTGATGCGCGAGATGCAGGTCGTCGCGAACAACATCGCAAACACGGCAACCTCGGGCTATCGCCAGGAGGGGGTCATTTTCTCCGAATATGTGAGTGCGGTCGAGGGCGCGCCTTCGCTGTCGATGGGGCAGGCAAATGTTCGGCGGACGTCGTTTGAACAGGGCACGCTGGATCAAACCGGCGGTACATTTGATCTTGCCATCGAGGGAGAAGGCTTTTTCCTGATTGAGACGGCCCAAGGTGAGCGATTGACCCGTGCGGGCGGATTTTCTCCAAATGCAGAGGGTGATCTGGTGACTTTTGATGGAAACCGTGTGCTGGATGCGGGTGGCGCCCCGGTTTTTGTCCCGCCGGACGCGCGCAGCATCACCATCTCGCCGGACGGCACGATCAGTGCTGACGGCCAGCTGGTCGGGCAAATCGGTATCGTTCAGCCCGTCTCGACGGAGGACCTTGTTCGCGAGAGCGGTGTTCTGTTTCGCGCGGAGACGGGCGTTGAACCGGCAGAGAATGCCCGTGTTCTGCAAGGTTTTGTCGAAGCCTCCAACGTTGATCCCATATCGCAACTTGCGCGCATGATCGAAATTCAGCGCGCGTACGAAATGGGTCAGAGTTTCCTTGATTCCGAGGACGAACGCGTACGTCGCAGTATGGACGCGATGATGAAATCCAACTGAGGAGAGCCAGATGCGCGCCCTTAAGATCGCAGCCACGGGCATGCTTGCCCAACAAATGCGGGTCGAGACGATCTCGAACAACCTCGCAAACATGAGTACGACCGGATACAATCCAAGACGCGCCGAATTTGCGGATCTGCATTATCAGCAAATGACTCGACCCGGGTCGATCAATGCGTCAGACGGAACCGTTTTGCCCACAGGTGTCCAACTGGGGTTGGGTGTTCGTCCGTCTGCGGTGTCTGTAAACCTTTCGCAAGGATCCTTGTCCGCAACGGGCGGTGACCTGGATGTCGCTCTGGACGGCAATGGCTACCTGGAGGTGACACTGCCATCCGGCCAGACGGCCTACACGCGAGACGGCGCACTCAAACGCACGGCCGACGGCCTGATTGTCACGTCGGACGGATACCCTGTGTCGCCCGAGATCGTCATCCCCAACGATGCCCGCAGCATCTCGATAAATGCCGATGGCGAAGTCTACGTCTACTTTGCCGATACCACAGCCGCGCAGTTGGTGGGTCAATTCGATATCGCGGGTTTTGCCAACGCCAAGGGTCTCGAGGCCTTGGGCAGCAACCTGTTTGCCGAAACCGAGGCATCAGGTCCGCCGTTGCTGACGACCCCGGGAGAGGACGGCCTCGCAACGTTGCGACAAGGGTTCCTCGAGGACAGCTCTGTGGATGCGGTGCGCGAGATTACCGATCTGATCGCCGCTCAGCGTGGGTACGAGATGAACTCCAAGGTTATCTCCGCCGCAGACCAGATGATGGGGGCGATGGCGCAGGTCAGATGATACGCTGGGTCTTTGCATCTCTTCTGGTCGCGCAGTCTGTTGCTGCTGACGTCGTGACACCGACGCGGACACTGCGCCCGGGCACCCTGATTACAGCGCAGGATTTGACCATACGCAGCGGTACGCAGATTGGCGCATTTGACCGCATAACCGATGTCGCGGGTCAGGAAGCGCGGATCGCCCTTTATGCAGGGCGGCCGATCCCGTTTGAGGCCATTGGGCCACCTGCAATCGTAAACCGCAACCAGATCGTTTCGCTCAGTTTCCGGACCGCCGGTATCAGCATCACCACCGAAGGACGTGCGATGGAACGCGGGGGCGTGGGTGATCGCATCCGCATCATGAACCTGCAATCCCGCGCGACACTGTTCGGTCTGGTGCAAGCCGATGGCACAATAAAGGTAACACAATGAAAAATCGCTCTTTGACACGGCTTCTGCTTGTTGGTTCCTGTGGTTTGCTCCTGTCCGCTTGCGGTCGGGCAGATCACCTTGGCAAGGCGCCGTCCTTTTCCAACCCGCTCGCGACGCAGGAACACTCCGCCATGGTGTCCGCAACCTTGCCGCGTACCCTCGAAGAGCAGGTTCCGTTGGATCAGGCGTCGCTCTGGTCGGGACAACGCGGATCGCTGCTGGGCGATCGTCGTGCAGTCCAGCGAGGTGACATTCTGACCGTTGTGATTGAAATTGACGAAAGCGCGGAGATATCCAACGAAACCGAGAGGTCCCGTTCCGGGACGGAGTCTCTGGGTGTGCCCGGGCTCATCGGGCTGCCGCAGCGCCTTGATGAAAAGCTGCCGGAAGGGGCGTCGAGTTCCGAACTCGTTTCGATCAACTCCAGCAGCAATTCCAGCGGTGACGGGTCTGTCAAGCGTAACGAAAAGCTGACGCTGCGCGTCGCGGCAACCGTTCTGGATGTGCTGCCAAACGGTGTTCTCTCGATCTCCGGATCACAAGAGTTGCGCGTCAACTTTGAACTGCGTGAATTGTTGGTCTCAGGATATGTGCGTCCCGAAGACATCTCGCGGCAAAACGAAATCACGTACGACAAAATTGCGTCCGCACGCGTGTCCTATGGTGGGCGCGGTCAGATCTCCGATGTGCAACAACCGCGTCTCGGGCAGCAGGTGCTCGACGCCGTTTTGCCATTCTAGGACGGTGTCATGATCAAGAAAATTCTTCCTCTGGTACTGCTTTTGGTTGGTGCGGGTACAGGTATCGCCGCAGGTGTTTTCCTGCGTCCCACTCCCGTTCCGGAGGCCGCGGCCGATGGTGCAGATCTGGCGAAAGTCGAAGCGGGAGAAAAAGAGGAAAACGACAGTCCACTGGAGCGCGAATACTTCAAGATGAGCAATCAATTCGTCGTGCCCGTCATCAAGCAAGACGAGGTTCAGGCCTTGGTTGTCATGTCGCTGAGCGTCGAAGTGCCAATTGGTCAAAAGGACGCCATTTACTCGGTAGAGCCGAAACTGAGGGACAGCTTTTTGCAGGTCTTGTTTGATCACGCAAATATCGGTGGATTTGACGGTGCATTTACCAACGCCAATAACCTCGCTGTGCTCCGTGGAGCGTTGCGCGAAGTGGCACAAAAGGATCTGGGGGAGCAGATCTCGGACGTACTCATTGTCGAGATCGCCCGCCAGGACTACTGACTGCGCAACCTGCGGAGCAGATCTATCTCTATCGAAGTTCTGAGGGCGGCTTTGTCTGCCTTGGCCTTTGCATGCTTGCGGTCCTGATCGAACAGATTTTCGGCCACGGTTTTGCGTCCGAGAGTGCGCTTGTGTTTGTCCAAAAGCGTTTCCTTTTGCGCAAGGACCTGAGCCAATTCGATATTCAGCCGCTGCATCGCGCTGGCGACCCATCTCAGCCAGATGACGTCCGCACCAATGTTTTGCATGGAATGTGCGGACACGGGCAACGCCTGCGCCTCTCGCGCGCGGTCGCGCAGCTTCTGTATCTCGCCGCGCAATTGCGCCTCTCGCGCCAGAATGTTTGACAAGCCGGAGAGGCTTTCCTGATGCTTGAGATCTGTCAGTTGCTTCAGCGTCTCCAGATCCATGGTCAAATCGCCTTGCGCATCCGCGCACGCATGCTGTCTGCAAACCGGATGGCTGCAGCAACGGCGGCGTAGTGTTCGGGCGCGATTTCCTCGCCAATGTTGGTCACAGCATGAAGCGCGCGCGCGGTTGGTGGGTCATGGCGGATGGGCACACCAGCCTCCATCGCGATCTCGCGCATGCGCAGCGCCAGTGCATCCACGCCTTTGGCCACGCATTCTGGCGCTGTTCCATTGGCGCGCGACCATTTGAGGGCAACTGCATAGTGGGTGGGATTGACGATCAACACATCTGCGTCTGGTACTTCGGCCATCATTTGCTGCGACGCAATGGCCTGCGCCCGCGTGCGGCGCTCCTGCTTCATGTGCGGATCGCCTTCGGTATTTTTGGTTTCGTCCATGATCTCCTTGCGAGACATGCGATTCTTGCGAATATGCTCCTGATGTTGCCACACCGCGTCCACGCCCCCGATAGCTGTCGACACGAGGATCACGACGAACAGAAACGCGACGCACAATTCGGCAAGCAACAGAACAACCGCGCCCGGTTCAGACTGAATGACCGCGATCATGTCCGGCAATCGCCAGATGAGGAACAGAGCCAGGCAAAGCGAATAGATTGCCAGCTTGGCGAAGCTCTTTGCAAATTCGAAGAAACCGCTGCGTCCGAATTTCTGCTTTGCATTGCTGATCAGTGAAATGCGCGACAATTTGGGCTGCAGTTTCGATGGTGTCACGACAAAGGCGCGTTGCACGAGAATGGACGCCAGCACAAGGAGGGCCGGCAAGCCGAAAATGGGTGCAAGATCGCTGCTGACGGCCCACGTCCAGCCGCCAAGAGCGGCAACCGGTCCGCCGTCAAAAACCGCTGCTGCTATGTCGTTGGATTGCGCGAGCATCCCGACCAGATGACTCCCGAGAGACGCGAACGATTGCGCACCAACTGCGACCAGTGCCAGTGTGAGACCCGCATAGCCAGCGGCTGTTTGCAAATCCACTGATTTGGCAATCTCGCCTTTCTTCCGGGCTTCCTGCAGCTTGTGCGGCGTTGGATCAAAGGACTTGTCCTGCTGATCGTTCTGGTCGCTCATCGCGTTGCCCCGAACGGATCGATCATGAAGCGATCAAGCGCTCCGAGCCAGACGGCCAGCATGCTGGGCGCCGCGAGGAACAGTATGAATAGCCCACCCAAAGTGATGACCGGAGCACCGACAAAGGCCACCATGAGTTGGGGCATCGCCTTGTTGATGACGCCGAGCGTCAGGTTATAGAGCACCGACATTAGCACGAAGGGCGCCGCCAGCACAAAGGCGAGCGAAAAAGCCCGACTGATCTGCGACACACCCCACTGGGCAACGTCTTCGCCGCCTGCAAACAGACCCGCCGGCAAGATGTCATACGACAAAATCATCAGCTCGGCCGCCTTGATATGAAGGCCGCTCAGCGCAGCAAGGGCGAGTGCGCCAACCGTGAGAATGTAGCCCATGGCCGGCAAAGGCTCAATCGCGGTCCCACCGAGGATTTGCGACAGCGAGGTCGATTGCGCGGCGATGGCGCCAGCTGTCTGCAAGGCGAGAATGAACAGGCGAAGCCCGAGGCCAATCAACAGGCCTGAAACCGTTTCGGTCATCGCATAGAGAGCCAGCATGCCAACCGTCATCTCAGGGACGGTCATTTCAATCGCCGGGGCGACGATGACGGTGAAGGCCAGTGCAAGCACCAGTTTGATCCGCGCAGGCACGGATTGTTCGCCAAATGCGGGCAGCATCGCGACTGTGGCGGCAACGCGCAAGAACACGAGGAACCCCAACCACAACGACGCTTCGATCAAAGCGATCAATTCGGCGGCAACTGTCATGCGGCAACAACACCCACGAGTGACGGCTGCGCATCGATCCCGATTTCTTCGAAGGAAAGCACCGGATTGGTCATGCCTTTTGCGCGCATCAGCGTTTTGACAAAGCGGCGCCGCCGACTGCTGGTCACGACGGCCGGATAGACGCCCTGGGCGCTGGCATCCTTCAGCCGTTCCGACACGTTCGCGGCCAGCCGGTTGAACATATCCGGCGGCAGGGCGACATCGAGACCACGATCAGCGTCGACATGGTAGTTCGAAAAAACATCCTCCCATTCCGGTGCCAGTTGGATCAACGGAACAGTGCCATCCTTGCGTTTGATTTCTGCCACCAACTGAAATCCGAGCCGTTGCCTCACATGCTCGCAAATCGCCTCGGGTTGTGCGTTTTGCGCTCGTGCTTCGGCCGTCGCTTCGAGGATCAACGGCAGGTTACGAACCGAAACCTGTTCCTCCAACAGAAGTCGCAAGACGGCATGCAAAACGTCGATTGGCACCTTGTCCGGCACGAGTTCGTCCAGCAACTTGCGATTTGCCTCAGCGCGCGCCGGGTCAGAGATGTTTGTCATCTCGTTCAGCAGACGTCGCAAGGATTTCAGGGTCAGCAACCGGCTGAAGTTTTTCTTGATGACTTCCAGCAAATGGGTGGCGAGGATCTCTGTCGGCGTGACAATCGTTACCCCGCTGACCGCTGCTCCATCCTGTGATTTTTCGTCAATCCACCGGGCCGGAGCGCCGTAGACCGGTTCGGTCGTGTCAACCCCACTGGGGAGCCCGCTGCCATCCTCTGGCACAAGTGCAAGGACATCTTTGGGGCGTAAGACGCCCCGACCCTGCTCAACCCCCTGGACGCGCAAGACATATTCTCCGGCATTCAATCCCGGGTGGTCTGTCAGGCGAATTTCCGGAAGGATCAGGCCGAAGACGGACGCAACATGGGTGCGCATGTTTGCAATACGTGCGTCCAGTCCCGTGCCGGGATCCAGCACCATATTCACAAGATCCGGCGCGAATTCGACATGTATGTCATCCAGTTCCAGCACATCGCCCAGCGATTTTTCGGCCGGTTGCGGTGTCAGGTCTTCCGGTGGCACAGCGGCTTCAGCGTCGCTGTTGAGCTGGCGTTTTATCAAAAATGCGGCAACGGCTAGCGCAATACCGCCCATCATGAACGGCAGGAATGGGAGACCCGGAACCAGCGCCAGCATCCCCATCAGAACTGCGACGGTCGTAAGCGCCGCGGGATGTTTGCCCAATTGGCTGAACACGGCAAGATCCGTTGCACCTTTGGATCCGCCGCGTGCGAGCAACAAGGCAGAGGCGATCGAGATGATGACTGCCGGTATTTGCGACACGAGCCCATCACCGACGGTCAGAATTGCATAGGTTTCGAACGCATCGCCCAATGCCATGCCGTGCACGATAACCCCCATGGCAAGGCCGGCCACGAGGTTAAGAAGCGTAATCAGAAGCCCTGCGATCGCGTCACCTTTGACGAATTTCGACGCCCCGTCGAGTGATCCGAAGAAGGTCGTTTCGGCCTGCTCAAGCTCCCGTCGCGCCTTGGCTTCCTGGTGATCGATGGCACCAGCAGACATGTCGCTGTCGATGGCGAGCTGTTTGCCGGGCATTCCGTCCAGTGCGAAACGTGCGCCAACTTCGGCCATGCGCGTCGCACCCTTGGTGATCACCATGAAGTTCACGATCAACAGAACGCAAAATACCACGAGGCCAAGGAACACGCTCCCGCCCATGATGAATTGTGCAAAGCCTTCGATCACATCGCCAGCTGCATGTGTCCCCGTATGACCCTGACCGATGATCAACTTGGTCGATGAGACATTCAGCGACAGGCGCAGCATGAGGGAGGCGAGCAGAATTGTTGGAAAGGCTGAAAAATCCAGCGGCCGTTCGATGAAGAGCGTGATCGTGAAGATCAGAATGGCCAAGGCAAATGACGTCGCAAGACCGATGTCCAACACCCACGCGGGCATCGGCAATATCATCATCACGATGACGGCCATCAGCGCAACAGCCAGCAGCACGGTGGGACTGAACAGCGCTTTGGCGTTGAGGGAAATTTTGGACTGGGTCACATGGCACCCAATGTCGTCGAATTTGAAGTGGTCAAGAGGTGTGCATTCAGATTGAGCCCATTTGACCTTTCTCGTTGCATTGACCTCATGATAAATTTCGCCTCCGCAGCGCGGTAAGCTGCGACTGCGTCCCGCCAAGTGTTGTATCTTGCATGTTCGGTGCGCAGCATCCTTGCCGTATGCAGAGCGTTTTTGTCTGGATCAAACATCTCTTCGATCGTTTCGAAGGCATCCTGGTGTCGACCGTAGCGAACCTGAAAACAACCAATTGCAAATAGGCGCGCCCCACGCATGAAGCGGGCAAAGACATAGGCTTCGGCCGCATCCCGTGTCGCGAATTGCTGGATGTCTTCGCCATTGAACCTGACGGACCAAGGCGATCCTGGTTTCCGACCCGATCCGCTCTGTGACGTCGCAAGTTGCAACAGAACATGCGCCGGGACGCCGGTACTCTGAGCGGCGTGCAAAGCGACCGTGCGACAAATCTGTGATGCCGCCTGCGCGCTTTGGTCGCCACTCAAAAGGCCGACAAAAAACACGACGCTGGCAAAAATTTGTGGTCCAAGGCGTCCAAAAAAGGATGACCCGATGCAATTCATACTGGCTCCCAATCACTTTCTGTGATCCGGGCAACCCTACGGTACGGCGTGTTTATGAATGGTAACTGCCGGGAAAACTTTCGAAAACTTTATTGCTCGATCTCGGCCATACCATCAGTGAGCAGCGATTCAATGACAGATCGCGCGTTTTGGCTTTCGGAAATGGCATCTGACATTCGCGCCAGCATGCCGTCCAGTTCTTCCGAAGTGTCCATTGGCGCTTTGATCACATTTGCAATCGGAGCGAACGGGTTCTGTTCCTGTTCACTGATACGCGCCCAGTCTTCAGCGAGTAATGCCGCCTGTGCGCTTTGATTTCGCTCCCCCAGTTGATCATAAAGTTCGACCGCAGCCTGATGTTTCTGTTGCATCGAATTTGCTTGGGCTCGCAATCTGTCGGCTGTTTCCGACTGCACGCCAAAGAGTTGTGCGTGCACTTCAGCGGGGCGTCCCAGGTCCAAGGCAATCCGAGCACGCAGTTCCCTGGATCGTGATGACACAGGCAAGTCTTCGGACGCGTCGAGGATGCTTTCTGCCAAGCGGGGAAAACCCAAATTGGCGGACCGGTCAGCCATTGCCGCACTGACACTGGGGCTCAGAGTGTTTTGAGGATTATTTACGTGTGCGAATGCCCGTTCAAGGAATGCGACATCCGGCGCCGTACGTGTCACAATGTCCAGCAACAGCGCGTTCAATTCTCCTTTGGCTTCGCCGCCATCCTGGTATCGCATACGGCTCAATGCATCGAACGCCTCATCAAATTGACCTGACTTTGCCAAGGCCAGGACATGGGAACGCTTGAGTTCTGCGCCAATCGGATCGCCACGCATTTCAATCGCATATGCCTCGATGAGAGTTGCGACACTGCTATCGATCAAAGTGTCCGCTTCGAGGTGCGAATCCACAAACTTGATCAATGCCTCAGCCGATTGTTGTTCGTTTGAGGCCACGATGCCCGAAAGCGTCTCACGAGCGGCGTCTGTTTCTCCTTTTGCAATCTGCAGATCTGCGCGCGCAAGATCCGCATCCGCAGTTGTTGGTCCAGGCGTTCGATCGACACTGCGAAGTGCAGTTTCAGCGCGTGCTTCGTCTCCGTATTCCAACAAGCGGCGGCTCAATTGGGGCGCAATGAACCGGCGTAGGTGAAGCGGCAGCGCGTTCACCGCGCGCAAGGCGGCGTCAGCATTGATCGGCTGTACGGGGTCGAGGGGGGATTGGGCCACAATACCCCAAAGCGCGATGTTGCTATCGCAATCCGCAAAGTGTCTCAGGTATGTTCCATTCGGTGCTTGCCCATGCTCCATGATGTCGGCAATTTCCAGCAATCCAGGATTGTTCTCCGCGAGGCTCGGAGCAATGGATAGAACTTGTCGCGCCTCTGCACCGAAGCCGTAGTGCAGGAACAACTTGGTCAAATCCAGTGCTACTTCCTGGTCCAGACGATCCAGATCCGTGAACAGCTTTGCACGAAACTCCGCGATTTTCGCGGCTGGTGGCGTATCAGTTCCCCAGCTTTCCACTGCAAACTGTTCGGGTGCCACACAGCGCACTCCCATCGACGTTGATCCGAGTTCATTCGCAATTGAACGCGTCGGCAAATCGGAACTACTCGTGATCCGCAAGTTCAGGCTATCGGTCTCGGCTTGCTTTGGATTGGAGGTCACTTCGGGAATTGATGAATCAAAAACGCCAGTGTCAATTTGCGGCCGGACGGAGTCCAATGGCAGGTCAATTTGACGCTGTTGCGGTTCAAGAATCCCTCGGGTGGCTGCAATTGCAACACTTTCAGCGAGCTTTTGCTGAGTTGCTGCCAATTGCCGGACCGCGCGTTCATTCGGTTTGTCCGCAGACGGCAGCAACGCACCTAACCCTTCCTCAAACGCAGCACGTCGCGCTGGTTGTGGGATACTGGTGTCTCGCGGGTCAGAAACGGTATTTTGGGTCAATGGCGTCGGTGCCACGTCTCGGTCAGGCACAGCAGAAGCGACGTCCTGATTGCTGTCCTTTTCAGGCGATTTTCGCGATGTACTGGCGCCACGTGTTGCGGATCTATCTGCCATGTCCAGGGCCGGAACGGCTCGAAAACTCAATTGTCTTGTGGCCATCGGCCAATCGACCGAGGCAACAAAGTCTTGGGAAGAAACTGCTGTGCCGGTTGGTCGGTTTGACACGTCAACAACGAGAAACTCGTTACGCTCGACAAAAGAGTTCGCAATGCAGTCGCAAGCAAATTCAATTTCGAGGCTGCTTGAGGTTCCGGTGACGTCGCTGATGTACCGGCGGTCAATCAAGTTGAAAATTTCGCTGGTATCAAAGCCGGATTGATGACCCTTGAACGTAAGCCTTGCGACCTGATCGGTTTGAGAAATTGCCCATTCGCGACCCTGTGGTATGCGCATTACCAGCCGAGCAAACCCGTCATGCGCACCCGAACGGACCGGAATTTCCTGCGCATTTGCCACGCTGGTCAAGCTCGCCAATAACGCAAATCCAATGGCCTGCCACGTCGAGGTCATGCCGCGTTTTGCTTTGCAGATTTGATAGCTTCTTCGAGATCGGAAAAGCTTGGCCGGAAGTGCGACGGCGTGTTCTGGCGCCCGACTTCGATGCAGATATTGGTCGAGTGATTGTGCAGATTTGCCACGAGCACCTCGCGGATCAGCAAGAAGAAGTGTCGGTCTTCTTCGACAACTGCTTTGACCTTTGCAGCAAAGGGACCAACAAAGCCATAGGCGAGGAAAACGCCGAGGAATGTTCCAACCAGTGCACCGCCAATCAGTTTCCCGAGGACCTCGGGCGGTTGATCGATTGAGGCCATCGTTTTGATCACACCCAAAACAGCAGCAACAATTCCAAGCGCTGGCAAACCATCTGCGACCGTCTGCAAAGCATGGCTGGAATGCATTGCGTGGTGCAAATTCGCCTCCATGCGTTTTTCCAGCACTTCTTCGACTTGGTGAGGGTCATCGTAATTCATGGACGCCGAACGCATCGTGTCGCAAATCAGCGCCGTCGCTTCCTTGTCGGCAACGATTTTCGGGTAGCGTGAAAAAATGGAAGACTCTTCCGGATTTTCAATGTGCTCTTCAATCGCCACCGGGTTTTGGCGCGCGAGGCGGATCAATTCGAAGAGCAGGCAAAGCAGATCCTGATAGTCATCCTGCTTCCATTTGGGGCCTTTGAAGACCTTGCCGATGTCCTTGAGTGTATGCTTGACCTCTGCCATCGAGTTGCTGATCAGAAAAGCACCGATTGCCGCGCCAAGGATCATCGTCATCTCGAAGGGCAGTGCCTTGATGATGATCCCCATCTTGCCGCCGGCTGCGAGATAACCGCCAAAAACCATCACAAAGACTGTGACGATACCGATGATACCAACCATGATCTTCTGGACCCGTTTTTGTTTCTGTCGCCAGACAGTGTCAGACAGGCGTTAAGAAACCCCTGTTTCAGGTTCAGTTTTTCGGAGCATTTGCGTTTCTTCCGGCCAGTATCGCACTGATCGAATACGCGTTTTGTGGGTCCAGCCCAGCCATGATCTTGGCCGCCGCATCAGGCCGCATTCTGGCGAGGAAACCTGCCGAAAACTCTGGTTCCATGGCTTGAAACAGGGCTGCAGCTTCTTTCGGTTTCATGTTTTCATAAACGGCCGTCAGCCGGGCAAGATCGTTTTCGGCGGCGGAATCTGCCAGCGCAAGCGTTGCACTCAAGCGTTGTTCCGCAGCCTCCAATGCCGCAATCCGGCGTTCAATTTCCTGCTGAGCAACGTCAAGTGACTTGGTTCGAACCTCGACCCGGGCTTCACGCTCTGCCACTGCCGCTTCGCGTTTTTGCAAAGCCTCAAGCAAACCGGCAACTTCAGTCCGCGACGCTGAAGTAGGCGGATTTGCGACTTGTTGGACGACGGGCGCGAACATCTCGCGGGCGAAGTCGTTTTCTGCCCAGGCTTCGCTTGCACCAAGCGTAACCCTTAATCCGGCTGATCCAATAAACAGCCCTGCAATCAAAAGAACCGATCCGCGCCCCGCGATTTGCCCGCGTTTTCTGGACTTTGCCATTACCGCGCCCCCGCGACGCGGCGCATGAAGAGCGGTTGCGCAGGCGCTGTTTCTTCGGGCGGCTTCGGAACAGTTTCCGGCGCGGACTGTGCGGCCGGGATGTCATGCAAGGATGCCATTTGCAGTTCCAAGTTTCGCGACATTTCCTCGGCCCGAACAGTCAGATCGCTGAGCGTTTCGGCAGAGGCGGCAGCCGTCGTCTGCGCTGCCTCCAGTGTTTTTGTCAGATCATCAACCTGCGCTGACAAAACCGCGACTGCGCCGCCGACACCCTTTTCCAGGTTGTTGAATTTCTTGAGCCTACGACCCAGAACAAAGCAATAGAACCCGGCAGCCAAAGCGCCTGCGGCCAACAGAATATCAGCAATCAAGTCCATAGTTCACCTTCAATTCACAACGAATTCCATGATCAACAGATCGTTGACCCTGTTGTCTCCAACGACGATTTGCACCCTGCGCAACATCTGTGCGCGCAGTCTCGTCAGTGCGGATGCGGCTTCGACATCGGCCGGTTCCAATGCGCGCAAATACCCGTTCAACACGTCAATCACGCGCGGCAGGAGCAGCCTTACGTCTTCGGCGTGGCGCGTAGGGACTTCCAATTGCGCCCGAAACTGCAAGTGTCGACCTTTTCCGGGAGAACCCAGTGACACGATAATGGGATCCACCTCAACGAAAGCGACATCCGGCAATGGGCCTTCGGTCTCATCTTCCTCCGCGACGACTTCCGATTCGGGGGCCAGAATCATTCCGGAAAACGCAGCATAAAAGCCTCCGCCGCCTCCAAGTAAGGCGGCGACAAGTCCAAGAATCAAAGGCATTTTCGAGGGCTTCTGCACCTCTTCTGCCGTTTCTGCCGATGCGTCCGTCATTTGGACTCCGTGCGTTGCGGTTGATTTTTGTTTTGGCATAGATGGACTAACCGATTGTTAAGCCTGATCGTTCATTGCTGTCGTTGAAGCCGTGCAGAACGCGCGGTGCGACGGAGGCAGAACGTGCAGCAACTTTTGAATGCGTGGTTGAATCTCGATATGCGGCGGCAGATCACGGTCGTCGTCGCGACCGTCGCCATGTTTCTTGCGATCCTGACGATGTCACGTATCGTTGCGGCTCCGTCCATGACATTGCTTTATGCTGGCCTGGAAAACGGGGCCGCGGGCGACGTTGTGAGATCACTGGAGCAGCGCGGGATTCCTTACGAAATCCGCGGCAGCTCCATTTTTGTCGATTCGCAACAACGTGACGAATTGCGGTTGACGCTTGCAAGCGAGGGGCTGCCAGCCAACAGCAGCCGTGGATACGAGCTTTTGGATGGTCTTTCCGGTTTCGGAACGACGTCACAAATGTTTGACGCTGCATATTGGCGTGCCAAGGAGGGTGAATTGGCGCGGACCATCGCGGCGAGCCCGCATATCGCGATGGCGCGGGTTCATATTGCCTCGACCGGTTCAAACCCGTTTCAACGCGGCGTTACGCCCACCGCATCTGTCTCGATCACACCAAACGGCGCTGACCTGACGGCGCAGCAAGCCAAAGCCATCCGCTTTCTCGTGGCCTCGGCCGTCGCCGGATTGGCCGCTGACGATGTGGCAGTCATTGACGCAAACGGAACACTGGTCAGCACGGCGGACAATGATGTTCCTGCGGCTGGCGCTGACGACAAGGCTCTGGTCTTGCGCGAAAGGGTGGAACGCCTGCTTGAAGCGCGCGTGGGCCCCGGCAACGCCATCGTTGAGGTGAGCGTCGATACCGTGACGGAAACCGAAGAAATCCGCGAACGCCGCTTCGATCCTGAAGGCCGTGTTGCGATCAGCACAGACACGGAAGAACGCACCAGCAATTCCAACGAAGAAGGCGGTGGCAATGTTTCGGTTGCATCGAACTTGCCAGACGGTGATGCAGGCGGGAACGAAACGGCAACATCACAGGACTCCGAGACACGCGAGCGGGTCAATTACGAAGTTTCGGAAACGGAACGCGCCATTACCCGCGCCCCTGGCGCCATTAGGCGACTGACCGTTGCAGTCCTCGTGAACGACGTCATTGTATCCGGCGAATCCGAAGCGACGCCGCGTACCGAAGAGGAATTGGCCTCGCTTCAAGAACTGGTCGCCGCGGCCGTTGGGTTTGATGAGTCCCGCGGTGACGTCATCACGATCAAGGCTATGCCTCTGCAAGTCGCGGAACCGATGGGAACCGTTGCCGAATCGTCAATCATGGATGTGCTTGCCTTTGACGTGATGTCAGCTTTGCAGATGGCTGTTCTGGCCATTGTCACACTCATTCTCGGATTGTTCGTCGTCCGCCCGATTTTGACCAAGGCGCCGGCACCGGCATTGCTGCCGCCAGCAGGCGTTGAGACCGGTGACGCCGCAGCCGTTGAGGTTCCTCGAAGTGCTGAACCGGCCGCAGACGACATGCCGGATTTGCCGGACATGGATCTGGGCGGCACTCTTCCTGATTTGCCGGCGTTGCCATCGATGAATTTGGCAGACGGTGTTGGCAGCCTTGGCGCACCAAGCGATCCCGTGGAACGCCTGCGCAACATGATCGGAGAACGTCAGGAAGAGACCGTCGAAATCTTGCGGAGCTGGCTGGAAGAAGATGAGGAGCGGGCATGATGACCGCAGGCACGTTGTACCAGGATTTTGGGGATGGTGATCATTCAGATCAGCCCAAAAAAACCGCCGGTCCGGAAGCAGAGGAAGATGCGATGCTGGAGGCATTCGAAACCGGATACCAAGCCGGTTGGGACGATTCGGCCAAAGCCCAGTCCAGCCTTGATCTTTCAGTCTCATCGGCCTTGGCCGCCAACCTGCAAGATGCGTCCTTTCAATACCACGAACTGCGAAAGCAACTGACCCGAACGATACGCGACATCACTCAAGGCGTCATTGACGCCGTGCTGCCTGAAATGGCCCGGCTGAGCTTGGGCGGACATGTTGTTCAGCTGCTCGAAACGCATGCACGCAACGCGCTCCAACATCGTATCGAACTGCGGGTACCGGACTCGGCCATCGACACTGTCGAGCAGCTCTTGCAGGGCTCACCGATCGACTACGATCTGATTGCAGATCCGCGTATGGCCCCGGATCAGGCTTCCCTGAGGCTTGGCGATGCAGAGCATGTCGTCGACATGGGCCAGGTTGTGCAGGAGGTCAAGGCGGCGATCGCAGACTATTTCGAAGCGCAAAATTCCGAGGAAAATGATGACAGATCTGCCTGATACCAAAAGCCTTGCATCGGACGGAAACAACCCGTTTACCGGCGTCCCGATTGACATAACAGTCTGCGTCGGGCGCGCGCGTCCATTGGTTCGAGATCTGGTTATGCTCGGTCCAAACGCGGTGCTGTCATTGGACAAGCGGGTCGACGATCCTGTCGAGCTCTACGTCGGCGAAACCTTGATCGCGCGTGGAATGCTGGAAGAGGCGGAAGGTGGTGAAGAGGGCCAGTTGGTTGTGCGTCTGACAGAAGTTTTGGACACCGGTTCAGGCGCATAAAATCATGGTTCTCCGGCTGATTGCCCTTGCGCTATTGATATTTGTCCCTGCCGCAGCATCAGCGCAGGATGTCTCCGTGTCTTTGGGCGATGACGGATCCATTACAACCCGCACACTTCAACTCATCGCATTGATAACAGTTCTGAGCTTGGCTCCGGGTCTTGCGATCATGGTGACATGCTTTCCCTTTTTGGTGACGGTCTTGTCCATCCTGCGTCAAGGTATCGGGCTTCAACAATCACCTCCGAACATGCTGATCGTAAGCCTCGCCCTGTTTCTGACCTACTTCATCATGGAGCCGGTGTTTGTGCAGGCTTGGACAGAAGGCCTCCGACCCCTGACAAACGAGGAAATCACGGCGGAACAGGCCTTCGCCCGAACGCTTGAGCCCTTCCGGGTGTTCATGGCGGGTCGCTTGGATGCCGATACTTTTGCCGCGATGGCAGATCTGCGTCCAGACACGGTGGGCACAGAGCTGTCTCCCGAAGCACCGCTGTCCGTGCTCATTCCGAGCTTTATGCTGTCGGAGATATCACACGCGTTTCAGATCGGCTTCCTGATCTTTCTCCCCTTTCTGATTATTGATCTAGTCGCGGCAGCGGTCTTGATGAGCATGGGCATGATGATGGTCCCGCCGGCGATTGTTTCGTTGCCCTTCAAACTCGCGTTTTTCGTGGTTGCAGACGGGTGGAGCCTCATTGCTGGCAGTTTGGTGCGCAGCTACTTCTGACGTTAGGACGGATTCTGGCAGAAAAACGACTGCATCTACTGCACAACGGGAACATGATACGGGGGTTCAGCGCCTTGAAATAGCGCGTTTCGGCGCGAATTGATCTGCTTTTGTGAACGCGTCACGTTCACATGACGCACCCTTGATCACGGCGTTTCGCCCATGGCATTTAGGCGAATTTTCGACATCGGACTGGAAACCGTTGCGATGACTTGACACGGCGCGCAGTAGATTTGATCGCGTAGCAGGGTTCGGTTGGCGATTTGTGAATGTGAATTCGTCGCGTCACCAATGCTTTTTTTACAGACGCGCGAAGCCGGTCTTGTCCCTGGGTCGAACCACTCCGGCCGTGGACATTTTTGGTGGAAAACTGGATCTCGCGTAACGAGTTGATGTGTATCGCGGATAAACAAGATGTAGTGCATCGGCATACGGCGGACTCCCCATTTGGAGCCCTGCGATACTTACACTTCTGCAAGGCCTGTCGCGCAGTGTTCAGACTTCAATAGCTGTATGAAACCCTACCTGTGATTGGCTCAATGCGCCTAAAATAAAACGCGCGCTGAATGTTGCGCGGCACTCCTGGCGGTCTCAACTGGCTATGAAGCAGACCAGCGCATGGTTGGTCGTTGCAGGCCAATGAATCTTCTGCGCAACCCATTCGGCCTGTAGTTTCGTGACGGACTTCGCAGACCAGGGTCCCGTCCGCGAGCAGGCTGGCCGATACGCAGAAAGTCTGCGTGACGTCCGTCTTGGAGACCAAATTCGCCTGATGGTCCTCTGGCGCAGACAGCTTGTCGACGTAGTTGAATCGCGAAGCACAAATGACCTTGTCCATACGCGCGTTGAATTCGAAGTCCGGCAAAACATGGTGATGGAAGCGGTGCGCTGGACCCCATAGGCAGATCAAACTGCAGGGCAGCGCTCGTTTCACGTCCGTTCAAAATGGGACGTTTTGGACTGCAATTCGGCGTGCCGACACAAACGTTGCGGGACGGGCCCCGTCTTTGGAATGCTCAGCGAACGATGAATTCTGCGTGCAATGCGCCTGCTGCCTTGATGGTCTTGAGGATGTCGATCATGTCGCGCGGCGCCACACCCAACGCATTCAACCCGGCAATGACTTGCGACAGGGATGCGCCGTCCGGAACCTCGGCCAGGCCGGTTCCCTCATCCTCTTCGATATCCACCGTGGTGCGAGGCACGACAACGGTACTGCCGTCTGCAAACGGGTTTGGTTGGACCGTAATCGGCTGCTCCTGTACACGGAGTGTGAGGTTTCCTTGGGAAACTGCCACACGGGAAATACGCACATCCTCGCCCATCACAATTGTGCCTGAGCGCTGATCGACGACAACCCGAGCTTTGCGTTCCGGTTCAACAGAGATGTTTTCTATGCGTCCCAGTGCATGGGCCACGGACCGTGCCCCGGTCCGCTCGACGTTCAGACCAACCGTGCCAGAATCCAGCATAACGGCCACCCTTCTGCCAAACTCGGCGTTGATGGCCGTTTCGATTCTGGTAGCTGTGGTGAAGTCCGCATCCCGCAGGGCCAGCCGCATCTCCCTCAGACTGGACAGGTCAAAGTCGACTTCCCGTTCGACGCGCGCACCGGCAGGGATCACACCGGAGGTCGGTACACCTTGCGTCACCCGTGCGCCGTCGCCCTCGGCTACCGCGCCACCTGCGATGACCGTGCCTTGGGCAACTGCATAGATTTGTCCATCCGCGGCATTGAGCGGGGTCATGATCAACGTGCCACCCAGCAAACTTTGCGCATCGCCAATGGCCGAGACGGTGATGTCGACTTGCGATCCGGTGCGGGCAAAGGGCGGGAGGCTCGCAGTCACAAAAACCGCTGCCACGTTCTTGGGACGAAATTGCTCGCCTGTGACGTTGACGCCGAGCCGTTCGAGGATGTTTGACATAATCTCTTCTGTGAAGGGTGCGTTGCGCAACCCGTCGCCGGTGCCATCAAGGCCGACAACGAGACCATATCCGACAAGGTCATTGCCGCGAACGCCGTCAAATTCCACCAGATCCTTGATGCGCACAGGCCCAGCGAAGGCCGGCAACGCGAGGATAAGGAACAGGGCGAAGGTTCCCAGCAGCCTCATCGGAAGAAGTTCACAAACGACAGATCGGACATGCGCGCGGTTACGGTGTAGAGACTTTGCAACTGGAATTGGACTTCCTCCAATTTTGTGGCGGTTTCATATGGGTCCGCACTCAGCAATGCGCCTTTCGCGAATTCCAGTGACGTCGCTTCGGCACTGTTACGCGTGGCGATGCGATCGATGCGTTCTTGAGCGGCTCCAATTTCGGCTCGGATCGCTGTCACCCCGTCCTGATACCCAAGCAAATCAATGCCCGCGCGATCCAGCAAATCGCGTTTCTGGTTTACAGTCAGCAAAACGGTCGTGTCTTCGATCAGTGCTGCCGTTGCGACGCTTTGGATGACGTTGCGCAGCGCAGTGTTTTCCGCGGTGATATCAACGGCGACAGTTTCGTCTGCGCTGATGCGTATCGGGTCGAGAGCCGTCGGTGACCCCGTATAGCCCGACATCGCATAACCTGTGGGACTGGCAAACCATGCCTCGACGGCGGTCAGAATGTCGTCGACGGTGGTTGCGCCAGCTGCGGTCAACGCGTTCTGTAACTCCATCATGATCGTGTCGGCGTCTGCGAGGGGGTTTTGACCAGTCGCAATACCGCCAAAAACGGCACGACCACCCACAAATGTGTTCAGGGACCCGAGAATGGACTCAAGTTCGGCCCGGGCATTGCGGGACAGTTGATCCAGAACCGGTTCCGGCCCATTCTTGGATGTCGTCAGCAGATCCTGGCTGAGGCCAGTGCCTGCCTCCTGAACACGTTCAAGCGCGCTTTGCATCGCATCGGTAAAAAATGCGGCCTCATCCGTCGCTGTCTTGTACCCCTCAAGCCTGCGCATGTCGTTTTCGATGCCGGCGATGTAGCTTGTGTTACCGGAGAGCAAGGATTTGACATCAGCAACCTGACCGGTGACGAGTTCCTGATTCAAGCGCGCCATTTCGGTCTTGAGAGCCGCGCCGCGCCGTTGCAGCAGGAACGACTGCGCCAAGTCACCAAAAGAGTTTGAATTTATCATCATGAAATCCCCAGCAACGTGTCGAGCATCTCGTCGACTGTTTGAATGACACGCGCGTTGGCCGCGTAAGCCTGTTCAACCAGCATCAGGCGTTGCAATTCGACATCCGTGTCCACGCCGTCTGCCAATTCAAGCTGCGTCAATTCGTTCAACTGCGCGGATGCAAAACTGAGCTGCTTGTCAGAACGCAGCCTGTCGATGCCCAGTTGGGAGGATATCGTCGACACCAGATCGAGCGTCGAAAATGTTCCGGTGCCAAAGTCACCGGATGCAGGCGTGCGCGTTGCAGAAAGCGCATCCGACAATGCGTTTATTAACGTGGCGTTGCCAACGTCGCCCGGTCCGGCTGCGCCAAGACCATCGCGCAGGCGCCACGTTTCGCCAGCTTGTGCAGGATCGACCAAGGCATTCAACGAAATGCGACTTGCCAATCCCTCTTCGGCGACCGGGTCCAGCGCGGCACCCTGGTCTGTGAACAGCCCGGGTTGCCCCGGCGCGCGAGTTGGATCCACGGTCGGGTCTTCGAAACGTTCAATCAGGTCGCGCGCGAGTGCATCCAGTTGTGTTTGTGCAGACGGTGCCAGTTCATCCCGAATTTCGAATTGAGCCCCGAGCGTGCCGCCGCGCAAACGACCGGTTTCCGAGGATGTCGAAACAGCAAAACCGTTGATCGTGATGCCGGACAGCGTGCCATCCTCGACGGACATGTACGGTGTGACCTGATTGCTCGGTTCAAACGCGATTTCTGCCGCACTGCCGTCGAGCAAAATGGCGCCTCCCGTGGAGTAGAGCGCCACTGCACCGTTGTCGCGGGGGACCATCCTGACGGGAACCATTTCGCTTATCTCGTCAATCAGGACCTGCCTCTGATCCTGAAGGGCCGAGGAATCCTTGCGTTGCGACACGGTCGCCGTGATCTGGCTGTTCAGTTCCTGAACAGAGGCCAGAGCGTCGTTCAGCCTGTCGACCTGGGTTGCAATGCTTCGATCCGCGGTGCTGCGCGCGTCCTGCAATTCGTCGGACGCGCGGTTGATCGAATTGGCCAGATCGCGCGCCGCCAAGGCGCTGTTTTCCAGGCGCTCGGACGCATCGGGTCGCGAGCTTGCGACGATGAGGCTGTTGTCAAAGTCCGACAGGCGCGCGGACAGGGAACCGGGCTGATCTGGCGTTCCGATCACATTTTCGATCGAAGTCAGAAATCGCGTGGTTTCAGACCGATAGCCAAATTCAGCACTGGCGAGGCGCCGATCAGCCAAAACCTGTGCATCACCGTGTCGCACCACGCCTTCGATCCGGACCCCGCTGAGGAAAGCGCCTGAATTCGAGGTGGTTTCGAGCGTGCGGCGGGCGTATCCCGGTGTCGACGCATTCGAAATGTTCGACGAAATCAACTCGGAGGACCGACTGGCGTATCGCAGTCCGGACATGGCGGCATTCAGGGCACTCGAGAGGGTCATGACATCAGGTTCCGATCAGGCCAGGTCAGCGTTTGATATTCGTGGTTTCCTGCAGCATTTCATCGACGGTCTGGATGACTTTCGCATTTGAAGAATAGGCGCGTTGGGTCTGGATCATTGCCGTCAGTTCACCAGCAACATCGACGGCGGATTCCTCACGTGCGAACGCCACGATATCGCCTGTGGGGCCATCGCCCGCATCCCACAGAAAGAAGCTGCCGCTTTCAGGGGAAGGCAAATACGTCTGCTGGTCCAATGCCGCCATGCCGTTTGGATTGGGAAGATCGACAAGCGGGATTTGGTACACGGTGCGGTTGATACCGGTGTCAAAGAACGCGGTCACAAACCCGTTTGCATCGACTTCGACAGTCGTCAGGTTCCCAACCGGCGTGCCGTCCTTGAGGATCGAAACCGGTGCAAAATTGTCTGACAGTTGCGTCAGCCCGTCACTTGCGCCGATCTCGCCGATATCGATCTCGATCGGGCCGCCTTCCACGGTCACGATGATGTTGCCGGTTGTCGGGTTGTAGGCCCCGCCTGAAACCGTGGTTACCGATGCCAGCGTGCCGCCATCTGTCCGGCTGTCGTTGAAAACAAGCGTGTATTCGCCAACCGTGGCGCCCGGGGGCACGGAAGCGGAATCTGTCAGGGTCATTGTCCATTCATTGGACGTCCCGACGGCAGGCACCGTTGGAGTGAACGTGACATTCACGCTTTCCGAAGTGCCGAGGTTGTCGAAATATTCAATGGCCAGGTTCTGCAAGTCGCCCGCGCTTCCTGCATCGGTGTCAGTCGCCGGCAGGTTCACACCAAGTGAAATCTGGGTCGTCGGCTCGCTGGAAAACTGGTTTACGTTGATCTGGACAGGCTCGAGACCATCCGCTGTGTCCCTGGGAAAATTGGGTACGGTTCCGTCCGGCAGGGCTGGCCACCCCAGAAGCACTAGCCCGGATTCCGAAACCAGGAACCCATCCGCGTTTGACCGGAATGAGCCTGTCGTCGTCAAAAGCATCTGCGTTGCGCCGTTGTCCACCTCGATCTCGGTGGCGCGGGATACGGGCAACATGCCACGGCCACGCACGGCAAGGTCTGTCGGATTGCTTGTCGAAACCAAGGACCCGCGTTCATCGATCAGACGCTGCGTCGTCGCCCGCACACCGCCAGCAGAATAGGACCCACCGGTGCTTGAGATCACCATGGACTGAAAATCGGTCGTGACCCGCTTGTACCCATAGGTCGACGAGTTCGCGATGTTATCCGAAATCGTGGCAAGCCGTGTTGCGTTGGACTGAAGGCCCGCGACACCTGCGTTGAGCGACGAAGATATGGTCATGAATACGCCTTTCTGCTGTACTGACGGGCACAGCATTAGGCGGACGGGCCTTAAGACCGACCTAACAGATAAAATGCGGTCTATTCTCGCAGAAACACGATCTCCAACCGGTTGTTCCGCACAGACATGGGATTGGGCGACGACGGTTCGCGGTCCGCGTGCCCGGTCACCCGTTCGATGCGCTGCTCATCCAGACCTGCGCCCTCCATCAATTCGCGCATTGCCGTTGCATGGTCCATGGAGCGTGACCAAATCGTGCTGTTTGCGAGAACGATCGGCTGCGCCTCAACATGACCGCCAATGGCGATGGGGTTGGTGACGGTTTCGGCTGTCTGGACGATCAGTGCCGCAAGCGACCGCAAAAGGGCGGTTGGCCGGTCCGTGACCGGATCAAAAAGCAGCGCGTCCTGCAGGGAAAACACCTCGACAACCAACCCTTCATCGGTGATCCGGGTCACGATGTGCTGAAAGTCGTTTTCCATGACTTTCGACTCGCCGCCCTTGCCGATCAGCCGCGCTTCCAGCGATTCAAAGACCTCGTCCTGCGCATCCGTTGCGTCTCCGTCGACGTCAGTGCCTGTTTCGCCGCGCGCCTGTTGCCCTTCGGTTGGACGATCCGACGACGCGCCCGTCCCGTTCTGCGGCAGCGTGATCTCGGAAAACACGCTGTCACCGCCGAAATTGCCATCGCCGCCACCCGACACCCGCACAATGGGAATCGTTGGCGAGAAATAGTCCGCAATCCCCTTGCGTTGCTTTTCGGTTGTCGCGTTCAGCAACCACATCAACATGAAAAATGCCATCATCGCGGTCACGAAGTCCGCATAGGCCACTTTCCACGCGCCGCCATGATGGCCATCGCCACCAGAGACTTTCTTGCGCTTGATAATGATTGGTTGCGCGTTGCTCTGCGCACTCATATCCCACACCTCTTTTCACCCGAGGTCGTGTATGGCGGCTCGCGCCTTTCGGTTCTCTTAATGATCGCGGGTGACGGGAGGTCCAACTGTCGCGAGTTTGGGACAATTTTTCCCGATCCGCAGTCAATGGCAGCAACGCATAGGCAACCGGAGCTGATCGGGATGACCGGGTCATCCGCTGTTGGCCATGCTAAGCCGACGATCTAGCGTTTGTCCGGAACCATTGTGCCTGACAGGTGATCTTCGCCGCGCGCGCGGGCCAGTTCGATCTGCTTTTGTCGTTCCCGGAACCGGGCCTTGTCCGCGGCGCTGGTCTCGGTGACGCAATGGTGACAGCTGACGCCGTCTTCGAACTCAGCGCGTGCGCGATCTTCGGGCAGGATCGGTCTGCGACAGGCGTGGCACAGCTGGTGCGGGCCCACTTCGAGCCCGTGTCCAACGCTCACACGCCCATCAAAGACAAAGCATTCCCCGCGCCACGTGCTGTGCTCTGCCGGAACTTCTTCGAGGTATTTGAGGATGCCGCCCTTGAGGTGAAACACATTTTCGACGCCCTGACCCAAAAGGTAGTTGGTCGACTTCTCGCAGCGGATACCACCCGTGCAGAACATGGCGATCTTCTTGTTGTGGAAGCGATGCCTGTTCGCCTCCCACCACGCCGGAAAGGCGCTAAAACTGCGTGTTTGCGGATCTACTGCGCCCTCGAAGGTCCCGATGGCCACTTCGTAGTCGTTGCGGGTGTCAATCACGGCCACGTCTTTGCGCCGGATCAGGTCGTTCCAGTCTTCGGGGGCCACGTAGTGACCCGTCCGGGCCGCCGGATCGACGTCGGGTTGACCCATTGTCACGATCTCGCGCTTGAGACGGACCTTCATCTTGCCAAAGGGCGCGGCGTCGCTGGTGCTTTCCTTCCACTCCAGATCAGCGCAACCCGGCAGTCCACGAATATGTGCCAGGACGGCATCAATGCCTGCGCGCGACCCGGCGATGGTGCCGTTGATGCCCTCCGGTGCCAGCAGCAGCGTTCCCTTGACGCCATTGCTGCAACACACCGTTGCAAGCGGCCCCTTCAGGTCAGCAACGGCCTCGAACCGTGTAAAGTGGTAAAGCGCGGCGATGTGAAACATGCATGGGCAGATACGCCCGTGCGCGCGCGCGTTCAAGCCATCCGGCGGGCTTCACCCTGCCGCCGCTCCGGGATACACCGGAAGGACAAGGAGGATCGCCCATGTCGCACGCGCTTATCGTTATCGACGTTCAGAACGATTTTTGCCCAGGCGGCGCACTTGTCGTGCCGGATGGGGACGGGATTGTGTCTGGCATCAACGCGCTGATGTCGGAGGCGGAGGCTGTGATCCTGACCCAGGACTGGCATCCGGCCGGGCACGCATCCTTTGCGTCCAGCCATACCGGCGCTGCTCCGTATGACATGACTGAAATGCCGTACGGGCCACAGGTCCTCTGGCCCGATCATTGTGTGCAGGGCAGCCCTGGCGCGGCTTTTCACCCCGACCTTGATGCGGACCGCGCCGACATGATCGTGCGCAAGGGTTTTCGCCCGGGCATCGACAGTTACTCGGCGTTTTTCGAGAATGACAGGACAACGCCGACAGGTCTGGACGGGTATTTGCGCACCCGGGGCATAGACACCCTCACTTTGGTTGGATTGGCGACAGATTTTTGTGTCCATTTTTCCGCCGTGGACGCCGCGAAACTGGGTTTCGCCACAACGGTCGAGACAGATCTGTGCCGTGCCATTGATCTGGACGGGTCCCTCGCCGCCGCAACCGCAGCGATGGAAGCCGCCGGCGTTTCGCTCGATTGAATGACCCGCTTCTTTGGCCGCGCACGAAGCGGCACAACCGCAACGCGGTCCGCCCACTTGCAGGCAGCGCCAAAGCTGGGGCACAACCAGACAACTGCCCAAAGGACACCCCATGGTCGACATCGCCACCCGCGTCTGGAACCACAAATGGAAGATCGACCCGATCGTCCGGTCCCTCATCGACACGGATTTCTACAAGCTGCTGATGTGCCAGTCGGTTTTCCGCAACAAACCGGATACGCAAGTCAGCTTCTCGCTCATCAACCGTTCCAAACACGTGCCCCTTGCCAAATTGGTAGATGAAGGTGAATTGCGCGAACAGCTTGACCACATCCGCTCGCTTTCGCTGAAGCGTGGTGAGAGCACATGGATGCGCGGCAATACGTTTTACGGCAAGCGCCAGATGTTCACGCCCGAATTCATGGACTGGTTCGAGGCGCTGCAACTGCCGCCATACCATCTGGAACGGGTGGGCGATCAGTACGAGCTGACCTTCGAAGGCGCCTGGCCCGAAGTCATGCTGTGGGAAATTCCGGCATTGTCGGTGCTCATGGAACTGCGCTCGCGCGCTGTTCTGGGCACGATGGGCAAATTCGAATTACAGGTCCTCTATGCGCGCGCCATGACCAAGCTGTGGGAAAAAATCGAACACCTGCGCGGCTTGGACACCCTCCGGGTTGCCGATTTTGGCACTCGGCGCCGCCATTCTTTCCTTTGGCAGGACTGGTGCGTGCAGGCCATGGGCGAAGGGCTTGGCGACAGTTTCGTTGGCACGTCCAATTGCCTGATCGCCAAAAACCGTGACCTCGAGGCAATCGGCACCAATGCGCACGAATTGCCCATGGTCTATTCCGCACTGGCCGAGGATGACCGCGCCTTGGCCCAGGCCCCATACGAGGTCCTGTCCGACTGGCAGGAGGAACACGACGGCAACCTCCGCATTATCCTGCCGGACACCTATGGCACCAAGGGGTTCCTGGCCAACGCTCCGGATTGGCTCGCCGGTTGGACGGGGATCCGCATTGACAGCGGCGACCCGGCATCCGCCGCCGAAGTCGCGATCCAGTGGTGGCAGGACCGCGGCGAAGACCCGCGCGACAAGCTCATCATTTTCTCGGACGGTCTGGATGCTGCCAAAATCGCGGAGCTGCACGCCATGTTCGCGGATCGGGTCAAGGTCAGCTTCGGTTGGGGCACGATGCTCACCAATGATTTCAAGGGTTTGACGCAAGGCGACCGCCTGGCGCCCTTTTCACTGGTCTGCAAGGCGGTCTCGGCCAATGGGCGCCCGACCGTGAAACTGTCGGACAACCCCAACAAGGCAATGGGCCCGAAGGCGGAGGTTGAACGCTACAAACAGGTGTTTGAGGTCGGGGAACAGACGCGTATTGACGTTGTGGTTTAGGTGGTCTTCGCGCCCGCGTTGCGGCACTCAACCGGTCCGATTGACCATTCCGGATTGTGATTTGATCAATCTCCAGACCGACGCCAAATCCCCGCAACCATTGGTTGTATGTTTGGCGGGACGCATGAAATCGGGAAACAATTGCGACCGCCAGTCGGTATTCGTGCGCTGATTCGTGACAGTTCATGAAAAAAACGTGAATTTGCCACTGACATGCGTTGATTGAGCGAAATCTTGCTGATAGGTGCACGATAGTGAGTCCAAGGAAGTGTTATGTCCTCAATGAAGCCCCTCTGCGCCGCGGTTCTGGCGCTTTCGATGCCGGCAGCGGCACAAGCGACAACGTTCTTCGAACTTTCGATGGAGAATGCGGTGTTGGTCGACACAGCGACCACCACGACATTCGATTTGGATGTGGACATTGAGGGGACCGTCTCGGATCTCAACCTGTTGCTCTATGTCGACAACAAGACGCGCGAAGATCAATTCAACCCGGGAACGATCGCTTGGGGTGATCTCAATGTCTCGATCTCGAAAGGCGGCGTGACTGCGCGCCTCTGGTCGTCGGGCAACCCTGGCAACAACGATCGGCTGTTTGTCGCCTTTGATGACGAGTCGACCGAAGAAAAAACGCTGAACGACGTGCTGGCAGAAACCACTCAACTGGCTGATGGCTCCTTCAGCCAGGCGGTCGTGTCGTCCGCGTTCCGCAATCCGCAGCGCGCGCGCGCCGACAATTCGCCGTGGGCCTCGTATAACGCGCAGGATCCACTGTCTGTGTTTGACGGAATGGACGTGGCGGGCACCTGGACCATTTCCATCTTTGACGATGTGAACCCGGGTGAAGGCGACCGCCTGCTGGGCTGGCAGATCTTTGGCACCCGCGCGACGCAAGCGCTGACGCCGGAGCCGTCGCCTGTGCCTCTGCCTGCATCATTGCCGTTCCTGCTTATCGGCGCTGGTGGTTTGTGGGCGCTCGGTCGTCGCAAGAAAGCCTGAGACCGGGCCAATCAAACCTGAGACAAAGGGCGTCCGGTGCGGGCGCCTTTTTTCTTTTGGATACTGTCGGTTTTGCGCCGGTTGCAGTGCCAAACACCCAAAGCGAATTTCCCACGCCAAAACTCTTGTCCGCCTTGCAGGCTTGGACCATAAACAGCGCGCACAGCCCATCAAGGACAGCCACGCCCATGACACTCGAAGCGCCCGAGACCAAAATCGTCAACAGCTACCGCGTGGCCTGTGATGGAGGTGAGGGCGCCCTCGGCCATCCGCGCGTCTGGTTGCAAATTCCCGAAGACACCGGTTGGGTCGAATGCCCGTATTGCGATTGCAAATACGTGCACAGCGACCATTCCGACGAGGCTTGAACAAACGTTCCGGCGTGCAGCCAGCCGTCTGCCCCAAAATGCCAAACAAAATATCGCGTGCGCCGCAAGGCGCTCAATCTGGTAATACCCACATGGCGCGTATGTCCCAAATCCGCGCGACCTGACGGCACCGGTCCGTGCCACAACCGCAAAAGCGTCGCTGGCAGGTGAAAGCGGATCGTGGCAATACCGTTACCAGAATCGGAGGGGACAATCGCATGACCGTAGCATTCGGAAAAGGCTGCCACCTGCACCTGATCGACGGATCGGCATTTATTTTCCGGGCCTACCATGCCTTGCCACCGCTTACGCGCAAATCCGATGGATTGCCCATCGGCGCGGTTTCGGGCTTTTGCAACATGCTGCACCGCTATGTGGAAGGAAACCACGGCCCCGACGCGCCCACCCACGTGGCCGTCGTGTTCGACAAGGGCAGCCACACCTTCCGGAACGATCTTTACGACCAATACAAGGCCAACCGCGATGCCATGCCCGAGGATCTGCGCCCGCAGATCCCTCTGACGCGTCAGGCGACCGAAGCCTTTAACATCGCCTGCAAGGAGCTTGAAGGGTTCGAGGCCGACGACATCATCGCCACCCTCGCGGTTCAGGCCCGCGATGCGGGTGGACGTGTGACCATCATCAGTTCCGACAAGGATTTGATGCAGCTCGTTGGCGGCGGTGTCGAGCATGTCGACACCGCCGCCAAGGATCTGATGCAGCTCGTTGGCGGCGGTGTCGAAATGCTCGACGCGATGAAAAACAAACGCATCGACCGCGACGGCGTTCATGAGAAATTCGGCGTCTTCCCCGAGCGTGTGGTGGACGTACAGGCGCTGGCCGGCGACTCTGTCGACAACGTGCCCGGTGCGCCGGGCATCGGCATCAAGACGGCCGCCCTTTTGATAAACGAATACGGGGATCTCGATGGACTTCTGGAGCGTGCATCGGAAATCAAACAGCCCAAGCGCCGCCAGACCCTGATCGATCATGCCGACCAGATCCGGTTGTCTCGCGACCTTGTGCGTCTGGACGACAAGGTATCGCTGGACTTCACCCTCGACGACCTCGAAGTGCGTGATGCCGACCCCGAACAGCTCATGCCATTTCTGGCCGAGATGGAGTTTCGCACACTCACCAAGCGCATCGCGGAGCAGATGGGCGTCGAGCCACCCGAGATCAAAGAGGCGGCACCGGCCCCGGCCGATGCGCCCGAAGTGCCCGGTTTTGAAGACAGCACATATGAGCACGTGCAAACCGCCGAAGCGCTGCAAACATGGATCGACCTGATCTACGAACGCGGCCATGTCGCCGTGGACACCGAAACCACGGGCCTCAACGAGATGACCGCCGATCTTGTGGGCATCTCGCTCGCCGTGAACGCAGGCCACGCCTGTTATATCCCGCTGACACACCGGCAAGGGGGCGATGATCTCTTTGGCTCGGATGCGCTGGCCGAAGGGCAGATGCCGCTTGATACCGCGCTTGCCATGCTGAAGCCTGTCCTCGAAGACGACAGCATCGTCAAAGTCGGTCAGAACATGAAATACGACGCCAAGATTTTCGCGCGTCTTGGCATTCACGTGGCCCCCATCGATGACACGATGCTCATGTCCTACGCCATGCATGGCGGGTTGCACGGGCACGGGATGGACACGCTGTCCGAACGGTATCTCGGCCACACGCCGATTCCGATCAAACCCCTGTTGGGCACCGGCAAATCCGCAAAGACCTTCGATCAGGTCGCGATTGACGACGCGGTGAGATACGCCGCCGAAGATGCGGATATCACCCTGCGCCTCTGGCAATTGTTCAAGCCGCAACTGCACCTCGCCAAGACCACGCGTGTCTATGAAACGCTGGAACGTCCCATGGTTCACGTTCTGGCGGGCATGGAGCGTTCGGGCATCAAGGTGGATCGCGACACGCTCTCGCGGATGTCCAACGCCTTTGCCCAGAAGATGGCCGGACTCGAATCCGAGATACACGAACTCGCGGGCCGCAGCTTCAATGTCGGCTCGCCGAAGCAACTTGGCGAAATCCTGTTTGACGAGATGGGGATCGAAGGCGGGAAAAAGGGCAAGACAGGGGCCTATGCCACCGGTGCCGACGTGCTCGAAGACCTGGCCACCGAACACGAACTGCCCGCCCGCGTGCTGGACTGGCGGCAGTTGAGCAAACTCAAATCCACCTACACGGACGCGCTGCAGGACCACATCAATGCGGACACGGGCCGTGTGCACACGTCCTATTCCATAGCGGGTGCGTCGACGGGGCGGCTCGCCTCCACCGATCCAAACCTGCAAAACATCCCCATCCGCACCGAAGAAGGCCGCCGCATCCGCGAGGCATTTGTCGCGGAGGAGGGCAAGACGCTTGTCGCGCTCGACTATTCCCAGATCGAATTGCGCATCCTTGCCCACATCGCGGACATCCCCGAGTTGAAGCAGGCCTTTGCAGACGGCATCGACATTCACGCGCTTACCGCATCGGAAATGTTTGATGTGCCGCTGGACGAAATGACGCCCGAAATCCGGCGTCAGGCCAAGGCGATCAACTTTGGCGTGATCTACGGCATCTCCGGCTTTGGCCTTGCGCGCAATTTGCGTATTCCGCGCTCCGAAGCGCAGGGCTTTATCGACCGCTACTTTGAACGCTTCCCGGGTATCCGGACGTACATGGACGACACCAAGGCCTTTGCCAAGGAACATGGCTTTGTCCAGACGCTCTTTGGCCGCAAGATCCACACGCCCGAGATTGCATCAAAAGGCCCCCGCGCCGGTTTCGCGGCCCGCGCCGCGATCAACGCGCCCATTCAGGGGACCGCCGCCGACGTGATCCGCCGGGCGATGATCCGCATGCCTGACGCAATCAGGGACCTGCCCGCCGCTATGCTGCTGCAGGTGCATGACGAACTGCTGTTCGAAACGGACAGTGGCGCCGTGGATGATCTGATTGGTGTCGCACGGGACGTCATGGAAAACGCCGCTGATCCGGTGGTGCATCTGGATGTGACGCTGACCGTGGATGCTGGCCAAGGTCAGAACTGGGCGGAAGCACACTAAAGCAGGAGCGCTCCACGACGATGATGCCATCGCAAGACGATCTCGACTTTCGCGACGCTTTCGAAGCGGGGCGCGTGGCCCCGGCCAACTTCGACCACCGCGCCCACCTGCGCCTCGCTTATGTCTACCTGTGCGAGGGACCCGTGGACGCCGCCATGCCGCATATGCGTTCCGCCCTCCAGCGGTTCCTGTTGCGCAACGGGGTGCCCGCCGCGAAATATCACGAAACGCTGACACGCTCATGGCTGATGGCAGTCGCGTATTTCATGGACAAGGCGACAGGTGCCGCATCCTTTGACAGCTTTCTGGCCCAGGATGACCGCTTGCTCGACACGCACATCATGCTGATCCACTATCGCAAGAAGACACTGTTTTCCGACGCGGCACGTGCTGCCTTCGTGGCGCCTGATCTGCAGTCGATCCCACCCGCGACCTGACCTTCCGGTTACGTGTAATTTGACACGGTGGGCATCGGTTTTCGGGCCGGAGTGACAGGCTGCCTCTCAAAGGACATGTACCCTCTGGCTCAGGATCCTGACC
>CAZRUV010000010.1:0-48647 GCA_964603315.1 uncultured Rhodobacterales bacterium
CCAACACCAGCGCTTTGTCGGCCCGGCGCGCGTGTTCGAATGCGAACAGGACGCGTTCGAGGCGGTGCAAAAGCGTGAATACAAGGAAGGCGAGGTGATCGTCATCCGCAACGAAGGCCCCGCAGGCGGCCCCGGCATGCGCGAAATGCTGGCCACCACGGCCGCCCTGTCCGGGCAGGGCATGGGCAAGAAGGTTGCGCTGATCACAGATGGCCGTTTTTCCGGTGCGACACGCGGGTTCTGCGTGGGTCACGTGGGCCCCGAAGCCTACAAGGGCGGGCCGATTGCACTGCTGCAGGATGGCGACATCATCACGCTCGACGCCATCAAGGGCGAGTTGAGCGTGGATCTCAGCGATGACGAACTGGCCGCGCGCAAGGCGGCATGGGCCGGTCCGCGCGAGACCATCTATGCCAGCGGTGCGCTCTGGAAATACGCACAGCTTGTGGGCGACACCTACAAAGGTGCCGTTACCCATCCCGGCGCCAAGGCCGAGCGGCATGAATACATGGACCTCTAGGGTCTGTGCTGCGGTCCTGACCTCCCTGACCCTCGCCGGCTGCGAGGGCGGGTTGGGGCTGACCGGGTCGGACACGGCTGCACTGCGCACTGCGCCGCTCGGCCAGGGCGCTGTGACACTCGTGGCACCCTCGGGCTTCTGCATCGACACGCGCAGCCTGCGCACACAGTTCGCGCTCATGGCGCGGTGCGACACACTTGGCGCTGACGGTGCAGAGGATGCGCCGCTGGCGCTGATCACCGCGACGACCGCAACGCTGACAGACCCGCAGACCATCACACCCGAAACGCTCGGCGCCAACGGCGAAACCGTTGTGGACCGCGCCGACCGGGACGGGCTGATGCTGGTGCAATTGCGGGGCACCCCGCCCAACCCGGCCTTTCGCGAAACATACTGGCGCGCCGCGGGCCAGATCGGCGACCAGATCGTCGGGCTGACCCTCTACGAAGCGCAGGACAGCGCGCCGCTGGGCGCCAGCGCACCCCGCATTCTGGCCCAGACCATGCAGCGCACACAGGAACAGACGTCCGCATATGCGGATGCCGCTGCGGACAATTCTGCAACGCCACCCGACAATAACGCGTCCCTCAGCTTTGCGGATGGTTTATTCGAGTGAAACCTTTGGCATAGATAAAGAGCCGGAAGACATCCCACGGGCCGCAAAGAGCACATGGCAGGCAAGAGCATCAGCTTTATCGAAATGATCGCCCATAAACGGGCGATGCGCCGCTGGGCACGGGCCGCGCGCAATGCCGGGACCACCGCGCTCAGCGAATTGCGCAACCGCCGCACGGCCGCCCGCCTCCTTCGCACGCATCTTGACAAGCTGATCCACCGCGCCGACGAACGGCTGGCACTGCCGGCCATCGGCTCCACCAGCTTCCCCAAGCCGCACAATGCCGACTGGTCGTGGCGGCCCGAGCTGTGGCGCGGTCCGCTGGAACGCCCCGGCATGTCTTCGGTCGAGACGAAATCGATGCTGGGCAAGGAAGTGACGCTGTTTCACGACTGCGCCTTTACCGAACTGACCCTGCGCCAGCTGCGCAACCAGCGCGAGGAAGACCTCGCACCCTACGGCGTCCGCCTCGACGTCTTCAAATTCGACGGCTCGTTCCTGTCCCTGGTGGTGGACCTGCCGCAAGACGCCATTCAGGGGCTCAAGAAAAACCACCTGATCGGCGTCAACACGATTGTCGAACTGGAAAAGCCCATCGAAATCTTTGCCCGCCTCAACATCCGCCACGGGCCCAATACCGAACAGATCGTGCGCGAACTGCCCCTGAACGAAGAGGACGTGACGGTCGAGTTTGACCTCGCCTATTCCAAGCTGAACGAACGCCGGGTCGAACGCGCCTGGCTCGACCTGATCTTTGAAGGGCCCGAGATGAACCAGGTGACCTTGCGCGATCTGACCTTCTCGCGCCGCCCCCGCGCCGCCCTCTAGACGGAGACCGGACGATGACGACATTGACGCTGACCCACACCCGCATGCGCCACGGCATCTGGGAGGGCGAGATCGAACAATCCGGCAGCGGCGTGCCGCAAATCTCCGTCACCCATCTGGGCACCCCGGTGCCGGATGTGGCGGTGACCGAGGAGGGTGATGCGGGCACATGGCGTGTTCAGGTTCCGATCCCGGCAGAGGCGATCGCGGACGGTGTGCAGGTCTTTGTCCTGACGGACGCGACGGATGGGGAAAAGCTGGGGCATTTCACCCTGATCGCGGGCGAAGCGCTTGGCGATGACATCCGGGTGGAAATGGAATTGCTGCGCGCAGAACTCGACATGCTCAAACGTGCATTCCGCAGGCATTGCGTCGAGACGGGCTGAGTTCGGGTTCTTGGCGCGTCGCCCCGGGCTCAGCTGCCCTTGAACCCGCGCAGCACACGCCGCGTTGCCTCGACCAGCGGGTCATGCGTTTCTTTCAGGATCTGCACCCTGTCAAAGCGTTCCGGATCGCTGTTAACCGCCGCCCGCAGCGCCTGGCCAAAGGCCATGCGCAATTCTGTCCCGATGTTGAACTTGCAAACCCGGGAGCCCCGCGCCAGCACTTGCCGCTGCGCCAATGGGACACCCGACCCGCCGTGGATCACCAGCGGCACCTCCGTCACCGCCTCGATGGCGCGAATGCGGTCCATGTCCAGCCCGTCGCCCGCATCCTGCTGCAAGTGCACATTGCCCACGGAAATCGCCATCGCGTCCACGCCGGTGTCGCGGGCAAATTGTGCGGCCTCTTCGGGGTCCGTGCCGGCCGACTGTTCCCCACCGGAATAGCCGACAAATCCGATCTCTCCCTCACAGGACACGCCCGCCGCATGGGCCAACTCGGCAATGGCCGCTGTCTCATCGATATTCTGCGCCAGCGGCTTGCGCGACCCGTCATACATGACGGATGTAAATCCGCTGTCTATGGCGATCCGTGCCTCATCGGCCTCATAACCGTGGTCCAGATGGGCCACCACCGGCACCGAGGCCTCTTCGGCGAGATGCGTGAACATCTTGCCCAGGATCGGCAGTGGCGTGTGCGCACGGCAAGATGGACCGGCCTGCAGGATCACCGGGACGCCTTCGGCCTCGGCGGCGGCCACATAAGCCCGCATGTCCTCCCATCCGAGCGTCACAAGCCCGGCCACGGCGTGCCCCTCGCGCAGCGCCGTTTGCAGCACATCCCGAAGCGTTGCGAGGGTCATTTGAACTTGGCCACCATGTCCATGATCCCCGGGATCGTATGAAGCTGATCCGCATGGGACGGCTGAAAGTACTGCTTGAGCGAGCGCTGCGACAGCCCACCCAGAATGGTGAAGTAATACATCTCGTAGCCCGGCAGCACGGCGCAGGGGTGATACCCCTTGTCGATCAGCATCGTCGACCCATCGACGATGTGGTACGCGTCGCCCGACTTTCCGTCCTCGCGCTGCAGCATCTGCAGGCCCGACCCGTGGTTGGGCTTGAAACGGAAGTTGTACGTCTCGTCATGCCGCGTTTCGTCCGGCAGCCGGTCCGTGTCATGCTTGTGGCTCGGGAAGCCCGACCAGCCGCCCGCCCCCACGGTGAACAATTCCGAAACCAGCAGTCGCCCCACCTTGTCATGCTGGTTGGCGCCGAGAATGTGCTTGATCTTGCGATGCGTCTTGGTGTCGTCCGAGCCGTATTGTACAAGGTCCAGGTCCGGTTCGCGCACGTCGAACGGCTCAAGCACCTGATCGTATTTCGCGCCCGCCACGAACACCTCAGCCGTGTCTGACACGCATGTCATGCGCGTCCGGGCCCCCACGGGCACATAGACACCTTCGGGCTCACCCCCCCAGACGTCACCCACGCGGTTGCCCAAGGCGGCAAAGGCGGCCCCGTCCACATCCACGTCCACGGTGCCTGTCGCGGGCACGATACACGTCTCATAGCCCGGCACGGCATAGTCAAAGACCTCGCCCCTGGTCAGCTTGACGATGTTGAAATAGTTGAGCGGCACCAGATCGTGATCCACGTCCACGATGGGCTGGTTGCCGTTGTCATAGGGTGCAATATGCATGGTCTTTTCCTCAGATATCCGTTGGGCCGGGATGGTCGGCCAGGAACGCGTCAAGCTGGGCGGTATCCGGCATCGCGGGCGCGCAGCCCGGTTTCGATACCACGATGGAGGCCGAGGCCGACCCGCGCAACACAGCGTCGCGCAAGCTGTGTCCCGCCGCCACCGACGCCAACAGGCCGGAGATGAAGCTGTCGCCCGCACCGTTGGGCTTGACCGCTTCGACCGGATAGATGCCGGTGCGGATTTCCTCGCCATCGGCAAGGGTCACCGCACCCTTCTCTCCCATCTTGTAGATCACGATGCGGCCCGGCCGCTGCGCCAGTTCCCGGGCCTTGGCGAGGCCCTTGTCGATGCCGCCCGCCATGAACCCGAACTCTTCGTCATTGCCGACGATCATGTCGCTGGCCTCGCCTGCACGCGACAGCACCTCTTCGGCGACCGCGGGTGACGGCCAGGAATAGGGGCGATAGTCGATGTCAAAGATGATCGGCAGCCCCGCCGCCTTGGCATTGTCGAACGCCCGGAACGTCGATCCCCGCGACGGTTCGGCAGCAAAGACGGTCCCTGCGGTCACCAGCGCCGTGAACCGGCCATAGTCCACCTGATCCACATCCGCGTCTGTCACCTGAAAATCCGCCGCCCCGTTCCGGTAGATCACGTTCTGAAAATCCTCGATGCAGGATTCGTAGACCGCCAGCGAATTGCGATACTCTCCGCCTACGGCCCGCACATAAGTCGTGTCGACCCCGTAATGACGCAACTTGTTCACACAGAACCGCCCCACCGCGTCATCGGACACGGACGTCACCAACGCCGCCTGTGACCCCAGCTTGACGAGGCCTGCGCACGTGTTGGCCGAAGACCCGCCCAGGTCCGCCTGAAACGTCTCCGCATGTTCGGATTTCGTGCCCACGGGGGTGGCAAACATGTCCATCCCCGCCCGGCCAAAGACGATAAAGCGATTGCCCCGGATCCCGTCCATCAATGCGCTCATGAGCCCCTCCCGACACTTCGCTCTTGTGAGAGGTGTAGCGGTGCGCTAGTCATTTTGCAACCGGTTGCAAAACCGTATCAGGGAGGATTTCGCCATGACCCGGATTGGCATCGGCATCGTGGGCGGCGGCTATATGGGCAAGGCCCACAGCGTGGCCATGTCCGCCGTGGGCGCCGTATTCAACACGGCCCTGCGTCCACGGCTGGAGATGGTCTGCGCCACCTCAGAAGCGAGCGCCGAACGCTACCGTGCGGCCTACGGCTTTGCCCGGGCAACAGCCGACTGGCAGGTGCTGGTGAACGACCCTGCGGTCGAGGCGGTCGTGATCGCCTCACCTCAGGAGACGCACCGCGCTATCGCCGAGGCCGCGCTCGCGCTTGGCAAACCGGTGCTGTGCGAAAAACCCCTTGGCGCCTCCATCGAAGACGGCGCGGCCATGGTCGCCGCCGCCGAAGCGGCAGGTGTGACCAACATGGTCGGCTTCAACTACATCCGCACGCCCGCCAGCCAGTTCGCCCGCCAGCTTGTCCAGGACGGCACCATAGGTGACGTCACATGGTTCCGCGCCGAACATACCGAAGACTTCCTCGCCGACCCGCAGTCGCCTGCCACCTGGCGAACGACGGGCATGGCCAACGGCACCATGGGCGACCTCGCCCCGCATATCGTGAACGCTGCCCTCGCGCTTATGGGCCCGATCGACCGCGTCATGGCAGAGGTGGAAACCGCACATCACACGCGTCCCGGCGGCACGGTCACGAATGACGACCACGCCCAGATCATGTGCCGCTTTGAAAACGGCGTGATGGGTCACATCTATGCCAGCCGCATCGCGATGGGCCGCAAGATGGGGTACGCCTACGAGATCGCGGGCACCAAGGGCGCGATCCGCTTTGATCAGGAAGACCAGAACGCCCTGTGGCTCTACAGGAACGAAGGGCCAGAGGCGACCAAAGGCTTTACCAAGATCCTCACAGGGCCCGCGCACCCGAATTACGAACCGTTCTGTCAGGGGCCGGGACACGGCACCGGCTATCAGGACCAGATCATCATCGAAGCCCGCGACTTCCTGCAGGCGATCCACACCGGCGAGGCGGTCTGGCCCACCTTTGCCGATGGCCACGCGGTCAACCGTGTCATCGCCGCTGCGCTTGCGGCATCAGACAGCAAGAGCTGGCAGAACGTCAGCGATTTCTAAAAGGACAGGCACATGCAAAAGCTCAACTGGGGCATGATCGGCGGCGGCAAAGGCAGCCAGATCGGGCCCGCCCACCGCCTTGGCGCACAAGCCGACGGTCACTTTGTCCTCGCCGCAGGCGCGCTCGACATCGATGCGGCAAAAGGCAAGGCCTACGCCGAAACGCTTGGCATCGCGCCGGACCGCGCCTACGCCAACTGGCAGGAGATGCTGGCAGGTGAGCAGGGACGCGACGACCGCATCGACCTTGTGACCGTGGCCACCCCCAACTCCACCCATTTCGAGATCACCAAGGCCTTCCTCGAAGCCGGGTTCAACGTGCTTTGCGAAAAGCCGATGACAATGACCATCGAAGAGGCCGAAGAGATCGTGCGCGTGGCCGAAACCTCCGGCAGGATTTGCGCGGTGAACTACTGCTATTCCGCCTACCCGATGGTGCGCGAGATGCGGCACATGGTGGCCAGCGGCGATATTGGCAAGGTGCGTCTCGTCGTCGCCAACTTCAGCCACGGGCACCATGGCGACGCCACCGACGCCGACAACCCGCGCGTCCGCTGGCGCTATGATCCGGCGATGGCGGGCGTGTCCGGCCAGTTCGCCGATTGCGGCATCCACGCCCTGCACATGGCGAGCTTCATCGCGGGGGATGAGGTTGAAACACTCTCTGCCGATTTCGCCTCGACCATCGCCTCCCGGACACTGGAAGACGACGCAATGGTCAACTTCCGCATGACGGGCGGCACGGTCGGCAGGCTCTGGACCTCGTCCGTCGCCATCGGCCGTCAACACGGGTTCGACATTCAGGTCTTCGGCGAAACCGGCGGGCTCCGCTGGGCGTCCGAACAGCCCAATCAGGTGCTCTACACCCCCGTCGGGGGTCGCACCCAGATCATGGAAAAGGGCGAGGCAGGCCTGTCGGACGCTGCCGCCAGCCTCAGTCGCGTGGCCATCGCCCATCCCGAAGGCTTCCCACTCGCTGTTGCCAATATCTACGTGGATCTCGCCGCCGCCATCCGTGGCGCGGCACGGGACGCACTGCCCACAGCCCCGGACGGGTTGCGTTCCATCGCGGCGATCTATGCCGCCGTCGCGTCAGCCAACGCGAACGGGACGTGGACAGACGCGCGACCCCCGATGTACCGAACGTGATCCCTCTTCATCTTGCCAGATAAACTCCGGGGGTCTGGGGGCTGGCCCCCAGTCCATCGCTAGTCCAAATGCGCAGGCTCTGGCCGCAGCGTCCCGCGTTCGACAATCTCGCAGTCAAAAATCCGCGCCTGCGGGGCGCCCGCATCGCCGTCCAGCATCGTCTGCATCAGATCAACCGATGCGGCCACAATGTCTGAAATCGGCTGGCGAATTGTGGTCAGGTCCACGTTTTCCCAGCCCGCCATCTCCATGTCGTTCAGCCCAATGATGCCGATGTCATCCGGGGATGAAAGCCCCCGGCTCTGCAGCGCCGACAGTGCCCCGATGGACAACACGTCGTCGCCACAGAAATAGGCCTGCGCCGGGCCCGCATCCAACAGCCGCAACATCTCCGCCCGCCCCGCATCAAAGGAATAGGCCCGCGCAAAGGAATGGCTGACCTCGACATGCACATGCCGATCAAGCTGCGCCAGAAATCCGGCCAATCGGTCTTGCGTAGACGTGGCCGTGTCCGGCCCGCCGAGAAAGCCGACCCGCGTGTACCCCCGCGCCAGAAGTGTGCGCGCCGCCATCCGACCGCAGGCCACGTTGTTTATCCCGACCACGTGCACCGGCGGCGTGCCGGCCGACCGGCCAAAGGCATGTACCACCGGCACGCCCGCCTCCCGAAACGCCAGCGCGAAACCGGGCGGCAGGGTCGAGGATGCCACGACCACGCCGTCCACCGAATATTGCTGCAACATGCGCACCGATTGCTCCGGCTCGGTCTCGTCCGACAGGTTCACGAGCAGCGGGCGCAACCCGCACTCCTGCAGGGCGCGGGTGAAAAGATCAAAGACTTCCAAGAAAATCGGATTGTGGAAATTGTCGGACACGAGCCCGATCAGCTTGGTCCGCCCCGTCGTGAGCGAGGACGCGAGCGCGTTGGGGCGGTACCCCAGTTCGCGCGCCGCGCGTTCGACTTTGCGCCGCATCTTGTCAGAGACGGACGCGCCGTCCGTGAACGTGCGCGACACGGCCGAGCGGGACACGCCCGCGCGTGCGGCAACCTCTTTCAGCGTGGCAGCCATAGTGTCCGTCGGATGCAAGTCATGGCACCAGAGTGCCCGAGTGCCGCAGCCCGTGCAACCGGTTGCAAGGCGGGCTCAGCCCGCCAGCAGCTCTTCGAGCCGGCTGGCCGCCTGGCGCAGTTTGGGCAGGCCCGCTGTCAGGCTGTCGATGTCGTGACGCAATTTTGGCGCATGGATCGACAAGGTGGTCAGCAGCCGCCCCTGGTCATCGCAGATCGGGATCGCCAGCGCGGCCATGCCTTCCATGAATTCCTCGTCATCGGTGGCGTAACCCTGGCGCGCGGTCTCTTTCAGCATCCGTTTGAGCTGCGCGGTGTTGGTTTCGGAGTTGGCGGTACGACGCTCCAGCGGCACCGAACTCAGCAGGCGATCCAGCGTCTTCGACGGCAACGTGCTGAGATACATCTTGCCACTGGCCGTGCAGTGAAACGGCACTTGCGTGCCGATGGGCAACTGGATGCGCAGGGGCCAATGGGTCTCCACCCGGTCGAGGTAGACCATCCCGTCACGCCCGGGGGCCGCCAGATTGCAGGTCTCGCCCAGATCGGCGGCCAGATCGCGCATCACGCGCAACCGTTCGGTGCGCACCCGCTGCGAGGACAGCGTGTTGGTCGCCAGCCTGCGCATCCGCCAGCCCGGCCCGTAGGACCGGCCATCAAGGCTGCGTTGCAGATACCCTTCGGTCTCGGCAGTTTGCAGCAGGCGGTGCACGGTGGGTTTGGGCAAGCCAAGCAGCTTGCCCAACTCCGACGGCAGCACCGGGACACCGGCCCGGGCCACCTCTTCCATCAGGACGAGCAAGCGCAGGTTTGTCGGAATTTTCTCCGTCGTCTCTGGCTTGAGGTCGTCAGGCATGGCTCCGGTTTACCTCTCTGGCAAGAGCAACAACGCCAAGTCGGGTGTCAGAGACACGATGATCCACACCGACAGCAGCGCAAACAGGTATGGCACCGTGTAACGCAGCAATCGGAAATAGGGAACGCCCGTCACACCAGACGCCACATAGAGGTTGAGACCATAGGGCGGTGTCACAAAGCCGATCGACGCCCCCACAAGGAAGATCACCGCAAAGTGGATCGGATCGACGCCCACGCTGGCCGCAATTGGCGCGAGGATGGGGGCCAGGATGATCGTGACAGGAAGCGATTCGAGCACCATGCCGCAGATGAACACGATGCCCATCGCGGTGAAGAGCACCGGATAGTAGCCGCCCATCGAGGTCACGAAGTCTCCGATCACCTGTTGCGCACCCAGAAGCGACAGGATCTGCTGCATCACCACCGAGATGGCGATCAGCGGGGCAAGAATGCCCGTGATCTGTGCCGAGCGCATGGTGATGCCGGGAATCTGCTGCGGGGTGAACCCTTCGACCACCAGCATGGAAATCGCGGAACGCTCCGTCCATTCCTTGGTCTGGTCCATCTTGAAGGCGCTGCTGACGATCCAGCTCATCACGCCCACGATGATGCCAAATCCAACGGTCACGCCCGCCGCTTCAGTGGGTGAGAACTTGCCGGTGTAGATACCCCAGAGCACCAGACCGATGGCAAAGAAACCCAGCCAAGCGCCGAGCGCCGTTTTGAACACCCGGAACGGGTTCAGCGCGATCAGGTAGCCCCAGCCATTGCGCCAGCAGATGATGAAGCAGGCGAGCATCATGCCCAGAACCATCAGCGCGCCGGGGATGATCCCCGCCACGAACAGGTCCGAGATCGGCAGGTTCATGAGGAAGCCGTAGACGATGAAGATGATCGAGGGCGGGATGATGATCCCGACCGTACCGCCCGCAGCCGCCGTGGCCGCCGAGAAGCGTTCGTCATAGCCACCCTTGACCATTTCGGGGTGCAACATCGAACCGATTGTGGCCGTCGTGGCCGAGTTCGAGCCCGAGATGGCCGCAAAGAGACCGCAGGCCGCGAGGCTCGCCATCGCCAGACCGCCCCGGATCCACCCGAGGCAGGCATAGGCAAAGTCGGACAGCCGCCGCGCGATGCCCGAACGGTTGATCAGGTCACCCGTCAGGATAAAGAGCGGCATCGCCAGAAGGGCAAAGCCGTCGGTGAACACGTCCTGAAGGGCCGCGCCCATGTTCAGCAGTTGCAGGTCCAGCACGAAGGACATGCCGATGACCCAGTAGGCGATGACCAGAAACACCGGCACGCCCATCATGAACAGGATCGTGACCGCGATGGAAATCAGCGTGATGATGGTTGGATCGCTCATGCGTCACCTCCGATCACGGCGGCTTCGATCATCTCGTCGCCGTTCTTGTATTTCTTGAGGTCCTGCAACAGGTTTTCGATCACCCGTGCTGTGAGCAGGATAAAGGCGATGGGCACAGTGCCCAGGAACCACCACTGCATGACGTTGTCAGTGCCCAGCATGATCGCAAAGTTGGCGGCCGCCCGGACGGTTTCCTGAGCCGTGGTGACAACCACGATCCATGCAAAGCAGAACCACAGGAGCGCATCCAGAACCAGAAAGACCAACTGCACCGTGCGCGGTGCTGCCTTTCGGAATTCGGCAAAGGCAAGGTGCGTGCGCAACTTGACGTTATAGCTGCACCCGACCCAGGTCATGATGAGAAAGAGGAATGGCGGCAGCGTGGTAGACCACGCCGGTTGGCCGCTCAGGTAGAACCGCTGGATCACGCCCGCAAAGATGATGTAGCCGATGGCAAGGTACGCCACGACCATCACGGTGGGTTCGAGATTGCGTTCGATGAACGGTACCGCGCGATAGATCGCGGCGATGGCGATACCGCCTAGCAATGTCACGATAAAACCAAGCGGCCACATTCCCGAATTGCCCCGCAACGCGCTTTGCAATTCAAAGGAATCACCGGTCATCAGGGCGGCGATGATCTCGCCCATACCTGTGATCATTTCCATGCTGCACTCTCCCTCGTGTGCTGTGGTTCCGACCGGGGATTATTCTTGGCCCGGGATACGGAAAACCATGCCGCGGTGACGCGGCATGGGAAGTCTCCCCGGCACCATGGTGCCGGGGTATTTTTGTTGTGAAAAATCTGCGTTTGCGCAGATCAGCCTTTCCACCAGCGGCGGGGTTCGACGTTTTCTGCCAGGGTGATGTCGTGCTCGCGCACGGTGTTGTAGATGTCCTGGTATGTGTCGATGCCACCGGCCCAGCCGTTGATCCGCTCGCGCCACTGCTCCCAGAGCTGGGGCTGGAATTCGGGCGAACACATCTCTTCGGCCTTCCTGATCTCTGCATCCGACAGCGCCGCGACGCGCACGTTGTTCTGGGCAAAGATGGTGTCCGGACCCTGATGGGGGTGCGAGAAACCAACGGTGTTGACCAGAGCAGCTTCGTTTGCGGCCTGAACGTGTACCTGTGTCAGGTACGACGCTTCCATGACAGCATCCTGCAGCTCACCGCTGAGGTTGTCGAAGCTTTGCGCGTTCATCGCTGTGTGCTCGGTCCCGCAGAAGAAGCGCAGGTCGACACACTGGCTGACAACAGGCGACATGTTGGCGTATGCCACGGCCGACGCCCATGTTTCCGCGCCGTCGATCAGACCTTGCTTGAGGCCGTCGAGGGTTTCCTCCCATGCGACCGGAACCGGGTTCAGGTTCAGGGCGTTCATGGCGATCCGGCCCAGCTGTGTGCCCGTCACGCGGTTCTTGGTGCCGGCAAGCTGGTCGATGCTGGTCACGGTCGGCTTGTCTTCCCATGCCAGGCCCAACTGGATGCCGCGCAGTTCGGCGTGGGTGAAGAGGAACTTCAGGCCGTGCCGCTTTTCGAACGGGTCACGCAGGATACGCTGCGATTCCGGGTGGTAAAAGAAGTAGTACTGGTCGGCCCGGCTGCGGAACATGTACGCATAGTCGAGCACGTTCAGATAGGGTGCACCACCGGCGGAGTTCTGTGTGGACGCCGCGTAGATGTCGACGATGCCTTGCTGCGCTTTTTCCACGCAAGACAGCTGACCACAGATCTGGTTGTTGCCGATGAACTCGACGCGAATTTCGCCATCCGTGCGCTCTTCGAGATCGCGCGCGAATTCGAGAGCACCGGCGCGTTCGATCAGCAGGTTTTGCTGGTTGAACCCGGCCGCACCATACTTCAGCACGTGCTTGGCTTCTTTCTTGAAGCGCTTGTTGTAGGTCGACTCCGCCGCGGACGCGAGATTCGCGAGGCTCATGGCCCCACCGAATGATCCCGCCGCGAGCAAGGTCGAGCTGAGCCCGTAAGTACCTGCTACCCGGAACAAATCCCGGCGCGAGATACCGCTCAGGTTTTTCGTCAGCTTCATTGCATTCCTCCCTGTTTGCAATTATTGAGACGTTTTGTTTCAAAAAACGCTAGAGTATTTCGTTCAATCTGCATAGACTTTTTTTGCACCATACACGGGGGGAGGAAAATTGGAGGCAGATTTTATCATTGTCGGCGCAGGTTCTGCGGGCTGTGTGATCGCAAACCGCCTCAGTGCCGACCCGAAGAACAAGGTTGTGCTGCTCGAAGCGGGCGGGCGCGACCTCAATCCCTGGATCCACATCCCCGTCGGCTACTTCAAGACAATCCACAATCCGAGCGTAGACTGGTGCTACAAGACCGAGCCCGATCCCGGCCTGAATGGTCGCTCGATCGAATGGCCCCGCGGCAAGGTCCTGGGCGGCTCCTCATCGCTGAACGGACTGCTTTATGTCCGCGGCCAGCCGCAGGATTATGACCGTTGGGCGCAGATGGGCAATCGCGGATGGTCCTGGGACGATGTGCTGCCGCTGTTCAAGCGGTCCGAAAAGAACGAGCGCGGCGCGGACGAATTTCACGGAGATCAGGGCAACCTGTCGGTGTCGAACATGCGGATTCAGCGCCCCATCACGGATGCGTGGGTCGCGGCGGCGCAAGCGGCGGGCTACAAGTTCAACCCCGACTACAATGGCGCCGAGCAGGAAGGCGTCGGCTTTTTCCAGCTGACAGCCCGGAACGGACGACGCTGTTCGTCTGCGGTGGCCTTCCTCAATCCGGTCAAGAGCCGCGAAAACCTGACCATCGTCACGCACGCGCAGGTCGAAAGGATCGAGTTTGACGGCAATCGCGTCACCGGCGTGTCCTATCGCGACAGAGGTGGTGCATGGCAGACGGTCACGGCGCACAAGGAAGTCATCCTGTCGGGCGGAGCCATCAACTCGCCACAACTGCTGATGCTGTCCGGCATCGGTGAGGCCGCGCAGTTGCAGCAGCACGGCATCGACGTGATCAAGGACTTGCCCGGCGTGGGCAAGAACATGCAGGACCACCTGCAGGCGCGGCTGGTCTACAAGTGCAACGAACCCACCCTGAACGACGAGGTTTCGAGCCTTTTCGGTCAGGCCAAGATCGGTTTGAAATACCTGATGTTCCGCGCAGGCCCCATGACCATGGCCGCCAGCCTTGCCACGGGCTTCATGAAGACCCGCGAAGACCTCGAGACGCCGGACATCCAGTTTCACGTGCAGCCCCTGTCGGCCGAGAACCCCGGCAAGGGTGCGGATCCGTTTTCGGCGTTCACCATGTCGGTCTGTCAGCTGCGCCCGGAATCCAAGGGCGAGATCCGCCTGCAAAGCAAGGATGGCAAGCAGTACCCGAAGATCATTCCGAACTATCTGAGCACCGAAACCGACTGCCGCACGATTGTCGACGGGGTCAACATTGCGCGGCGCATCGCACGGCACGCGCCGCTGACGTCGAAGATATCCGAAGAATACCGGCCCCATGCAGACCTGCCGATGGACGACTATGACGCGACACTCGATTGGGCCCGCAACAACACGGCGTCGATCTATCACCCCACCGGCACCTGCAAGATGGGCAACGACAAGGCGGCTGTGGTGGACGACCGTTTGCGGGTCCACGGCATCAACGGCCTGCGGGTCGCCGATTGTTCGATCATGCCGGAAATCGTGTCAGGCAACACCAACGCCCCGGCCATCATGATCGGTGAAAAGGCATCCGATCTGATCCTCGAAGACGCGGTTTGAAGGTCTGTAACAGGCACCACCCACCCGCAAGTGGTTCATCCATGACATAATTTTCTCACCAAACGTCCCTCCGGGGGTGTTTGGTGAGTTGACGCACGCCCCCGTGATGCGCAGAGTTATGGTGCATTTGAGGAAGCTGTTATGACTGTTACCAGCGACGACACGGAAGAACAGGATCGAACGATCCCGCCGCTGCGCACTTTGCGATTTGACCGGCCCACGGAACTCTACACCGAGATTCCCGAGATCAGTGGCTTTACCAAGCACCGGCCGAACGATGATGAAGACCCTCTGGGCTTTTTTGAACGGCTGCGCGCATCCACCACGCCGGAGGATGCGATCACGTATACCGCCTTTGCCACCGAACCGCAGGTCGCGATCGGTTGGGGGGTCGAGGCCATCCGCGTCACGCTGCCCGATCTGCCACCGGACGAGTTGCAGTTGATGAGCTGGATCAGCCAGTGGCTGGATCACCCCAGCAGCGAAAATCGCTGGCGCACCATGCAGGTCGCCCTGTTTGCGCCGCGGCGCTCCGCGACGGTGTATCTGGGCCTCGCCGTGGGATGGTCTGGCGGGGCGCTTGCCCCCAACGATCCGGTCGCCGTCCCCGACTGGCGTTCACCAAAAGCGGTCAATGCCGCGATTTTGCGTGCATTGGGTCAACTTGGGCTCGAACAAAGGTCTGTTTCTCTCGCGCGGGTGCTGGACCTCGCCGCCGGGTTGTTTAGGGTGTATTGAGCCCAAAACCTTGGACCAAACGGGATTCTTCTGAGCGATGACCACGCTGACGTTGCGCATCGAAAATCATGCGACGCTGGACAATGGCGGGCCTGTGTCCCTGACCGTGACCGAAAAGGGTGCGCAGGTTGGCCGAAAGGCGGGCAATGACTGGGTTCTGCCGGACGCCTCGCGGCACATCTCGGGACACCACTTCGACATTACCTTCAAGGGCGGCAACTTTTTCCTGACGGACGTGTCGAGCAACGGCACCTTTCTGCACGGTGAGCGCTATCGGATCGACGGCACCCACCAGATTGCAGATGGCGACCGGTTTACGGTTGGCCACTATATCCTGTGTGCGCAGATCACGGCCGACGCGCCGCCTGCCGTGACCGATCCGCCAGCGCAACCGGTGCCGGAGCCTGCGCCGGTCGCGCCGCCAGGATATGCGCAGCCGCCCGCCCCTGCCCCGGCGGACGAATTTGACGATGTCTGGGGGGATCTGGACAGCGGCGGCGGTGGGGCTGGGGCTGGAACAGCATCGGGCCTGCAGGCGCCACCACAGGGTCAGACCTTGTCACCCACGCCCACCGCAGGCATTCAGACGCCGACGCCGTACAGTCCCGAAACTGGCGGCGCAGCGACACAGCAGCCGGATTTCAGCCGCATGACAGCGGCGCCGGGCATTGCCCCCACAACGCCACCGCAATTCGGGATCCCGGGCGCAGGTTCGGTGTCAGCGCCGCCCGCCTTTGGCACGCAAGCGCCAGCGCCCCCCGAACCGCAAGCGACACCGCCGCAACCGGTTGCGCCACCGCCTCCTGCGCCCGTGGCACCGCCCGCGCCCGAGCCCATCGGCTCGGAAGGGTTTGGCATCGGCCAACCCGCTCCGCCGGTTGCACAGCCGCAACACATGGCGCCGCAACCCGGTGCAGGCGGCGGCGCTGACGCGTTCTTGCGGGCCTTCATGGAGGGCGCAGGGATTACAGACGCAAGCCAGTTGCAGATCCCGCCCGATCAACTGGGCCGGATCCTCGGTCAGGTGGCACGCACCGGCACCAATGAGCTGATGCGCATGTTGCAGGACCGCGCCGCCGTCAAACTGTTCGTCAGCAACGAAGACCGGACCATGCGCGTGGCCACGGGCAACAACCCGATGAAATTCATGATCGACACCGATCAGGCCTTTGAGGCGTTGTTTCTGAAGCCGCGCGATGGCTACCTGACGGGCGCGGACGGGTTCGAGAACGCGCTGAGCGACATCCGCCGCCATCAGGCCGCGGTCATCGCAGCCTTGCAGCCCGCGCTGGCCGAGATGCTGGGTGGCCTGTCGCCGGATGATATCGAGGGCGACATCGGCGGCGGCATCATGGGAGGGGGCAGCCGCAAGGCGTGGGACGAGTTCACGAAACGCTGGGAAGCCCGCGCCGCGCAAGGCGAAAACGGGATGCTCGACGCGTTCATCAAGGCGTTTTCGCGGCATTATGCGGACGCGCTGCGCAAGATGTAGGGTTCGGAAGACCGGGGGAGTGGGGACATGAGTTTGGACTGGATCAAGACGCCGGTCTCGCAGGATGCGCCGGGTGGGCCAGACTTGTGGTGGGACGATGACCCCGAATTCTCCGAGTATTTCTTTGACGCGCAGGGGCGGCTGCCCGAAGCGGACGACTACGTCAAACTGGGGCTTGAAACGGGCAGCGGCGGCAAGACCGATGATCAGATCTTTGACCCGAAATCCGTCGACCTGAAAACCGAACTGGCCACGATTGACGGCTTGCTCAAGCGCACGCGGGACGTGCGGCTGCTGACATTGCGGGCGCAATGGTCCGCGCTGGCCGGAAACATGGAGACGCTGGCCGAAAGCGTCGTGGCGATGGCCGATCTGCTCGAGGAAATGCCCGAGGATGCGCATCCGGGGCTCGACGACGGTCCGGCGGACCGGCTCGAGGCGGTCAATGACCTGACGCAGATGGGCGCAATGATCCTGCCGATGCGCTACTACAATATCGCCAACAGCGGCGCGTCCCGCCGCCGGGTGATGGTCTGCAAGGGCGATGTCACGCCACATGACGGCGAATACGATCTGAGCATCGACGACATGGTCGCAAATCTGATCGACCGGGGCGAAGAGACCGAGCAGGCGCACAGCCACATCAACACCGTGCTCGACGCGCTGTCACGTATCCAGACGGCGTGCCTCACGGCGAGCAAGCCGCATACGCCACAACTGCAGAACCTGACCAATGAACTGAACGCCGTGCTTGACGTCATTGGCATGGCTAATCCCGAGCTGACCAAGGAAAGCGACGCGGAGGACGATGACTTAGGCGCTTCACCCGCTGCATCCGGCAGTGGCGGCACGGTCGCTGCCGGGCCTGCGCCCGTCGCCACAGAGGTCAAAAACCACGATGAGGCGCGCCAGCGCCTTGTGGCGGTCGAAACCTATTTCGGCCTCAAGGAACCGTCATCGGCCTGCGTGCTGCTGGTCACTCAGGCGCGCCTGCTGATTGGCAAATCCCTGATCGACGCCTTCGACATTCTCGCCCCGAACACCGCCGACCGGGCCAAGGTCGATTTCATGTCCGACAACGGCTTTGCCCTGGCGCATGATCAACTGCGCAATCTCGCGGACGAAGTGCAAATCGAAGAGGTCGAGGAACCGGAGCCGGAACCCGTCTGGGAGCCGGAGCCGGAGCCAGAACCGGAACCGGAGCCAGAGCCAGAGGCAGAACCCGAAGAAGAGGAAGACGCGGATACCGAAGCGTCAGACGACGAAGACGGCGCGGATGGTACCGAAACCGGCGAGGAGGCCGACGAAGAGGAAACCGAACCAGAGCCAGAGCCGGAGCCAGAACCCGAGCCGGAGCCCGTCTGGACCCCCAAACCGGAGCCGGAAAAGCCGGAAGTGTTCATTGTAAGGGACGCCGCTGAAGCAGGCGCACAGATCAAGGCCGTTGAAACATATTTCAGGGCGGTCGAGAAATCCTCGCCGATTCCAATGCTACTCACACGTGCACGCAGCTACATTGGCAAGGATTTCGAAGCATTGTTGAAAGAGTTCGTACCAAAGCAGGATTACTGAACCCCGCGCCACCCGTAGTTGGCCCGTTTGGTCAATTTTTTTCGCAAAAACCGCAAATTATCTTTGGAACTGAGCGAATAATCCGTCACCATCCGTGTTGTTCAGGGTAAGACCTGTCAATTCGGGGGTACACGAGAATGCAAATCGCTAAACAACTGATTCGCGAAATGTCAATGGCGCGATTCATCCATTGAACGAACGTGATCTCCACTGCACCTTAACATCAAGTTTTTTCGGGAGTTTCCAACATGGCATCTGATACCGGCACGGGCCACATTCGCCGCAATCGCCCGCCGCGCGTTCACATTGCTTACACCGATCCCATCGACTCGGAAAAGAACGTCGAGCTGCCCTTCGTCATGGGCATCATGAGTGACCTGTCGGGCAACAACCCCGGCAAGGAAAAGGCGCCGGTTGAACAGCGCGAGTTCGAAAAGGTCACGGCACACACGCTCGACAGCTACATGTCGCAGAAAATTCAGCCGGGCATCTCGATGATGGTCGACAACAAGCTGAAAGACGGCGACGGCCAGAAAATGGGTGTGAACCTGCGGTTCAACTCCATGGACGATTTCGAGCCAGCGAATATCGCGCGCCAGGTGCCCGCGTTGAACGAATTGCTCACCGCCCGCCAACAGCTTGCCGACCTGCTGCTGTACATGACGTCGAAACCGAAAGCTCAGGAGCAGATCAAAGAGCTGCTGAACGATCCGGAAAAGCTGAAGGTGCTGGCCGAACAGGCCAAGGCCGAGGCAGACGCCAAGAAAGCCGCAGAAGAAGCGGGCCAACCAACAGAAGGCGACGACGCGTAAGCGTGTCCCGGTTCACTATTGGGGAGTGAAATAAATGGCTGAAGAAGCACAGGTACAAGACGGAGGACAGGGCGCGCTGAGCGAACTGGAAGACTTCTCCTCGATCCTGAAACAGACAATCAATCCGACAACCGAAAACGCCGAACGCGCGATCGACAGCGCTCTGTCGACAGTCGTGCAATCGGCGATGGCCGACCAGAGCATCATCGACGAAGACGCGATCGACACGATCAACGCGATGATCGCCGGGCTGGACCAGGAACTGAGCGCGCAGATCAACGAGATCCTGCACAACGAAGAGTTCCAGGCGGTGGAATCGTCCTGGCGCGGTCTGGCGTATACGCTGAACAACTCCGAGACGGGCGCGTCCCTTCAATGCGAGGTCCTGAACACCTCCAAGAAGGAACTGGCGGGCATGATGAAGCGCTTTCCCGGCGCCAAGTGGGACCGCTCGCCGCTCTATCGTCAGATTTACGAGCGCAAGATCGGCACGCTGGGCGGTGACCCGATGGGCTGCGTCATGGGTGACTTCTACTTTGACCATTCGCCCGCGGACGTCGCACTGCTGACGTCGATGTCGAAAATTTCCGAAGCGGCTCTGGCGCCGTTCCTGTCCTCTGCCGCGCCGCGTCTGCTGGGTCTGGACACCTGGAACGACCTGTCGAACCCCCCGGACATCGAAGAGCTGTTCACAGCGTCCGACTATGCCGGTTGGAACAGCTTGCGCGAAAGCGAAAATGCCCGCTTCCTCGGCCTGACCCTGCCGCGCGTGCTGGCCCGCGAGCCTTACGGCCCGGAAAGCACAATGACCGTGGACGAGTTCAACTTTACCGAGGATACGGACGGCCACAAAGGCGAGAAGTATTCGTGGATGAATGCGGCGCACGCCATGGCCGTCAACATCAACCGCGCGTTCAAAGAGCACGGCTGGACCGTCCGCATCCGCGGCGTGCAGTCGGGTGGTGAAGTGGCGCAACTGCCCACACACCATTTTGACACCGGCTCGGGCGAGAAAGACCTCAAGTGCCCCACCGAAGTCAGCATCGACGACCGCCGCGAAGGTGAACTGTCGAAGGTTGGCCTCTTGGGTCTGGTCCACCGTCAGAACACGGACAAGGCCGTGTTCCTGGGTGGTCAGTCGCTCTACAAGCCGAAATCCTATGTCGATCCCGAGGCGACGGCGTCCGACAACATGTCGTCCCGCCTGCCCTACATGTTCGCGGTCTCGCGCTTCAGCCACTATCTGAAAGCGATGATCCGCGACCAGATCGGGTCGAGCAAGGACAAGGACCAGATCCGCATGGATCTGCAAACCTGGATCGACCAGTATGTCACTCTCAACCCGCAAAACGCGTCCGAAAGGGAAAAGGCTGAAAAGCCGCTTGCCGATGCGAAGGTTGAGGTTGTCGAGGATGAACTGAACCCTGGCTACTACATGGGCAAATTCTTCCTCAAACCGCACTTCCAGATGGAAGGCATGGATATCGGGATGAGCCTGGTGTCCAAAATCCCCCCGCCCAAGTAATGGGTATCCTGTTAGTAACCCCTACCGTTTGATCAAGGAGATAGATCATGGCAGTCGATATTTTCCTCCACCTGGACAAAATCAAAGGCGAGTCGGTTGACGACAAATATGCCGGTGAAATTGACGTCCTTCAGTGGTCCTGGGGCATGTCCCAGTCCGGCACAACGCACCTCGGGCCAGGCGGCGGCGCCGGCAAGGTCAACGTGCGTGACCTGACGATGACCAAGTATGTGGACATGGCCACACACGACCTGATGAACCACTGTGCCAGCGGCAAGCACATCGCAGACGGCTTCATCGTGGTTCGCAAGGCCGGTAACGTGCCGCTCGATTACTTCCGCGTCGACATGAAAGAGATCATGGTCTCTTCCTACGAGACCGGTGGTTCGGGCGACGGCATGGACCGCATCATGGAAACCGTGACCCTGAACTTCGCATGGTACAAGGCAACCTACGCTTCGCAAAAAGCCGACGGTTCCAAAGGCCCCGAAGGCAAGGCCGGTTTCGATATCGCCAAGAACAAAACGGTTTAATCCCAAACCGAACCCCATGCGGCCCGGCACACCACCGGGCCGCATTTTTGCGTTTTTAGAAGGCCCGGATACGCATCCATGGCGTCCCGTTCATCCAGCACCAAAGCGCCCCGGCAACGGGCCAGCCGCAAGGTTCACGAACGCTCGCGTATCTCATTGCTGGATGTTTTTCGCCAATCCTTCCGCGAACATGATTCCGGCGCGACCTCGCAAGCCGATGTCGAGGCGGGCGGCCTCAACACGGTGTCCAAGGTGTCTGGCCGGTCCAACGCGCGCCGCCTCGGCGTTGACGAGGACACGCTGCGCGATCACGTGCGCGACCACCTCGCGACACTGATGAACACGATCCGTCTGGACGCTGCCATCGACCTTGATGATGCGCCCAACGTGGCCAAATCGGTCGTCAATTACGGCTTTCAGGACCTCAGCAATCTGACCCGGACAGAACTCACGGGTCACTCCATCGCAAAATCCATCAAGCAATCCCTCAGCGATCACGAACCGCGTCTGGTCAAAAGCAGCATCGACGTTAAGGTGGAGGTGCTCGAGGGCGACGACTATCAGCGCGTTGCCGTTCATGTCACCGCTGACCTCATCGCCGATCCGGCAGACATTCCGGTCGAGTTCAGCGCCGATGTGGACACGGGCGCCGGCAAGGTTGTGCTGAACGCGAAACGGATTTGAGCGAATGAAACAGGCATTCAAGGAAGCGTATGAGCGCGAGCTGCTCTTGCTGAAAGAGCGGGCCGCCCTGTTTGCCAAAGATTATCCGGGCCTTGCTGACCGCCTTGGCGGCCTGCTCGAGGAAAACCTCGATCCGTCGATTGCGGGCCTGCTTGAAGGGTCAGCCTTTCTGGCCGCACGGGTCCAGCTGAACATTGATCAGCAGTTCCGCACCTTTTCCACCGAATTGCTTGAGCAGGTCTGCCCGGAGATGACGGCACCCATCCCGGCTGCTATGCTGGTGCAGGGCCACACCCCGGAAAAGCCGGCCGAGATCGTCAAGGGGCGCACGATCAAGGCCGGATCCTATATTGAAGCGACCTTTACCGAGGCGACGCGCCGCATCGCCTGCCGCTTTCGTCTGGCCGAACCGATCACGTTCTGGCCGCTGAAGATCTCTGGCGCGGATTACCACGGAACCGCCACGCCGATGAACGCACTTGGCTGTGACGGCCCTGGACTTCAAAACACGGGCGCGCGCACCGCCGCGGGGCTGGTCATCACGCTGGAACGCACAGACGGGAAACCCATGGACGGTTTGCTGGCTGACATTCTGCCGATCCACTTCACAGGCCCGCAGCAGGAGGCGATGGCGCTGTATGCGCAGGTGTTCGGCCGCCTGACGCGGGCATCCCTGCGGTGGGAGGACAAGGGCGGCAATCCGGTCTTTCACAACATCCCGCTGGATGAGATTGAACAGGTCGGCTTTGACTCGGACACACCGCTTTACGGGCGGGACGAACGGCTGTTCCCCGGTATCAGCACGCTGCTTGAGTATTTCTCGTTCCCGCGCAAGTTCATGGGGTTCCGCATTCGCAATCTGAGCCATCATGCAAAGCGGATCGAGACGAAATCGGCGCAGCTTGTACTGGAATTTGACGCTCCGGACAAACATCTGACGACGCATTTCGAAGACAAGAACCTCGCCCTGTTCTGCGCGCCTGCGGTCAACCTGTTTGAGGATGACGCCAAGCCGATCACGCTGGACAATCGCGCGCACCAGATGCCCGTGTCGCCGAACCGCACGCCCGGCACGCATTTCGAGGTGCAGCGCATCATCGACGTGCGCGCGCAATACGATGCCGCGCGGGACAAGGTGCAGGTGCAGCCGCTTTATGGCATTCCACCTGTCGGCAGCGCCCCGCGCGAGGCGCTGTACTACACGTACAATCGCCAGCGCCGCGGCCTCAGCCAATCCGAACGCCGTGTGGGCGGCACCCGGTTCCGGTACGAAGGCACCGAGACATGGGTGACCTTCTACGAGCCGCCCGAGGCGGAACCGGCGAACCTGCTTTTCGTCAAAACGCTTTGTTCGAACCGGCACCTGCCCGAAGTGCTGCCGATGAGCGAGGCGACATTTCACCTGCTGGACGACCGCATCATCACGATGACACCCAAGGTCGGCCCGACCAATCCACGCGAGGCGGTGGCCGAGCTTGAGGCCGAAGGCCCGCACCGCATGACTGCAGGCGACAATTACTGGCGCCTGATTTCGCTCATCTCGCTCAGCTATCGCGGTTTTGTCGGCCCCGACGGGACGGGCAATGTCGAAGCGTTGCGCGAAGTGATGCGCCTGTTTTCCGACGTGTCCGATCAGTTGACCGAGGCGCAGATTGGCGCGCTTAGCGCCGTCAGCGCACGGCCCCGCACCCGCACCATTCAGCGCAAGGACGGGTTCCACCCTGCGCGCGGCATGGAAGTCACGCTGAAATTCGACGAAGACCTCATGGACCCCGCCATGATCGTCACACTCAGCGCCGCACTTGACCGGTTTCTGGGTGACTACGCGGCAGTGAACACGTTCACGCAGTGTGTCGTGACAAATTCCAAGGGCAACGTCCTCAAGGTCTGGCCGCCGCGTGGCGGATCGGGTCCGCTCCTGTGAATGTCAAAACCGCAGAAGAGCGTAAATCGCGCCGCGAGACCTGGGGATTTCTTCAGGCCCTGCGCCACCTCGAACGCCGCGCGGGCAAGAAGCCAAGGATCGGCCAAAGCCGCAGGCTGAGCCAGGAGATCGTCGATCTTGGTCAGGATCCCTATACCGGGTTTGCCTATGATGAATTGAGCGAGGCCGCGCTCGATGCCAAGCGCCCGCGCGTCCGCCCGCGGTTTCTGGGCTTTTTCGGCCCCTTCGGCCCACTGCCGCATTCGATCACGCGCGAAGTCGACCGTTGGGCGCGCAATGGCGACAATGCCTTTGTCCGGTTTGCCGACATCTTTGTCGCAAGGTTCCAGCAGCTTTTCTACCGCTCCTGGTCCGACGCGCGCCCGATCACGCAATACGACCACCCCACGGGCGGCGAATTTCCCCGCTTGCTCAGGTCACTGACCGGCGATGCGCCGAAATGCTTTGACGGTACGGCACCCGTCGATGACGTCATCCGGCTGCGCTACACCGCGCTCACCATGGACCGCGTGCGCAGCCCTGTGCGCCTGCGCCAGATGCTGCGCGCGCATTTCGACGTCGAGGTGCGGATCGAGGAATTTGTGACCGGCTGGCTCGAATTCTCTCCCGAGGATCGGTCGGCCATGGGTGTGCAGGGGATGCGACTGGGTCAGGACCTGCGCGTGGGCCAACGCGCCCCGTCCATCAGCGAAAAGATCATCGTGCATGTGGAGTGCGCCTCGATCGACGAATATCGCAGCTTTCTGCCGGGACGCGACCGACAGGCCGAACTGAAAGATCTGGTGCTGGGCTATCTGGGCGCCTTTTTCGAGATCGACGTGGCGCTGTGGTTGCCACGGTCGGAAATCACGCCTGCTCAGCTGGGGGGGACATCCACGCTCAGGACCGAGTTGGGCTGGACCAGTGCCCTGCCCATGGGCCAAGGTGGCGACATCGTCCAAAGCGCGCTCGCCAAAGCGACACAATATAAAATTTCGATGGAAATAGCTTGATATCAGGGGGATTTGGGAATGGTTGCTGAAATTCAGGTGGAAAAATACGCGGGCAAATTGAACCGCACCGGATATGACGCCTTTATCCAGGCGATGAGCCTGTCGCGGGGCGAAGGGCACAGGCACGTGGACGTGCTGCACTGGCTCTATCACATCGTGTCGAACAAGCAGTCCGACATCTCTGTCATGCTGGGTGTGCTGAACCTCGACCGCGCCAATGTGCTGCGCGACCTGACCGATGCGCTTGGCAAGCTCGACAAGAACGTGACCGAGATCCCCGCGATCTCCGACAGCATGGCGGGCATGCTGAAAAACGGCTGGGTCTACGCGACGCTACTCTTTGGTGAAGTGCAGGTGCGGTCGGGTCATGCACTTGTGGCGCTCCTGTCCTCTTCCGAACAAAAGCGTGTGCTCGAACGGTTGTCGCCGACCCTGGGCAAACTCTCTGCGGACCAGTTGGCCAAAGAGGCCGCGAGCCTCTTTGCAGACAGCGAGGAAGAAGACATGCGGCCCATGGACGGCTCCGGCCTGTCCGCGGGCCCGTCGGGCGACGGGGAAGAAGGCCCCGGCGCTTCCACCGCACTGGGACGCTTTGCCAAGGACATGACCGCGGCTGCTGCCACAATGGACCCCATCGTTGGCCGCGACGATGAGATCCGCCAGATTGTCGACGTGCTGCTGCGCCGCCGCCAGAACAACCCGATCCTCACCGGTGAGGCGGGTGTCGGCAAGACGGCTGTGGTCGAAGGGTTTGCGCAACGACTGGCCGCCGACGACGTGCCGCCCCTGTTGCAGGGCACAAAGCTTTACGAGTTGGACATTCAGTCGATGCAGGCAGGCGCGTCGATGAAGGGCGAGTTTGAACAACGTCTGAAGTCCGTGATCGACGAGGTGCAGTCCTCGCCCACGCCGATCATCCTGTTCATCGACGAGGCGCATACGCTGATCGGAGCGGGGGGTGCGGCAGGCACGGGTGACGCCGCCAACCTGCTGAAACCCGCGCTGGCGCGGGGCACCTTGCGCACCATCGCGGCCACGACATTCTCGGAATACCGCAACTACTTTGAAAAGGACCCGGCGCTCACCCGTCGCTTCCAGCCCGTCGATGTGGACGAGCCCGATGTCGAGCGCTGCTGTTTCATGCTGCGCGGCATCCTCGACCCGATGGAGGCGCATCACGGCGTACGCATCTCGGACGAGGCGATTGTGGCCGCCGTGTCGCTTTCGGCCCGCTACATCCCGGCGCGGCAACTGCCGGACAAGGCCGTGTCGCTGCTGGATACGGCCTGCGCCCGCGTGGCGGTGTCGCAAGCCTCAACGCCTGCGCGCATCGGCGATTTGCGCCAGGCCATCCGCGCGCTCGAGACGGAAATCGCGTCCAAGGAATCCGAACGCGAGCTCGGCTCGACCAACGAAGAGCGTCTGGCCGAAGCCGCTGAGGAAAAGACCAAGCTGGAAGCGGAGCTTGCCGAATACGAAGGCAAGTACGAGGCGGAAAAGGCGCTGGTCGACAGCATCCTGACCCTGCGCAAGTCCATCGCGGCGGCCAAGGGTGACGCCACAGAAGAGGTCATGGATGCACGCCCGGAAGAAGAGGCCGAGGCAGAGGTGGCACCGGCAGATGACGCCGACGCGGCTCATGCCGAACTTGCCGCCAAGATGGCGGAACTGGAGGGCGGCAACCCGGACGACCGCATGGTCTATGCCCACGTGGACGCACAATCGGTGGCCACGGTGATTTCGGACTGGACAGGTATCCCGGCGGGACGGATGGTGCAGGACGAACTGGCCGCCGTACTGACCCTCGCCGACCGCCTGCAAGAGCGCGTGATCGGCCAGGATCACGGTCTGAAAACCATCGCCAAGCGGATCGAGACCAGCCGCGCCGGTCTCGCCAACCCGGAAAAACCCATCGGTGTGTTCATGCTGTGCGGTCCCTCCGGCGTCGGTAAAACCGAAACGGCGCTGGCACTGGCCGAGACGCTCTATGGCGGTGAGCAGAACATCATCACCATCAACATGTCTGAATTTCAGGAGGCGCATTCGGTCTCCCTGCTCAAGGGTGCGCCTCCGGGTTATGTCGGCTATGGCGAAGGCGGGCGTCTGACCGAAGCCGTGCGGCGCAAGCCCTATTCCGTGGTGCTGCTCGACGAGATCGAGAAAGCGCACTCGGACATTCACGAGCTGTTTTTCCAGGTCTTCGACAAGGGGATCATGGAGGACGGCAACGGCCGCCCCATCAACTTCAAGAACTGCCTGATCCTGCTGACCTCGAACGTCGGCACGGACGTGATCATGGAAATGGCCGAAGGTGGTGAAACCGAGCCGGATGTCGAGGAACTGGCCGCAGCCCTCAAACCCTTCCAACTGGACGTGTTCCCGCCCGCCTTGCTCGGTCGCATCGTGTCCATCCCGTATTTCCCGCTGGGCAAGGCAGCGCTCGCCGATATCACCAAGCTCAAGCTGCGGTCGGTGGCCAAACGGCTCAAGGCGTCGCACAATGCCGAGATGGTCTATGGCGACGACGTGCTCGACCACATCACCGAACAGTGCAAGGACCCCGACAGCGGCGGCCGCATGATCGACAACATCATCACCAACTCGATCCTGCCCGAAATGTCCCGCGAAGTGCTGAACCGGATGGTCGCTGGTGAAGAGTTTTCCAAGGTTGTAGTGACCCATTCTGCGGATGGGTTCGGCTATGCGTTCGAATGACGTTTGGAGTGTGAACACATGTCAGATGAATTGACGCCAACGACCCGAGTCGTCGCGACCGACAAGCGTTCTGTCACTGTTGACGAAGTGCTGATGTATGTCGCCGAAATTAACGAGGAACTTGCCAAAGCAATAGGACTCGACTTGATGAGCACCAGCGCAGCAGCGATAGACAGCGCGGCTGCAGTTGCTATCGTAAGACGGATGGGGCTGTCAGGCCGTGCATACATCAAGCATGTGAATGGCAAGGCGTATGTCATTCTCAAAGGGCACCCCGGGCAGCGCGCTGTACTGACAGGAACACGATATTTGCGCTCGAATCCCAAAGTGGCAAAGTTGGTGCTTAGTTCCAAAGACCTGGCGAAGGGCGCCGCCAAAATGACCGGGATCGCCGTTGTTGCATTTGCCGCCCTTCGCGTTGTCGAACACGTGCTGTCCGATGGTGACCCGCGATTGACCAACCTGTTTGGTACCATTGCGACCGATGTCGCAAAGTTTGCGCTCGCGGCAGGAGCAGGATATCTGGCCGGGGCAGCGGTAGGGGCGCTTACGACACTCGCTGCAGGCCCGATCATTGCAGCCGTCATTGTTGGCGTCGGTGCCTCCATTCTGCTTGATCGGGTCGACCGCAAATTTGGTGTCACCGAGAGCCTCGTGCGCGCCATCGAAGACACGGTGGATAGGTTCGAAAACCCATTCCGCAAACTCGCGAGATACATCAACGCCTGGGAAGAGCATTTCGTGCAACAGGCAATCAACCAGGCCATGCGAAACAGGTGACACGCACGCAAGCACTCTGCGTCGTTTTCGGCTTTGGCCTGGCCGGCTTGGCCGTTGCCTACTGGGGATTGACTGACATCCGGCAGGCAAGCCAGGGAATGATGGAATGTGCGCCAAAGGTCGCTGTCGACAATTCGGCGTTCTACTTCCTTGGATTGGCTGTGTTGCCTTTGTTCGCTTTGCTCCCGGTTGTCAAAGAACGGCTGCACACTGTTTTGTTGGCAGCAATTGTCGGGATTGCGATCCTGTTGCCCGGTCTTGGTTTTCAGTCGCTGGTGAGCACGGCGACAGATCAGAATTATGAATTCCAACCCGAATTGACCATGTTTGGGCTTCAAACCTTTGAGGGTAATGCTGGTGCGGCGTGCCAGTCGGCAACCTAAAGCGTCTCGAGCAGCTTCCCGATCCCGTCCTTGTACCGTTTCACCTCGGCCGGGGTTACAGCGGGGGCGTTGGTGACGGCGACCTGGGTGCTGCCGCCCGACACCCGGCGCATTTTGCGGTCTGACCAGTCGGTCATCCACTTGACGTTCTTGCCCTTGAGGAACGGGTTGGCGTTCACGACGCCCGCGCCCATCACCGCCAGCACAGTCGCGTTCGGATCCGCCTTGAGCGCCACATCAGCCCCCGCAGGCCCGAGGAAGTGGGCGAGGTACAGACGCCCCGGCGTGATCTGATGGCCACGGGCACGCAGGAACGCCTCGTTCTCGCGGGCAAGGTTGGTCACCATGGCCCGGCTCAGTGCCGGGTCAAAACGCAGGTCCAGCAGCTCTGCCCGGTTCAGCGTCGCCACAAGGTCGGGCCTGTAGGTACGCATCATGCGCAACCATGTGCTTTCGATGAACTGACCCAGACCCGTGGCCGTGGACCGGGTGTTCTTGGCCCGCGCATTGCCCGCACTTTCGACCCGGATGATCTGTGCCACCAGTGCCTCGACCGCGCCGGAGGCACGCGCAGCCCCGAGCGCCAATGGGTCCACCGGACGCCCGTTCTGGTGCAGTTCGAAATGCAGGTGCGGCCCCGTCGACCGGCCGGTTGTGCCCACGTAACCGATGATCTGGCCCGGCTGCACGGTGGTGCCAAGCGCAATCCCCTCGGCAAAGGCATTGAGGTGGGCATAGCGGCTTTGCGCGTCGCCGGGATGGTCGATGTAGATGTTATTGCCGTAGCTGGACGAAAAATTGGCCCGGCTGATCTTGCCGCCTGCGACCGCTTTGACGGGCGTTCCCGTGGGCGCGGCCCAATCGACACCGTTGTGGTTCAGTGTCTTGTTCAGGATGGGGTGGCGGCGCGGTCCAAAACCTGACGTTTTGGTGCCCGACACAGGGATCACAAAGTTGCTGCCTCCCATGCCCGATCCGCCACCGCCCACGCCACCGGCTTTGGGGTCAAAACAGCCAAAAGGGGCCTCGCGGCTGTTCGGGCGGACCACGAAGCACTCGAAATTGGCGGTTGGCCCTTCGAGTGCGACATAGAGGATCTGCCCCGCAGGCGCGACGCCCGCGCTGTCTTCGCGCTTGATCAACCGCAGCGTGTCGCCCTCGGTCGCAATCCGGTCGAGGTCCTGCACCCGGCTGAGCATCACCATCAACTCACCCACCAGTTCGGACGACACGCCGTTGCGCAAGGCCGTGGAATAGATCGCATCCTTCAGCTTGACCTCGCCCTGGCTGCCGCGATTGCGCACCGCAATATCCGCGCGCCGCAACAGGTTGCGCGAGAACCACGGGTCCGCGCTGACCTCAAACCGGCCCGGGCCGGGCTGCGCGAGGCTCGCCAGGTATCGGTCAGGCGCATAGATAGACATCTGGACAAGTTCCGCGCCCGTACGCCCGGGCTCCATACGCAGCGCAACAAGCCCACCGGAAGACAGGTTGGTCAGCGTCTCGACGGCGAGGCCCTGATCCTCTGCCATGCGGCTTACGAAATTCAGAATGCGGGTGATTTCGTCTTCGGTCAGGCCCTGATCGGTGAGGACTGTCTTGAGCTCCCGGTCCGTCTCCAGTCGCACAACTTCATCCCGGAAAAGCGTCCGGCGTTCGGACGAGGGCAGGCTCAACGCTTCGGTCGTGGTGTTTTCGATCACCGTCTCGACATAGCTGACTTGCGTTTCGCCGCCGTCCCCGCCGACCACTTCGCCCCAACTGCCTTCGTCGTCGTCGACAACCACCTGCGCGCCCGCCTCGACCACGTCGGGGATCACAGCGGCGGTGTCGACGATGGCCGTTTCACGACGAGCCTGAAATGCTGCAAGGTCGGCGGAGGATGATGGCAATGTCAGTTGCACACGCTGGGTGGCGTCAAAAAGCGAATCCTCGATCACTTCAAGCTGGTCACCGATGCGGGCGCGTTGCGGGTGGATCTGATGCTCCAGCGCCACGCGACGCACGCCCTGGGCGGGGCCATCGGGCAAGGTGATGATCATGGGCGCGCCACGAATGTCCAGAAACGCCTCTGCCGCTGCGGCGGCAAGAACGATACCGCCCTCGGCGGCATCTTCTGACTGGACCAGTGTCAGTTCATCGCCATCGCCGCCAGCGCCGTCTTCGGTATAGCCTGACCCGTCCGGCCAAAGGCGCACCGCCAGAAAGACAAGCGCACCGACAGCGCCAAGGCCCAGCACGCCGAGGCCTGCGCGTTTGACCATGCGCACGCGGCGCCTGCGTTTCCACGCGCGACCAGATCCGGCGAAATTTGGATCGATTTCGATTTCAGACATAAGCGTCGCGCGCGGCGGGCCGGATCAGCGGAAAACGCCGATGCCACCACCACCTGTGATCTTTGGTTTGGCTGCCGGCTTTGGTGCGGCGGGCGCAGGGCGAGGCGTCGCGGGCCGGGGCGTGGCGACGGCCGCCGGGCGTGACGCAGCCGGACGCGAAGTCGTGGTCGGCCGGCGCGGCGCCGCGGCTGCCACAGGGGTCTCGCACCTGACATCCGGCTCCATGATGATCGTGCGGAAAAGCTCAACGCTGGGGTTTTGATCCGGCCACGTCATCCCGTCTTCGCGCTTGTCGAAATATTCGCCGACAGAGCGCCTGGATCCAGGGCCCCACGCGCCATCAATGCCAGAGCGGTAACAGTTCATGCGTTGCAATTCGACTTGCAACGCTCTGTTCAAATCGGCTTCGGGCGGGTCGATATGGCCCTGTTCCACCAAAAGGCGGAACAGTTCCGGATCGTCGCCACGCATCGCCACGCGGGTTTCCAGATCGTCAAAGGCAAAAGCCATCGTGGCGACGGTTTCCGGCAGCAACGTGGTGATCCCGAAATCGGCTTCGCGGCCCGGTTCAATCCGGCCAAGGATGATCGAGGGCGACGGCAGCCCGGCCCGCACGGCCAGCGCCTCTTGCCCGACGCCGGGTCCGGCAAAGCTGGGCGCGGTATCGGCGGGTGGTTGATAGGCCGCGATCAGGACGTTCGCCCCCGCATCATCACCAAGGTCAAAGGCGATCGGCTCCGCGCCGAAAGACTGCGCGACTGCAGCGCCTGCAAACGCGCCAGCGCCAACAAGTCCGAATGCAAACTGTCGAATCAGTCCTGCCATGGCCAACCACACTGTCGAAAACACCAAGAAACGTATCGCCCGGATATTACGGTGCGCGCATACGTTGAGGCAAGCTATTCCGCAGGAGCGCGCAGAAAGAATGTCCAGCGTTCGGAGCGACGCGTGTCCACCTCGTGAAAGCGGGCGGCGATATGCCCCCGGATCAGGCAATCCTCTCGCCCGCGAATCCGGAACTCGCCCGGGTCGACGCACATCGTCGTTGTCCCCGGCAGCATCGACGCGTTGAACACGTCGCGGGCATAGACGTAGATGTAGCGCGACGTCAGCGTGTCCTCGATCACGTTGGCGCACTGGTTCGGCCCAACAGTCCACCACCCTGCAGTTTCCCACGCATCCGTGTCGTAGGCACCGATTGCGACGTTCACAACGTCAAGTGTCTGATTACAAAACTGGAAATTTGCCTGCACTGTCGTTGGTACAGCAACCAAAAATAGGCGGAAAACCGCTGTGGCGAAAAACCGCCGGAATTCCCCCCAACGAAATGTTGGGGCAACGTGTTGGAAAACAACAACATTTGCCATGCAGCCTATGATCCTGTTGCACATTTCATGCGTTTGTCGCGATTTCTTTGCCATGGCTGGATGCAATTGGCCATGGCCCATGCTATATGGACACCACGATGATACGTTCGCTCTTGATCTGCTCGGCCCTCGTGGCCTCGTCCGGTGCTGGCGCAGTTGCGCTTTCTGCACTGCACGATGCCACTGGCGACCGCCACGTTCGCACACTGGCCCCCGTGCCCGTGGCAACGGTTGAACCACGTTTCGTGATCCCGAACTACGCGCCAGCCGCGCAGGCACCGGAGGTGGTTGAGGTCGCGTTGCGTGACGCACCCGTTCTGCCGCAAGTCAGCGCCGTGGATGCAGCCCCCGAACCGCTGCCCTCCCCGATTGCCGCTGCCGTGCCGACCATCGCAGATGTCGAAATCGCGCCGACGGCGATTGCCCGCGTCGCGCCCAAGCCGCGTGCCGCAGTCGTCAAGCCGCAAGCGCGTGCGTCGGCCAAGACCGTGCAGACAGCACGGGCCGTGCGGACGTTCAAGCAACGCAGCACGCGCCCCGTGATTGTGGCCCAAGCGCCCGCTTTCACGGCACAGCAACCCGGTGGGTTGCAACCTGATTGGGTGATCGGCGTATACCGCTGACCCAATTGAAAATCTTCGGTTGACTTGACCCGGCCCTCTGCCGCTAATTGTGGCGTTGATTTAGGGCTTGGCGTTCGGAGATTAAAATGTCGCGCAAAAGACTGGTCGCAGCTGCGGCCGTGGTGATGTTGTGTTCCACAAATGTGTCCGCACAGGACAGCAACGGTGTCATTTCCCTTGAGCTGAACCGGACCACCGCCTCTTCGGACGGCGGATGTCAGGTTGTGTTCTTTGGGCAAAATGGCCTTGATACGGCGCTGAACGAGGTGACGTGGCGGCTTGCCGTGTTTGATGCCGAGGGCGTGTTCCGCAACCTTCTGGCGCTGCCTCTGGGCAGCCTGAGCGCTGGCAAACGGCGGGTTGTTCAGTACAACCTGCCCGCTCCTTGCGCAGAATTGTCCGAAATCATCGTGAATGATGTCGCCGCCTGCGAGATCGAAGGGGCGACAAACTCGGAAGCCAGCGATCTCTGCCTGACGTCGCTCACCGTGACATCGCGCACTGACATTGCATTCGGCCTCTAGGCCTCAAGCGCCTGTTTCACAGGCCCGGGAACAGTTTGAACTGACATGACTCTAACGATTTTCCAACTTGCCGCGTATGTCATCTACGGTCTGCTGGCAGTGCTTTCCCTCTTTGCGCTCAGCGTCGGGCTGTTCAAACTTGGCCAGTTTGCCAGACTGGGTGTCGGACGTCGGCGGGAGGCCGAGAAAATCCTCGACGATTGGCTGAACGGGCGCGTCGAAGAAGCGATCCGGACGGCCGGGCGACGCAAATCCGTGCTCAGCCGGGTCTTGCAAGCCGTATTTTCCGGTATTCAGGCGCGTCCTGGCGATTCAAGCTATGCCGAAGAGCTTAGCCGCCAGACAGCCATCGTGGAACTCGCCACCTTGAGCGAACGCATGCGGTCTCTGGACATGGTCGTGCAAGCCGCGCCGATGCTGGGACTGCTCGGGACCGTGATCGGGATGATCGACGCGTTCTCGGTGCTGGCCGTGACGGACGGCGCTGTTGATCCGACAGCGCTTGCCTCGGGTATCTATGTCGCGCTGATCACGACGGCCGCAGGGCTCGCCATTGCGCTTGTCGCCTTTTTCATCGCCACATGGCTCGAAGGACGGATCGACCGCGAACGCAACATGATGGAAGCCGTGATGTCAGCCGCCATCCACGGTCGGGTCGATCCGAATTCTGGCGCAAGCTAAGGAGCGGAAGGGCACATGGGCGCCTCGTATCAACCGCTGCCAGAACGGCCACGGCGCTACAGGTTCGCGCTGACGCCGCTCGCGGATGCGATGTTTCAGCTTTTGATCTTCTTTATGCTGTCCACCAGCCTGACGCCCTATTCGCTTGTCACATTGCGCACCACACCGGACGAGGCCGAGGACGCCGAGGCCCAATCCGAAGCGCCGGGGCCAGAGGATGAAAACGCCGACAGACCCGCACCGGATACCGTCACCAATGACGGCGTGACGATCTGGGACGTTGGCAATGGTACTGTGACCACCAACGGACAGGTCTTTGACATCGAACAGTTGCCATCGCTGGCCGAGGCCATTGGCAGTCAGGATGACCCGGGCCAGGTGGTGATCATCATCGGCGGGCAGGCGCGTGTTCAGGACGTTGCCTCCGCGCTCGAAGCGCTGGACAGCGCAGAGGTGGAGGCGGTGCAGATTGCCCGCACGCGCGGCCAATGATCCGCCGCAGCCGCCTCGACCCGCCGCGCAAGGGCAACACGATGGACAGCGGTCTGGCCATCGTGAACATCGTGCTTTTGCTGATCTTCTTCTTTCTCACAACCGGGTCGCTTTCGAATTCGACCACTGTGACCGTGTCCCTGCCCGAAACGACCGAACTGCCGCTGGACCTGCTGCCCAAGCCGCTGCTCACCGTTTCGCTCGAGGGTGATCTGACGCTGGACGGCGTGCCGATCGAACGCGGTTCGCTGGCCGAGGCACTGATTGATGATCCGATGTTGCACGTCCTCGCCGACCGCGAAGCAAACGCCGGTGAACTGCTCGATCTCATCGCCGCCGAAGAACTGATTGCGGTTCAGGTGCGCCTTGTCACCGTCCACCGCAAGGATGTGGAGGACGAGGGATGAGCTTCCTTCCTTATGCTCCGCAACGCTCTTCTACCTGGGCCGCGTCCATCGGTGGGTCCACGGCCATCCACGGTGCGCTGGTCTTTGGTGTCCTGACTTCTTCGGTGGCGTTGCTGCCCGAACCCACGACGCCCGCCGTCCGGGAGCCGGAATACGAAATCACGCTCGAGATCATCGACGCGGATATCATCGACCTCGATGATACACCTGATATCCCCGAAGATGCCATCCCGCTCGAGCCGGAAGACACGACGGCGGACCTGCTTGAAGAGGCAGACAATGCGCTGACCCCCGAAGACGACACCGCCTTGCTGGAGCCCGACGAAGACACGCTTCAGCCCGAGGACAATCTGCTTGAGCCGCAGACCGAGGATGACATCCTCGCTCCCGAAGAAGACACGCTGGCGCCGGTCGAAGAGGTGGTCGAGCCCGAGGCGGACGTGCTGCAGGAAGAGGACCTGGCACTGCTCGAGCCGGAACCGGAGGTCATTGCCCCGGAGCCCGAAATCGTGGAACCGGAGCCGGAAGTGATCGCACCCGAGCCCGAGGTGATTGAAGAGCCGGTCGCCGTGGCAGAGCCCGATCCCGACGATCTGGCGATTGATGATCTGAGCCTGATCGACGACGACGTGTTCAACCCGCTGGCCGAAGCAGTCGCGCCCGCCGGAGATGCGCCGCTGGCCCCGGATGTTGTGGTGCCCAACGTCGTTGAGCCGGATACAGTTGTCGAAGAAGACATCGCCGCCGTCATTCTGCCCGACCCCGAACTGATCGCCCCCGAGCCGGAAGTGATCGCGCCCGAACCAGAGGTGGAGCCGGAAACCCCCGTTGCATTGCCCGAGGAGGTCGAGGACGATCCAGCGCCTGAGGCCGTCGAAGACCCCGCACCCGAAGTTGTCGAAGACGACCCTGCCGATGATACAGCCGAAGACCCTGCGGTGGCCGAACCCGCCGGGGATGGCATTGGCACGTCAACCGCAGCGGCAATCCCGAACCCATCGCCCGCCGCCCTTCAGATCGGCGCACTGCTGCAGCGCATTCGCGAGACACCGGCACCGCAATGTACGCTGGTCCTGCCGCGCCGCGCAGGCGACGGCGTTGGCCTGTCCGTCATTGGCGCGGACCCCGGCGCACTCGACACCTTGGCGAACAGGATTGTTGATGGTCTGGATACCGTACCCGCGCAAACCCGTGAAATCCTCGACCCCCGGCAATGTGCCGCCCTCGATGCCATCCGTCTGAGTGCGGCCTACCCGGCCAGCCGGATCGGCCTCGCGCTCGAAGACACGACGCTCAACAGCGGTGAGGCCTTGCAGGCGCGCGTGTTGGGCGCTGGCGGCCTGTTCCTGACGCTGATCCTTGTCGACGACAACGGCGTGATCCAGGATCTTGCGCGCTTCACAACGCTGGACGGTAATGACCCGGTGATCAACGCCCCCGTTGCGCGATCCGGCCCGGCCCGCGACACGCGGCAGGTGCTGATCGTTCTTGGCTCGGTTGACGAGCCGATTGATCTGTCGCAGGGCATTGGGCAACTGGCACAGGATGCCTTTGCCGCGCTGCCGCGCGAGGTGCTGGAAACCGCGCTGTTCGGATTGGCGACCTTCGACGTGCGCTGAGCTGAGCTGAGCGCCGCTACCTTATCTGATCGTGGAATGTGTACTTGTCGTGATTGAACCGGGTGTGTCCGGCGTATTCAGCGCGTGATCTCGACGACACCAATATCGACCGCACCCAACCCGTCATCCGCCAATTCCCGGGTCATCAAGGGCAGAATGTCTGTCGCAGCCGTACCGTCCTGCATGGCTGCTGCCCGCACCAGCGCCTCGTCGGACGCCGTCGAAATCAGGATGTAGGTCCCGGGTTGCGCCGAGGGCAAGCGGAACGAGAATTGGCGTTGGTCCCCGATGGGCTCCTCCAGCTGGCTCATCAGCGAAAAGACCCGCCCATTCGGAGCGACCAGCGCCAGCCAGTTTTCGCGCCCCGCGCTTCCATGAATGGTGCCCACGACACCTTCGGCGCGGGTGACCACGTTTTGATCCAACGACATTTCGATGGCGTCACCGCGTGTACCCTGAAAAGTGCGCGCGAATTCAAGCGCGGCGCATTGCTCGGTTGCCACCGCGCGTTCGAGAACCTCGGGTTGCGTCCCGAACTGTTCCGACCAAGCGGACGCGATGCCTTGCAAGGTCGTGGCGTCCTGCGCGAACCCTTCGATCAGGCCGGTATTCGGCCCCTGCCCGCGCCGCGCCGCGTAGGTGCAGCCTTCGGGCACCACTTCGGCAAGAAACGTTTCCCGGCTGCCGGGCACCCGTGACAAACCTTCCGCGACCTCGTCGGACAGACCGTCCTCGCCTTCGCTCAAGCCGTTGAAATAGTACCAGGCCCCGCCCCCGGCGAGGCCAGCAATCACAACCAGCGCCGCAACAAGGCCAAAGCCACCGCCGCTTTTTTCAACGATAGGCTCGGCCGGTGTTGTGCTGTCGCTACCAGCTGCCGGTACCGTCGTCACAAATGTCTCGGTGCGCCCGCTGGGTGCGGCTTGCAAGCCAGGCACAGTGCGCGTCGTGGCACCCATCGTCAGCTGATAGAGGCCATCGGTGTTCTGCGTGGGCTCGTCGCCGCTGATGGCCTTCAGCCCGTCGATCACCTGCCCCATATGTTCGAGCCGCTGCTTCGGGTCGGGCTGCAGCATGTTGTAAAGCAGTGCCTGGAACGCCACCGGCAAGCCATTGAGGTCCGGCACACCCTGCCGTTTCTGCACCGCTTCGACGATGCTGTCGCCCATCGGCACGGCCTTGCCGGTCAGACAGGCGATCATCAGGAGACCCAGCGAATAAATGTCCGATGGCCCTTCGGCCTCGCCCCCATAGGCTCCGAGTTGTTCGGGCGAGACGTATTTCAGCTTGCCCGCGAACTCGTTGCCGATGGTCACATCCTTGACCTTGGACGACCGCGAGATGCCAAAGTCGATGATCACCGCCTTTTTGATGTCATTGTCGGGCAGCATCACGTTGTCGGGCGACAGATCGCGGTGGACCACGCCGATCTTGTGCGCACGTTCCAGACCGTCCGCGAGCCGGGTGAAAAGCGCGCACACCTCTTCCTCGCTCAGCGGGCCGTCGTTCTTGAGTTTGTCGCTGAGCTTGTTGCCCTCGATAAAGCCCATGACCAACGCGTGCAGGTTCAGGTTTGCGTCCGGCGGCACGTAGGCAAAGTAGCGGACGATCGCGTCATGGTGCAGCTGGCGCAGAGTTCGCGCTTCGCGGCGGAACATCTGGGCGACGCGGATATCTTCGGCCATCTCGGGCAGGATGACCTTGATCGCGACGCTTTCGCCGGTGCCGATCTCGACACCGCGGAACACGCGGCCCATGCCGCCCTGATCCAGCCGCTCTTCGACCCGGTACATGTTGTTGATCACCGCGCCGGGTTCGAGATTGCGCAACGGCTCGGGTGTGTTGGTTGTGTTGGTCCCGCCAGAGGTCAGCTGTGTCGGCGCAAGATCATCGTCATCCAGATCAGGCGGTGGGGCCTGCGGCGTCGGGACGGCGGACGCCGCCACGGCGGCCGCAGCGGCGGCTGCCGCCGGATCAACGCCCTGTGCGGGATCAGCCGTGTGCGGCTGTTCGACGGCGGACGGGGTCGAGACCGGCGCATCATCCGAGAAAGGCCGATAGGTGGATCCACCTTCATCCGCCGCAGGCGGCGGCGACACCGGCATGTCACCGATAATTGTCCTGTCAGGGTCCTCGGGCCCAGCGTCCCCAGCCGGTTGCGCTGGTGCAATGATGGTCCGGTCGGGCTGGTCGTCGGTTTCCGGTGCCGCTTGGCCGGCATCCGGCATCGGCGCGATCAGGGTGCGGTCGCCCTCGTCATCCTCTTCGGGCGCGGGGGCGTTGTCGGTCACCGGCATTGGCGCGATCAACGTCCGATCATCGTCTTCGTCCGAGACCTCGGGGCGCTTGGGCGGCTGTGTGTTGTCGGCGCTGCTCACAAGTAGCCCCCGAACTCTGGATACACACCCTCGGCTTCGAATTCCGGCAGGGGTGCCTGATGGCACGTCACGACCACCACCGACACGTTGTCCTTGCCGCCACGATCCAGCGCGGTGGCCACCAGCTTGTCGCACAGCCCTTCAAGGTCGCTGCCGAATTCGCGCATCACGCGCTCAAGCTCGTCATCATGGAAGTATTCCGTCAGCCCGTCCGAGCAGAGAAGGAAGGTATCCTTGTCCGCAAGCACGCCTTCGATCATCTCGCATTCGGGTTGCTGGGTGACGCCGATGGCACGTGTGATCACGTTCTTGCGCGGCCACGCCTCGGCTTCGGCGGGGGTGATTGACCCCGCGTCCAGAAGCGCCTGCACCTCGGTGTGATCCCGCGTCACCTGGCTGAGAACGCCACCGCGCAGGCGGTACACGCGGCTGTCACCGGACCAGATGCTGGCATAGTGCCCCTGGCTGACCAGCAGCGCCGCAACGGTTGATCCGATGGTGCCGTTTCCAAGTTCTGCCGCGTGTTGCAGGATGCGGGTATTGGCCCGCGTCAGCCGTTCCATGAACCGTGCCCGCAGATCGACGGCACCGCCCGGAACACCAACCGTTTCCATCTCGCCCACGATGGATTGGCTGGCAAAGTCACCTGCAGCGTGCCCGCCCATACCGTCTGCGACCAGCCACAGGCCGCTGTCGGGCAGCGCCAACAGACTGTCTTCGTTCACCTTGCGCACGCAGCCGACATCGCTGAGGGTCGCCGTCTCAAACACGAAGCTGGGTTCGTTTGTCTTAGTCATTGACGGTTTCTCTCGCTTCACGGCTTCGTTCTGTCAACAGCCAACGCATCGCGGTCAGGTCTGGCAGACCATTTGCCCCCAACCACCCCGCTGACCGTGTCGGAAGTGCCGCATGCCACCAGTGGCTGCGCCCCAACTGTGCCTTTTGCGCGTCTGCACCGTTTGCATCGGCAAACAGGCGGGGCAGATCGCCATCATCCCTGTGACCCCAGATGGTCCCGTCCTGCCCGGGTTCGAACACGACGCCCTGCACCGGCGGCACTTCAAACCCGTTCAGCAAGGTCGACACGCCGCGCGTCCCGTCCTTTGGCACCTCGAAACCGGCAATGTGCGCCGCGAGCACGCGATAAGGTCCTTCATCATGCGCGGGGTGCACGGGCGGAGGGGAAACCACACCTGTCAGCCCGGCGATGAGGGGAAACCGCCGCCCCACCTTGTCCTGGGAGGGCAGAAAAATCCCCAACAGAGGCGCACCGATCACATCCGGGCCCAACCAGAAGTTCAACGGCGGCGCCGAGGCCCAGATGGCCTCCCAGTCATCACCGGTATCTTTCTTGAGCGCGGGCAGGATGCCTTCAAGCCAGGTGTCAAAATGGCTGAGCAACGCGTGGTCCATTCCGTGCGCAAGAAAATCGCCATAGGCGGGATGCTTGCCGTAAATGACCAGAGTGGCGTCAGCGCTCATGTGGTTACTCGATCGTCGTGGGGCAGGAGAAATCGGACAACTCCCGCATGAGGAACGGAATGGCGATGCTGTCGAATTCAAGCCGCAGCGTGACCGAACGTCCGCCGACCTGATAGGTGACATCCGCCCGTGTGCCCGACGACTTGTTGCGCCCGCGCGAGATGAACTCCGACAAGGCCCAGCGGCCGCCGCCAAAACGCAAGGCGTTGTCCGTTGTTTCCGAGCGCGGCAAAAGTGTGACCGTGATGTCCGCCGTGTCATCCGGCCACTTGAAGCTGGCACCGGACGAGTTGAGGAACAGCTGTACTTCGCGGCCGCTCATGTTGATCGACGTGCTCTCAACGGTCGGGGAAGACGCAACCTGCGCCACCGTGAACGTCACCGACGGGGTCGAACTGTCTGGCGGGAAAAACGCCTGCCGGATGCGTTCTGCCCGGGCGAACTGGCTGAGCGTTGCGCTGCTCAGCCGTGCACCGAGCGGACTGCCCTCGCGGGCGACAATGGTGCCATCCGCTTCGCGCTGCGTGTGCTCGCGCAAATAGGTTTCGTAGAACGTCTGCATGCGCCCGCCATACCCGAAGAACTCACCAAAGACGGATGTCGAGATGTGCCGCGCCCCGCGCCCTGCAAACGGAAAGGCGGAGGCTACGTTTTGCGTGCAATAGGCCGCGACCTCTTCGGCCAAGGCGCGTTGCAATTCGCCGATGGAGGCGTTGGCAGAAACGGTCAGGAACTCGGATTCGATCGAATTGACAAAGCCCACGATGGTTTCGGGATAAAACGGCACACCCTGGCTGAGGTTGTTCAGCGCGTCCTGCATGCCGCGCTGGTCCAGCAGCGTGTTGCCGCCCCGACCCGCGAGCTGTCGATTGGTCAAAAGCTCCTGCATGCCTGCCAGAAGCACATCCACAGGGCGCGCATTGTCCGCGCCCCGTACGAAGGCGTGCCACTTCTCGAAACGCTGTTCGATGCCTTCGAGCGTGCGGCGCTGCGAGGGTGCAGCCGCATTAGTGACCGCACGTTCCTGGAACTTCGCCTTGTCCCGCAGCAGGTTGAGGAAGATGCGCTGGATCGCGCCCGACCGGCGCTGTACCTCGGTAAATCCGACCTCGGCCATCTGGGACCCCACGTCGCCGCCACCGGCGATGATCTCCGCCGGATTGTCGATCCCCTCCACCGCGTCAAGGAACCGCGTCAGGCGGGTTTCCTTGTCCACGGCCTCTGCCAGCTTGAGGATCGGGGAAGCGAAGGGGGCCGATGCCACAGCAAGGCCCGGATATTGCGGCGCACCCGCAGACATGGGCACCAGCTCGATGCGGCCCAGCATCTCGTTCCACTTTTCCGCAAAGTCAGAGCGGTAGAAGGCGTGCAGGTCGCGGTTCAGGCCCAGAAGCTGACCCTGATAGTCGACACCTTCGCCCGGCGCACCCAGCACCCAGCGTTCCTCTTCCAGACGTTCGGCGGCGTTTGCCACAGCATCCTGGAAAAACGCCCAGTAGCCGGTGAAGGTGAACAGGCCCGGCACTTCGAGACTGTCCAGCGGCTTGCCATCCGTCGTGCGAAAGACAACGTCCGCCTGCACATCCGCCAGTTCGTCTGTCATACGGAAGGGCTGCAGCGTTGCGGCCTGGCTCAGGATCGAGCTGTAGGCCTGTTGCGCGAGGCTGAGCGTTGCGATTTCCTTTTGCGTGCGTTCGACCAGATCCTTGTCCGGCTTCAGAGACGGCTCAATCCGGTCGTCCAACTCGAGCATCGCGGCCAGATGTTCGTTGATCTCACGGTATTCGCCATCAAGGCCCGGCTCGGAATATTCGGGGCCCCAGGCTTCGGCGAAATAGGCCTGGATCGCCACATCGTCGGATTTCCCGTCCTGCTCTTTTGCCAGCAGGATATAGACCTTGAGCGCGCGGTAGGCCTCTTCGGTGTTGTTTTCTGTCAAAAGCCGCGGCAGGCGGTTTTCGAGGTAGAGCATCATGCGCGGACGCAGCAGGCGTTCGAGCGAGTCCGAGTAGGATTGCAGCGCGGCTGACCGGATAGAGGCCCGCCGCGACAGTCCCACCTTTTCGGCGAATTTCTGTTCGCGCGGATCGGCGTATCCTGCCGGAATGTCGCGGGCGAGCGCCAGCGCCTGCAGGATCGGCCGTGTGCTGGGATCGTCGATGATGTTTTGCGTCAGCAGGCCCTGCGCTTCGACCTGATAACTGTCGGTGGCCGCTGCCGCCTCGCGGATCAGCGAGGCGTTCTGCCAAAAACTGTATCCAAAGAGGCCAAATGCACCCAGGGCCGCCGCTGCGATCAGACCGGTCACGCCCGTGCGAAAGATCGCCTTGCGCCGCATCGCCTTGAAGTCGTAGCCAACCCAGTCCCGTTCGGCAAAGATGACCTGTTTCAGCAGGTCATGCAGGAAATAGCTGCGCCCCTTGCCCGACATGAAACTGGGCTGGAACCCCTGGTTTTCCGACATGGCGCCAAGGACCTGATCGATGGGCGTCCCTTCCTGCGTGCCGGAGGTAAAATAGAACCCGCGCAGGATCGCGTGCAGGTCTGTGGATTTCTGGAACACACGCCGCAGGAAATCCGAGACATTGCGTTGCAGCAGCACCAACTGCCCCGGAAAGCCGAACATGGCGATGCGGGCGACGGTGTCGGGCTCTTCATTCATACGGTCGGTCACCTCATCGCTGAGGCGGCTGATCAGTTGATCAAATTCAGTCGAGACGTGGCGATAGGTCTCTTCCTTGCGGTCCTTGGTCTGGAAGGTGATACCCCACACCGAACGACGGCGATCTTCGCCGTAGTGCCCAAAGAACTCGCGGAAGCCCGAGATCAGGTCCGCCTTGGTAAAGAGCACATAGACCGGCACGTCGATGCGCAGTGTTTCATGCAGCTCTTCCAGACGCTTGCGCACGGCAAGCGCATGGGTGTCCAGCGTATCATCCGTGGCGGTCATCATGTCTTCGCAGGAAAACGCGAGAATGACGCCGTTGATCGGCTGATTTGGGCGCGCTTTCTTGAGCTGGTCGAGGAAGGCCTGCCAGCTCATCTTGTCGGCACGCGCATCGCTGTCCTGCGTTGTATAGCGACCCGCGGTGTCGATCAGGACCGCTTCTTCGGAGAACCAGAAATCGCAGTTCTTCGTTCCGCCAAACCCGGCCACCGCGCTTGCGTCGGTGCCCGGAAACTCAAGGCCCGAATGAACCAGTGCCGTGGTTTTACCGGCACCGGGGGGCCCGATGATCACGTACCACGGCATATCGTAGAGATATGTGGACTTGCCGCCCTTGCGCAGCTTGCCCAGTGCCTCCTGCATTCGGTCGTGCAGGATGGCACCGTCGCCGACGGGTTGCTCCATCAGCGACTCTTCGAGTTCCTGCGCCGCGCGACGGCGCTTGCGGTAGCGCAATCCGCTGACAATGGCGATGGGCGACAGGATCGCGACGATCACCAGAACCCGGAACCAGACCGACCCCAGCCAATCAATGCCAAAGATCGGCAGACCGAACCAGACGGCGGCACAGATACACAGAATTCCAACGCCGGTCATGATCCAGCGGAACCACTTGAACTGCCAATAGGTCAGTGGATTCATCCACTTCAGCACACCCCTCACAGCAGCTGCTCCTTCTGCAACAGGATTTCAACGCGCCGGTTCTTGGCCCGTGCTTCACGCGTGTTGGCCGTATCCAATGGCTTGGCCGGGCCGACACCTTCCACCGCCATGCGATCCGGATTGGACAGGTGCGGCTCAAGCAGGGCGCGCACGGTTTCTGCCCGCGCCTCCGACAGCGCTTCGTTCGTCTTGTAACGACCACGCCCGCTGAGCGGGATATTGTCGGAATGACCTTCGACGATGATGTTGCCGGGCTCGCCTTCCAGCACTTCGGCAATCCGCTTGCCCAGGCCAGACACATCCGTGGTCAACTCGGCGGAGCCGGACCCAAAGCGTAGAGCGTCACGCAAGCGGACCGAGATGTAATCGCCGGAATCCTCGACCTCGACATCGCCCGCCTCGATCTCGGCGGCGAGACGTCCTTGGATACGTTCCAGCTGTCCGGTCGGCGGCGCCTCGTATTCGACGACGTTTTCGCTGCGCTCGATCACGACTTCGCCCAGATTGGCATGCAGTCCGATGATGTCGTCCTGCGCGGCTTGGGCGTCACCGGACAAGAGCCACGACAGGGTCACGAACATTGCCACGACCATCGCCGCCGCCACACCGCCAATGACCCAAAGCGGCAGACCACCGGCCTGCCTCCGACCGCCAAGCAAAACCGGAATCCACTTGTGGCTCAGTTCCTCGGGCGGGCGCGCGTTGGCCGAGCGGAAGCGCTGATAGACTTCGGTGCGCAAGCGGCTGAGCATGACCTGCCCGTTGGGCTCGGTGCGGTATTTGCCTTCAAAACCCAGAGCGAGGCAGGTCAACATCAACTCGAGCACATGGGCCCGTTGGCCGGGCAACTGGATCACCTGTTCGAGCCGCGCGAAAAAACCGATCCCGGCAGACCGGTCCGCGAGCAGTTCGGCGGCCATGGAAAACTGCTGCCAATACTGCGGGTCATTGCCGGGGATCGTCTGCACGATGTCATCCGACGTTGCCGCCAGCGCATAGCGGGCCACGTCGATATCTTCGGCCGGGACGCCTGCCTCCTGACATTTCTGCACGAATGTCGCGATTTCACGCATGACGTGATCGCGCAGGGGGATCGCCTGCATTTCGACCATGCCGGTGCGCAGCCTGCCCAACAAAACAAGCAAATCTGAGGCCGCGGCGATGATCGGATTCGTGGATGATCCGACATCCAGACCGGACCCGCGCAGTGCGTCGGTAAAGGCAATCTTGGGTGTGTTGCGTTGCGGCTGCGGCTGTTGCGGCTGCGCGCCCGCGACGGGAAACTGCCCGTCGGGCGGCGGAGAGGCCGGTGTCCACCCGGGCTGCTGCTGACCGGCGTAAGGATCAGGGTACTGCTGCGGAGGATAGCCTGCCGCGGGCGGCTGCGCGGGATAGGGTTGCTGCGCAGGCGGATAGGGGTGTTGCGGCGGTGCCGCAGGTGGCGGCGGCGGATAGTAGGGCTGCTGTGGCGGCGCGGCTTGCGGCGGCGGCACCGGCGCGCCGGGCGTCGGCGTCAGAGGACCACCCAGCCACGTATCATCCCCACCACGCGGAGGTGCCGCGGGCGGTTGTTGCGGGGGTTGCGCATATTGCGGTGGCTGCGCCGGGGGTTGCTGCGGCGGATAGGGCGCCGCCGGTTGCTGCGCCGGCAGACGCTGGCCAAAGACGGTGTTTTCGCCCTGTGCAGGCGGCGCCCCTTGCGGCGGCTGGGCCTGTGGCGGTGGTTGCTGTCCCTGCCCTTGCGGGGGCGGCGCAGGCTGCGCCACCGGTTTTGCAGGCTGTGGTGGCAGCTTTTGCCCAAAGACTGTGCGATCTTCGTCGTCCGACGCCATCTCGCTTACCGCTCCTCCGGTATCGCCCAGAGCTCAAGTTCCAGCCCCGGCCATGCCCCGGCAAAGTGCATCCCCATCGCGGGCGCGTTGGAAAAGTCGCGCCACAGCGGGCTTTGCTTGTCCACGATGAAATAGACATGGTTCGCCACAACGCGGATTTGCGGTGGCGGGTTCGGGACATGAACCAGCTGAATGCCGGGCATGTTGTTGACGATGATTTCCTTCATCCGCGTAGACGGAGCCACCTTGCACAGCTGCGGGAACTGCTGCTGAATCTGCGTCAGCGGCAAGGCAGCGGCGACCTCGATGATGAAGGTTGCATTGGCAAAGAGGTTCGGGTCGTCGACCATCGCAAGAAAGCTGTTCTCGCGGCGCTGTTCCAGCGTGAGACGCAAGGCGCGTCCCACGTCGCGGCTCAGCAACCGACGGATGTCATCCACCAGTGGTTTGAATGTTTCCTTGGGCTGGTCGTGCCGGTAGCGGCCGTAATCCCGCACCCGGCGATCGCGTTCCTCGAACGTCGTCAGTTCACCCGCCAGCGAGATCAGCACCTCATAGAGGCGTTCCGGGTGCACCGACGGCAGGCGACGCAAGTGGCGCAACACGGGCAGAACCCGGTTGAGCACCATGAGCATCAGGTAGTCCTTGTCCTGCATGCCCCCGCCCGACGTCGGATCTGCCGCATAGCGTTCGAGCACTTCCAGACGCGCCTCGACGGATCCGGTGACGGCCTTCAGATACCCCTCATAGGCGCGGTGCACGCTCAAGATCAGCCCGGTCGGCGGGGTCGCCTGATCCAGCGTGACCACCGTGCCATCGCTCACATCGGCGATGCGGCCAAGGCAGATGCACTGGTAGCCTTCGCGCGGGCGGTCGCGCAGCGTAAGTTCCAGCCGTGGAACGGCAATTTCGACCGACTCCTCGATCCGGGACGCCGCTGTGGTATCGGCGACACCCTTCTCTTCGGACAGGACAAACCGCATGCTGGCATCGTCACCGACACCCACGTCACGGTCGTTCTGCGCCTGATTGGGCAGGGTCAGCCAGATCAGCTTGCCGACGGCGTCCTCGGGCACGTCGATTTCGCGCGGAAGCGGGCTGGTGTGCGGGGCGTCGAAGGGGGTTCCGTCGGGCATGATCCCCGACACCTGCTCAAGCTCGAGCCGCCCCTGCCGCAACTGCCCCTGATCAAAAGACAGCTCGGCAATACCCCACGGAAAAGGCGACATGTGCGCCGTCCGCGCGATCACCGTGCGCTCCATGTAACGGTCTGCCTGTTGCAGATGCTGGGGCTTGATAAACAGCCCTTCTTTCCAGGCAACCTTGCTGAAACGCGACATAATTCAAATGGCTCCAAAATTCCGTGCCACAACCCGGCCCGGCAGTGACGGTTAGACTTTGCGATTAAGTGACAGAAGGGTCAAGCGATACGCACCTTTCCAAGGGTTTATCCCGAGCGATACGGAATAAACACCTGGGCAGGCGATTGCATACATCGGTCAAAATCGGCGCGGTAGGCCGCATGCGCGATTCAGAGGCCATGTGTTTCTGCCACAGTCTATAAACTATTGTGTCTGTGCGCTTCACGCGCATTTGAACAGACGGCAAAAAAATGCTCATGTCTCGGCAACGGGATTCTAACTTTTGGGTATTGTCATGGCAGTTCAATCTTCTGCATTCGGGACGCACCGCGCAACGGGGTATCGCGCGGCCGCTCTGAGCACCACGATTTTGGTTACACTTCTGGCGTCTCCTGCAATTGCGCAGGACAACCTGGTCTGGGATCCGGGCAATGCGGCCAATGCCACGGGCTCTGCTGACAGCGGCATCTGGGACTTGTCGACGGCGAACTGGTTCAACAATGCAGCGACGCCCGATGACGTGTTCCAGAACAACGACAATGCGCAATTCAACGCACCGGTTGGGGCCGGCGAAGGTCAGGTCAACGTCGCGGAGAACATTGCGACCGGGTCGATCACCTTCAATGAAGACGGCTACAACCTCATCGGTGTCGGCACGATCTCGGCAGGCGGCAACGTCATCGTCCTTAACGACGGCGACACCGCAACCATCGCGAATGCGTTCGACGCTTTGGGCGTCACGGTTAACGGCGCGGGCGATTTGAACCTTGGCGGCGCGAACGCAGGCAACCTGACCGTAAACGGTGCCGCGACCACGACTGTGACGGTCAGCAACACCGTGACAGGCGATCTGGACAGCAACAACGGGACAACAGTTGTCACCGGTGGCGGCGTCATCACCGGCACCACGACGATCACCAACAGCACGGTCAACGTCATCAACACGGGCGTTCTGACAGGTGATACCACCGTTGGCAGCAACGGGACGCTTGATGTCGACAACGGCGATGTCGGCGCGGTCGAAAACACAGCCGGTGGTACGGTTGATATTTCCGGCGGCAGTGTCGACAGCCTCGACAACACCAACGGCAATACGACCATGACTGCCGGAACCATCGAAACGACCACCAATGTGGACGCAGGTCTGGTCACCGTGCAAGGCGGCACCCTTACGGGCGCCGTCACCATCAACGGTGGCGAACTGACCACGACCGGTGTCACAGCGGTCATCACCGGCGACACGACCGTCAGTGCGGGCGGCACGCTCGACGTCGACAATGGCGACATCGGCAACGTCGAAAACACCGGCGGCATCGTCGA
>CAZRUV010000011.1:0-16530 GCA_964603315.1 uncultured Rhodobacterales bacterium
TGCCGGGCAGAAAGCCCAGCCGCTCGCCCGCCTCGACGGCCGGACGACACAGGATGATCCGGTCCACGTGGCCCGAGATGAACATGGACACGCCCACAGCCACGGCCAGATAGGTCTTGCCCGTGCCCGCAGGGCCGATGCCAAAAGCCATCTCGTTGTCAAAGAGCGATTGCACATAGGCCTTTTGCGCGTCGGTGCGGGGTTCGACCAGCTTTTTGCGCGTCTTGATCTCGATCCGGTTGCCGACCGGCATTTCCAACTGGTCGCCCGCGCGTGTGCCCGTGCCGACCTCGGCGCTGCCCATGCGCAACTCGCGGTCCACATCCGCCGGTTCCACGTCCTTGCCCGATTCGAGCCTGAGGTAGAGCGCGTTCAGCACCTCTTCGGCGCGCTTTTGCGCGCTGTCCTCGCCCATCACGGCCAAAAGATTGCCACGGCGCACGATCTGCACACCCAGCATGCTTTCGATCGACGTGAGGTGCTGGTCATAGGGTCCGCATAAATCAATCAGCAGGCGATTGTCGGGGAATTCCACAACGGTTTCGCGGGTCGCTTGATCGAGGGTCAATAGGGGCTCCTGAGTCTTTGCGTGGGACAAGGGTCGCAACTTCGCCAGCGGGGTGCAACGGCTGTGACCGTCATTTCGTCAAATTGAAACAAAAAAGGCCGGGGCGCTGGGCGCGCTCCGGCCTTTTCTGTGTGGTTGAGGTGCAAATCAGATCGGGTCGCCAATCGCGCTGGTCGAGCCGCCCTTGAAGTCACCCACGGTTTGCGTCGGTTCGGCAACGCCCGAACACACCGGTTTGCCGTATTTGTCGAGGCGGGCCGACAGGTATCCCTCGACCCCGTCATCGATGATCCAGTGATCGCAGCCGTTGGGATCGACCCAGATGCCCGCCTGAAGCTGGCTGAGATCCTTGGTGTCAAACCCCCGGTCCACGGTCTTGTCCGGACCCAGTTCGCGGAACTGCGCATCTTCGCAGGCGGCAAGGCCGAACGCGGCGCCAAGGACACATGTCACTTTGATAATGTTCACTGTCCTGCCCCCTCAGCGAATGCAGATGATTTCGACGCGGCGGTTCTTGGCCCGTCCTTGCGCCGTCTGGTTCGATGCAGCAGGCTGGCGTTCGCCATAGCCGCGGACGTCCGCGATGCGCGCGCCTGCGGCCTGCGCCACGGCCGCGACCGAGTTGGCCCGGTTCAGCGACAGACGCAGGTTGTACGCGTCAGAGGCGCGGCTGTCGGTGTGGCCGGTAATGATGTAGCTGGTGGCGCTGGCCTGCTGGAAGAACTCGGTCAGGCGCGCCTTGCCCTGCGGGTGGATGCGCGCGCTGTCTGTGGCAAAGAACTGATCCGAATTCATCACGCCACAGGTGTTGCCCCGGCGGCAGACCGGGATGCCCTTGCGGTTCACGTGCGGCGTCATGTAGCCCTCGACGCCGTCGTCCATCACCCAGTGCTCACACCCGTCCGGATCGACCCAGATCGTCGGAATATACTGTCCGCCGTCCCGCCCTGATTGCGATTTTGTCTGCGCCGCCACATCTGATGCCGTCACGGAAACTGTTGTCAGCGCCAGCGCGGCCATTGCAGCCGCTCCACACACGCACCTGGCCGCCTTGGAAAAAGTATTAACCACAGCCTTGTCCTTTATGTTGTTATCCCCCGCGGGCAAACCTGACTGACGCAAAAAACGCGTCGCGTGCCCACCACACTGCGCAAAAGCGTAGGGAAGTTTTAACCTTCTGTGAAGGAGTTTTTACCAGATATTGTGTTACAAACGCGTCTCCGGCCCACAAAACGCGTGTTGGCGCACCCTAATGCGCGCCATGCGCGAGATCAGGCCAGCGTTCCGCCTAATGAATTGGCACCCGCTTCGACGATTCTGACCGGCGCGATCTGGCCGACCTGCAATGCGGGGTCCGAGACGTGCACCGCATGCAGGTATTCGCTTTTCCCAACCATCTGCCCATCGAGGCGCCCCGGCTTTTCAAAAAGCACGTTGACCGTGCGGCCCACCATGGCTTGCTGGATGTCCCGCTGTTGCCGGGTGATGAGCGCCTGCAGCCGTTGCAGACGGTCGTCAGCCACATCTGCCGGAACGTCGGCGCGCTCTGCGGCGGGCGTGCCGGGGCGGGCCGAGTATTTGAAGGAATAGGCATAGCCGTATTGCACCGCCTCGATCAAGTCGAGTGTCGCCTGGAAATCCGCTTCGGTCTCTTCGGGAAAGCCCACGATGAAATCGCCCGACATCAAAATGTCGGGCCGCGCCGCGCGGATGCGCTCGATGAGCGCGAGGTAGCTCTCGGCGGTGTGGCTGCGGTTCATCCGCTTCAAAATCCGGTCGCTTCCCGATTGCACCGGCAGGTGCAGGTCGGGCGTCAGGTTGGCGCAGGTGCCGTGCGCCTCGCTCAGGTCGTCGGTCATGTCATTGGGATGCGAGGTGGTGAACCGGATCCGTTCCAGCCCGTCGACCTTGTCCAGATCCCAGATCAGTTGCGCCAGCGTGTAATCGGCCCCATCGGGCCCTGCCCCGTGATAGGCGTTGACGTTCTGGCCCAAGAGCGTGATTTCGCGCACGCCCCGCTCCACCAGATCGCGCGCTTCGGTCAGAATGCGATCCACCGGACGGCTGACCTCGGCCCCGCGCGTATATGGCACGACACAAAAGGCGCAGAACTTGTCGCACCCTTCCTGAACGGTCAGAAACGCCGTGGGTCCGCGCGACGCCTTGGGGCGCGACTTGAGCCGCTCGAACTTGTCCTCTTCGGGAAAGTCGGTGTCGAGCGCTTTTTGCCCCTCGGCCACCCGCGCCTCCATCTCGGGCAGGCGGTGATAGCTCTGCGGACCGACAACCAGATCGACCATCGGCTGGCGGCGCATGATCTCCTGCCCCTCGGCTTGGGCGACACAGCCCGCCACGCCGATCTTGAGATCAGGCTTTTCGGCCTTGAGCCCCTTGTAGCGGCCCAGTTCCGAGTAAACCTTTTCTGCAGCTTTCTCGCGTATGTGGCAGGTATTGAGCAGGATCATGTCCGCGTCATCGGGCGACGATGTCTGTTCGTACCCGTCAAGCGCTTCGGCCATGCGTTCGCTGTCATAGACATTCATCTGGCAGCCATAGGTCTTGATAAACAGCTTTTTGGGCGCGGTCATGTGCGGCTCGCAGGTCGGTTCGGGATCAGATGGGCCGCTTACCAGCCCCCCTGCAATCTTGCAATGGAGGTGCATTTGATCGCATTAAAGACGGCAAGGGCAGGCACAAGGTGCGCATATGAAATTTGACGGTCTCGACGCATATCTGAATTCGCGTGATGCATTGCCGGCCAAAGGGCCAGTGGCGATCATTTTGGCGGAGGATGAGGCCGAACTGGACACGACCATTCGCCATCACCAGCAGGCGGGGTTCCGGCACGTAGCCGTGTTCATGCCGCCCGAGTTTTCCCTGCCCCGCGACCTTGACGAAGATGTGGTGCAGGTCGCCTGTGACACTTCCGAGCCAAGCGCGCTGATGCATATCGTGAACGGGATGATCGGCGCCGTGCCGACGGGCACGTGGATGTATTACTGCTACAACGCCGAATACCTGTTCTTTCCCTTCTGCGAGACGCGCAGCATCGGTGAAATGCTGACCTTCCACACCGAAGAGCGGCGCAGCGCGATGCTGACCTATGTGGTGGATCTGTATTCCGACGATCTGTGGGAAGACCCAAATGCCGTGTCGCTGGAGCGCGCGCATCTGGACAAGTCCGGCTATTACGCGCTTGCGCGCCCGGACCCGGCCACCGGCCATCCCAAGGAACGGCAACTGGATTTCTTTGGCGGCCTGCGCTGGCGATTTGAAGAGCACGTGCCCATGGCGCGGCGCAAGATCGACCGGATTTCGCTCTTCCAGACCAAGCCGGGGCTGGAATTGCGCGAGGATCACACGTTCAACGACGAGGAATACAACACCTATTCCTGCGAATGGCACCACAACCTGACGGCCGCAATATGCTCTTTCCGCACCGCCAAGGCGCTCAAGCTGAACCCGGGCAGCACCTATGACATCCAGAGCTTCAAGTGGCACAACTCGGCCCCGTTCGAATGGCACTCGCGGCAATTGCTGGATCTTGGCCTGATGGAGCCCGGGCAGTGGTTCTAGGGTCGTAACAGCGGCCTTGCCCACGGCGCTGAAGTTTACCCGAGCCCGCCCGCGCAAACCGAAAAGCCACAGGACACAGGACCCCAATCCGGCGGACAACCCAAAGACAACGGGCAGGCTAGGTCTTTGACCGTACCGAGCCCGATGCGATCGCCTGACTGAGGTGCTGCGTTGTGGTTTTTTTGGAGACGCCGTCGTCATTGCACCGCATGCAAAGAATTGTGTGCAGACCATACGCAACCGTCTTTTCTTGGGCGACGGTCACTTCGTTACATTGCCATTGAAGGAGCTTCGCACTCAGTTGTTTCAAAAATAAAAGTGGAGTCCCGTGCCACGCTCTTTTGCCTGTGTTGCAAGTGCAGCAATCCGCGAAAAGATATCGTCTGATTGATGCGAAAAGTGTGAACTCACCTCGATAACTTTTTCCAAAGCGAACGGGGTTTCTACGTGCTCGTCTTCGTGTTCATCAATGTTGCAAGCGGCTGCATCGTTCACCTGTCGCACCCAGCCAACGGAGAATAGGAGATCAAAGGTCGCCTCGTCCAGAAGAACCTCGATCAAGTCGTCTTCTCGCTCTTGGGCGAGGTCGAGGCGCTTGGCAGCCTCCGCGTTGATTGGAACGGCGATACTCTTCATTTCTCGATCCTATAGTGTGTGCCTTGATCATACTCAGCTTGTGTTCGACCGACTTGCCGCGTCCGTCGCGAGAGCGCTCCCGGCAACCTTTCCGGCGGTTCCAGCGGCTGGAGAACCAGCCCTTGGCCTCTGTCATGTGCCGCACCACGCGGGTCATCATCTCATCGAGCAGGCCGAGGGCCGTGTCGAGATGTTTGCCGGTCAGGTCATGTGCAAAGTTGACGAGCCAACGGTGGGCGTTCCCCTTCTTGAAGTAGTTGAAGATGCCGTAGAGCGCCCGCAGCGCGCTGATATCGCCCGCCTTCTTGATCAGCAGTTTGAGCACGCCCTTGGCCAGCGAGCCCAGAACCGGGATGAGGCCGATGAGCGTGATGACCAGGAGAACCCAGCGCATTTTGACGTCTCATTCCTGCTTCCAGATTTGTCGCAGGAGTCTGGCACCAACGGTCCCGCGCGTGACCCTCAAAGGCTGCAAATTGTTCCTGAGACAGCTTTAAAACCAACGCACCAAACCTGAAGATGTCCAATATCTCGATGCTCAACAAAGAAATGCGGGCTTGCCACCGTAGATTTTAGTTCGGCCAGAACCTGTAGGTTTTTAGCACCTGCACGAGTGACCCAAGTTGACGGGACGTTTTGAAAGCGGACCTTTGCCACCGCGCAATCAATGGCAGCTTCGTCCGTTTTCCACGCATCGGCGGGGCGCATTTGGCTGCGCCCCGCCATGCCGGATTTACATCGCGGCGAGCAGTGCTTCGCCGCCTGACACGTCACAGACGCCGGGGTTCTCTTCGGCCTGCAACAGCGTCACGGTGCCATCGTCAACAAGCATCGCGTAGCGTTTGGAGCGGCCATAGAGACCCGCGGGGGGCGCGTCGAAATCCATGCCCATCGCCTTGGTCAGGCTGCCGTCGGCGTCGCCCATCATCGAGATCCCGGCGGCCGTCGCGCCGGTGGACTCGCCCCAGGCGCCCATCACGAAGGGATCGTTGACCGACACGCAGATGATCTCGTCCACGCCCTTGGCGTCGAACTGATCCTTGGTGCGGACAAAGCTTGGCACATGGGCGGTCGTGCAGGTGCCGGTGTAGGCGCCCGGCAGGGCAAAGATCACGACCTTGCGGCCCTTCGTCTTGGACGACAGGGCGACCTGCTCGGGGCCGTCCGCCCCCATCTGGATCAGGGTGGCCTCGGGGAGTGTGTCGCCTTGGGAAATTGCCATGGTGTGCGCCTTTCTTGGAATTGCGTCTGCGTTCTACTGCGATATAGGCTGCGCCGTGGCGCGAGGCGAGCGAAAGGTGCAAATCATGCGGCAAGTGGTGGTGATCGGAGCCGGACAGGCGGGCGCGTCCTGCGTGGCCAAGCTGCGCAGCCTTGGATTTGACGGCGGCATCACGCTGATCGGTGCCGAAGCGGTGCCGCCCTATCAGCGCCCGCCCCTGTCCAAGGCGTATCTGCTGGGCGATATGACGCTGGAGCGGCTGTTTCTGCGCCCCGAAAGCTACTATGCCGAACACGGGATTGACCTGCGGCTGAAAAGCTGGGTCACGGCGATTGATACCGAAGCCCGCACCGTGTCGATGGGCGACGAGACGCTGGCTTACGATGATCTGGTGCTGACCACAGGGTCGATCCCGCGCCGGTTGCCCGCCTCCATCGGCGGGGACCTCGACGGGGTCTACGTGATGCGGGATCTGGGGGACGCGGACGCGATGGAGCCGGAGTTTCGGCCCGGGCGTCGCGTGCTGATTGTCGGTGGCGGCTATATCGGCCTCGAAGCGGCGGCGGTTGCGGCCAAGAAAGGCTTGGAGGTGGTCCTTGTCGAGATGGCTGACCGCATCCTGCAACGGGTCGCCGCACCGGAGACCAGCGACTATTTCCGCGCACTTCATGCCGGACATGGGGTGGATATCCGCGAGGGTGTGGGCTTGCACCGCTTGACGGGCGAGACGCGGGTGACCGGGGCGGAATTGACCGACGGGACCGAGATCGAGGTGGATTTCGTCATTGCCGGTGTCGGCATCGCGCCCGCAACGGCACTGGCCGAGCGCGCCCATATCACCATCGACAATGGCATTGCCGTGGACGCGCAGGGCCGCACCTCGGCCCCCCGCGTCTGGGCGGCGGGCGATTGTGCGTCTTTCCCGTACGGCGACACGCGCATTCGGCTCGAGAGCGTGCCGCACGCGATTGATCAGGCCGAATGCGTGGCGGCAAACATCATGGGCGCGGGGCAGGACTATGTCGCGCGGCCGTGGTTCTGGTCGGATCAGTATGACGTGAAACTGCAAATCGCCGGGTTGAACACCGGTTATGACCGCGTGATCACCCGCGATGGCGGCGCGGCGCGGTCCTTCTGGTATTATGCCGGGGATCGTCTGCTGGCCGTCGATGCGGCCAATGATCCGCGCGGCTACATGATTGGCAAGCGCCTGATCGAGGCTGGCAAGACGGCCGACCCGGCGGTGGTCGCGGACCCTGCGGGCGATCTCAAGGCGCTGCTCAAGTGAGGATCATCGCGGGCCGTTGGCGCGGGACGCGGCTGGCGGCTGTCGGCAAGGGCGATGCGGGCGCGCATCTGCGCCCGACCCCGGACCGGGTGCGCGAGAGCCTGTTTTCGATGCTCACCCATCGCGACGTGATCGACGGTGCGCGGGTGCTGGACCTGTTCGCAGGCTCGGGCGCACTGGCCCTCGAGGCGCTGTCGCGCGGTGCGGCGGAGGCGGTGCTGGTCGAAAAGGGCCGCGTCGGGCAACGGCTGATCGCCGAGAACATTGACAAGCTGGGTACGGACGCGGCGACACTCTTGCGCAACGATGCCACCCGGCTGGGCCCGTGTCCCGGCGCGCTGTTTGATCTGGTGTTCCTCGACCCGCCCTACGGGCAGGGCCTGGGCGGCAGGGCTCTGCACGCGGCGCGCGACTGGATCGCGCCGGGAGGGCTGGTCGTCTGGGAGGAAGAGGCGTTTCAGGCGCCGCCCGAAGGTTATGGCCTGCTTGACCAGCGCCGCTTTGGCGGCGTGCACGTGACGCTGCTGGAACGGCTCAGCTGAGGACGGGGAACCAGTCTTCGCGCAAGGTATCGCCCGCGCTCATGTCATGCCCGGGAAAGGGTGGCGACGTGGGCCCCGGACGCTCAACATAGCGCGCGTCGTCTCCGACGAGACGCAGGGAAAAGGCACGACGGCGGGTGTCGCTGTGGTTGCCGCGCGCGCCGTGCAGGGTGCGAAAGTGGAAGGCGACCGCGTCGCCCGGCTCCATCTCGAACGCCACGATGCGCATCCCTTCGGCGTCCGGGTCCGGCACCGGGATGTAGTCGCCCTCAAAGAACGCCGCCTCCGAGACCCAGCGGGTCGGCACCACATCTTTGGGCCACAGGTGCGAACCTGCCACACAGCGCAGCGTCGCGTCGCGCACCGGGTCCAGCGGGCACCAGAAGCTGACGGTCTGACGCCCCTGGACAAAGTAATAGGGACCGTCCTGATGCCATGGGGTCGCCATGGAGGTGCCGGGTTCCTTGACCAGCACATGATCATGAAACAGCTGCACGCGGTCCGACTGCATGAGCTGCCCCGCCACCTGGGCCACATCCGATTGGTCAATCACGTCGCGAAACTCGGGGATGCGCTGCCAGTTGCAGTAGTCGTCGAAGAAACGCCCGGTCTCCCCTGCTTTTTCGTTTTCCGACGCGTATGCGCCCGGCGCGGCCATGTTGCGGGCCACGCCCGCGCGCAGGGTGTCCACATGATCGGCGAACAGACCACGGATCAGCACCACACCGTCTTCGGCATAGGTCCGGATCTCACTCTCGGAAACGGGTGTGGGCATCAGCCCTTGCGGCGCAGGCGGATCACGACGTCGACCGACGCAATCTCGGCCCCTTCGGGGGCATCGGGCAGCTGCGCGATCACCAACTGCTCGGACGGTGCATCCGTCAGCTTTGCCTCGTCTTCCCAGAAAAAGTGCGGGTGATCGTGGGTGTTGGTGTCAAAGTAGCTCTTGGAGCCGTCCACCGTCACCTCTTGCATCAGCCCGGCATCGCAGAAGGCGCGCAACGTGTTGTAAACGGTCGCCAGCGACACGGCCTCGCCCTCGGACTTCGCCGCCTCAAAGAGGCTCTCGGCGGTCACGTGGCGGTGCTGCCCGTCGCCAATCAGCAGGGCGGCCAGCGTCACCCGCTGGCGTGTCGGGCGCAGGCCCGCACCGGCAAGCCATTCTGTGCCCACGCTGTGCGGATCGGTTATGTCAGGCGTCTGGGTCATTTCACCGACTATATAGGGGCGCGGGTCGCACCTGTTCAATGATAATCGGACCTTTGCCTAATGCGTGCGACCGAAAAACCCCATGCGTTCGGTGTCCGAGAATGCCTGCCCCGGCTGGTCGTAATGCGACAGCACAGCCACGATACGCGATGGCGATCCGTGGACCCGCGACACGCGGTGCGCGGTGTTGACGCCCAGAAAGACGTTGAGCGTGCCGGCCGACTGTTCGAGTTGGGTCGGCTGGATCGCTCCGCCCAGGAGGTCGGCGATGCCCGCATGGTTCGGGTCGTCCGCGCTGCGCAGGTTGCGCGCATATTCGAAAAGCCCGCCCTCCCGCGCCTCCTGCAAGAGCAGCGTCGTGGTAAAGATCGAACGGTCAAAGTGCCAGTTCAGCGCCTCGCCATCGCGGTATTCCAGCACGTTCACGCCCGCCAGCGGATCGTCCATGATGTGCAGGCGGGGCTGGTCCATCACCGCCTCAAGGAACCGGATGAACCCGTCATAGCGATAGATGCGATCAAGCGGCGTGTCCGCCAGCTGGTCATGGCAGAGCGTGTGATTGGCGGTTTCGACCTTTTGCAGGGCGGGATGGTCCGGCGCGAGCCCGTCGACCGCGTCCTTGAAATAGATGTTGTGCCAGCGGCTGTGGTGAAAGCTCTCGGTGGCGAGGCGCGGCTGCACATGCGCCAGGGTCCGGTCCAGCGCGGCAGGGGTCAGGAACCCCGGCAGATTGAACAGGCCGTCGCGCGACAGCCCTGCCTGTGCGCCCGCCACCATTTGGCGCCAGGCGGTGCTGCCGGGTTGATCCAGCGGATAGCGGTCGAGGTCGATATCTTCCATGCGATCCATTTGGCGCGCCGGTTGGGGCCGATGCAAGCCCCCCACCCTTGCGCGGCGGCCTCTGCCGGTGCTAGAGGGGCCGGAACGCGCGCGACGGAACGGAAAGACCCCACATGGCAGACTACCCCACCACATTCGACAAGGATGATCTGCTGAAATGCGCGCGCGGCGAGCTTTTTGGCCCCGGAAATGCTCAACTGCCCGAACCGCCCATGCTGATGATGGACCGGATCACCGACATCTCCGGCGACGGCGGCGCGCATGACAAGGGGCATGTGCTGGCCGAGTTTGATATCACGCCGGACCTGTGGTTTTTTGACTGCCACTTCCCGAGCAACCCGATCATGCCCGGCTGTCTGGGCCTTGATGGGCTTTGGCAACTGACGGGCTTTAACCTTGGCTGGCGCGGCTGGACAGGGCGCGGCTATGCTCTGGGTGTGGGAGAGGTCAAACTCAAGGGCATGGTGCGCCCCGACCGCAAGATGCTGACCTACAAGATCGACTTCACCAAGGCGATCCAGACCCGCCGTTTGACCATGGGCGTCGCCGACGGCATCGTCGAGGCGGACGGCGAAGTGATCTACGAGGTCAAGGACATGAAGGTCGCCCTGAGCGAAAGTTAATCGAACCTTGCCCGCCAGATCTTGGCAAATGTGCGCATGTCACGGTCCGTCGCACCGTTGAAGTAGCTCGCGTCCGGCGCGCCGCGCAGCGCGGCGATCATTCGACCAACCTTGCGGTAGCCCTCGGGAAACAGCCCGGCTTCACTGTCGCCGAGTTGCGGCAGCCCTGGTGCTACAAGGATCAATCCGCCGTCCCATTCCAGCGCCTGACCCTCGAGATCGACAATCGCCTGAACAATGTTCTGCCGTCCGCCCATCTTGTTCAGAAACGGCTCCGACAGGATGGTCAGCCAGTTGGCCGCAACAGGGCCATCGCTGTAGACATGGTTTGTTCCGGGGTGTGCCGGAAAATCCAGGCCCGGAAACCGTTCCAGAATGGCCGCCAGTTGCCCCACGACGTGATCGTTGTTGCCCCAATTGAGGTTAGTCGCCAGGGCAAACCCGCCATGGCCGTGATCGGGATCAAAAACGCCGCATGCCGCCCGGGTCCAAGCTGCCAGGCTGGTCTTTCGTGTTGACAAGATTTCCATCGAGAAACCGGCAGAGATATAGCATCCCGGCCGCGGCGACCAAGCGGCGGGCAGCAAGCAACTGAAGTAGACGGGGTGCGCATCCATCGCACCGGCACCACCATGCAGAGTGATTGAGGCCGCTTTTTCCAAAGGGGCGTCGCGCAAACGATCCGGCCAATCCAACACTTCCTGGCGCGTCATGGTGGACTGGTGGCCCCGACCAAATAGTCCGAACCGAATGCGTTCTCCCGCGACATCCAGAAACTGCTCGAGCACCGTGGCGACCTGCGCGGTCATCTCAGAATCCCGTGAGCGCGTGTGATACAATGACACTGACGGCCCGATCCGCACCACCTCTCCGGAGGCGAGGGCAATCTGAAGCGCATCGATTTCGGTACCAGTGGCGTCAAGTGGGTCCATCTGGGTTTGCCTTTCTAATAATTCGCGCCCAAAGCAGCCACAAAGGCCGAGCCAAACGCAGCCTCCCCGGCCGGTCCGTCGAACGGGATCAGGGCTGCAGCCACCGTAGCAACACCCAACCCGATTATCACCCACGTCCCCGCGCGAGGACCGGCCGGCTCGGGTGCAGGCACGGGTGGCAGGTCAGGACCTACCGGAACCGGAACCGGTTGCAGCACAACCTGATCCCGCCCCTGCGGCGCAGGCACTGGGACAGGAAAGGGAATGCGCTGCCGATTGTCGTCCGAGCAGTTGCACTGGTTTTCGCGACGGGTTTGAGCATTCGAAAGATCTCCCGCTATCTCTCCATATGCTTCTGTCTGTTCCAAGTCGTCCGGATCACCCTGAAACTTCATCTCGACAATCCGCTCGATATTGTCTTGCGTCGGCGGTTCATTGGGATTGCTTACAACAACGATGTCCGGGCGGCGCACCATTCCGGTTTTCGGGCGGTAGTTTTCAATCTCGGTACGGGCGCGGTATTGCCAGTTTCCGGACCTCTGATGTCCAATCCCGTCCCGGCGCATGATTGGCGTCGGAACAGGCGTCATCATGTTATAGCTAATTTCGGCCTTGTACCGGCTTTGATACCCCAGCTCGGCATCTGCATAGTCCAGCGTTTCCTGCACGCACCGCTGCCGCGCGCCTGTGCCACTGGCCGTGCGGCAGCAGCACATGATGTCACAGAAAACCGAATCCTCGACCGCCTCAATACCGTGGTCTTTGACGATCTCTGTCGGGCACATCCCAGCTGCGTTGCACAACGGCTCGGTGCCGTTTTCCACGGCGGTCACCGCAGCCGATAGTGCCACAACCGTTGGCCCATGTTCTGTTGCACAACTCATGCTTGGCTCCGACCTTGTCCCAGACCTTGACCCCGATGCGCCAGATGATTCAGCCAGATGCCGGGCGCATCTGCCACCGTCAGTCGCGCAAGATACCCCGGCGGCAATACCTTGATCGCGTGCAGCATGCGCAGATCGGCGTTCGGTGCCTCAGAAATGGCGGCCTGAAATTCCTTGGCATTCTCCAACGAAGGCGCCAACAAAAGGACCGTTTCAACAAACGCGCAGACGTCTGCCCGCGATGTGATCCCAAGACGCTCGGCGTAGATCGATCGGTCACGCACAAATTGGTTTAGCAGCGCATGGTCCCAACCGTCCAGCCGGTGCCCAAACCGGTCCATCAAGGATGTAGCGATTGATCGGGAGGCACGGATACGCTCAAGTTCGCGCCCGGTTTCCATCGTTTTGGAAGAAAGCCTCATTTCACCTGCAAGTAACTCGTATGAATTGACTTAACGCGTCCAAGCCATCGCACGATTGGGGCGCCTATGAAAGGCTATTCACCTATACCGGGAACTCCGGCACGTGTCTTGCCCGACCGCAACCCAGTATGAACTTACGGTCGTTCTAGGAGTGATAGCGGATCCGTCATGGCACACGCTTACCACCTTGCGCCTCCCTGCCCCTCTGTCCTACATGGGCCTTGACCATGGGACAGGAATAGGCGCACAGGACGCGCCGCACCGGAGGTTTGCAGATGAAACGCGTTGTTGTGACCGGCCTCGGGATCGTGTCCTCCATCGGCAACACGGCCGAAGAGGTCCTGGCCTCGCTCAAGGCGGGCCGCTCCGGCATTGAAGCCAGCCCGGAGATGGCAGAGCACGGATTCCGCAGCCAAATCGCTGGTACGATCAACCTTGACGTCGCTGAGCATGTCGACAAGCGGACCTTGCGGTTTATGGGCCCCGGCGCCGCTTATGCGCATATTGCCATGGGCCAGGCGATCGCGGATGCGGGCCTGACCGAGGACGACATCGTGAACCCGCGCACCGGCCTTGTCGCCGGCTCTGGCGGGCCATCCACCAGCGCGATGCTGACCGCACACCAGACGGTGCTGAAGACCGGCGCCACCAAGCGGATCGGTCCCTTTGCCGTGCCCAAGTGCATGTCATCGACGATCAGCGCCAACCTCGCCACGGCCTACAGGATCAAGGGCATCAACTATTCGATCACCAGCGCCTGTTCGACGTCGCTGCACTGTATCGGCAATGCGGCCGAGCAGATCATGCTGGGCAAACAGGACGTGATGTTCGCAGGCGGCGCGGAAGAGCTGGACTGGACCCTGTCCTGCCTCTTTGACGCGATGGGCGCGATGTCATCCAAATTCAACGACACCCCCGAGAAAGCCAGCCGCGCATTCGATGCCGACCGCGACGGCTTCGTGATTTCCGGCGGCGGCGGCATGCTGGTTCTGGAAGAGCTTGAACATGCCAAGGCTCGCGGGGCGAAGATCTATGCCGAGGTGACCGGCTACGCCGCGACGTCGGACGGGCACGATATGGTCGCCCCGTCGGGCGAAGGCGCGGAACTGGCCATGAAGCTCGCGCTCGGCACGCTGCCCGAGGGGCGCGAGGTCGGCTATATCAACGCGCACGGCACTTCGACCCCTGCGGGCGACGTGCCCGAGATGGAGGCAGTGCGGCGCGCCTTTGCCGGGCGGACACAACCGGTTGTCAGTTCGACCAAGTCAATGACGGGCCATGCCCAGGGGGCCGCAGGTGCGCTGGAAGCTGTGTTCTGCCTGCTCATGCTGGAGCATGACTTCATCACGCCATCCATCAACGTGGAGACGCTGGATGCCGCGTTCCGCGCGGGCGAGGTTGCCACCGCGCTGGTCGAGTCTGCTGGCCTCGACAGTGTCATGACCAATTCCTTCGGATTTGGCGGCACCAATGGATCGATGATCCTTTCGAAATTTCACGGGTAAGAGTTCAGATGTCGGAAGTTCTCAAGGGAAAACGCGGCCTTGTCATGGGGGTGGCCAATGACCGCTCCATCGCGTGGGGGATCGCCAAGGCGATGCATGAGGCGGGCGCCGAGCTTGCCTTTTCCTATCAGGGCGAAGCCTTTGGCAAACGGGTGTTGCCGCTGGCCGAGAGCCTTGGGTCCGATTTTCTTGTGGACATGGATGTAACGGACGATGCGTCGCTGGACGCGGGTTTTGGCGCGTTGGGCGCACGCTGGGACAGCATTGACTTTCTCGTTCATGCCATTGCCTTTTCCGACAAGTCGGAACTGACGGGGCGGTTTCTGAACACCAGCCGTGCGAACTTCAAGAATTCCATGGATATCTCGGTCTATTCCTTCATCGAATGCGCGCGCCGCGCGCACCCGCTGATGCTGGCGAACGGGGGCACGTTGCTGACGCTGACCTATCAGGGATCGAACCGGGTTGTGCCCAATTACAACGTGATGGGCGTGGCAAAGGCCGCGCTGGAATCGGCCACACGCTATCTGGCCAATGACCTCGGACCCGAGGGCATACGGGTGAACGCAATCTCGCCCGGCCCGATGAAGACGCTGGCTGGTGCGGCCATTGGCGGCGCGCGCAAGACCTACAAGCATACGGAACTGAACGCGCCGCTGCGGGCAAACGCCACGCTGGAGGCGGTGGGCGGCACCGCCGTCTACTTGTGCTCGGACGCGGGCGCTTGCACCACCGGCGAAGTGCTGCGCGTCGATGGTGGTTTCCACGCGCTTGGCATGCCGCAACCCGATCACCTGTGACGGGGGCGGAAACCGACACGGTTTCCGGCAGTTTTCCGACGCGGAAAACAGGCGCTGACGTCATGGAAACCGCATCGGTTTTCGGCCGGTTTCCGGATCGGAAACCGCTGCGACAGACCCTCTTTCCGCGCGGGCCGCTCCGTGTCACTGTGCGCGGCAAAGGAGCCACGCATGCCGATCACAACCTGCATTTTCGACGCCTATGGCACCCTCTTTGATGTCGCGGCCGCGGCGCGGCAGGCCGCCAGCGAGCCATCCTTTGCCCCGCTGGCACAGGACTGGCCAGTGCTCGCCGAGCAATGGCGGTTGAAACAGCTGCAATACACCTGGCTGCGCGCCATCACCGGCGCGCACACCGACTTTTGGGAGGTCACGCAAGATGGCCTTGACTGGGCATTGGAAAAGACCGGACATGCGGGGGACGCGGCCCTGCGCGCGCGGCTCCTCGCACTGTATTGGGAACTTGAAGCCTATCCGGAAGTCCCCGCCATGCTGGCTGCGCTCAAGGCCGCCGGTCTGAACACGGCGATCCTGTCCAACGGATCGCCGGACATGCTCGACGGTGCGGTGCAGTCGGCACAGATCGGTGACCTTCTGGATGACTGCCTGTCGGTGCAATCCGTCGGTATCTTCAAGCCCGATGCGCGCGTATACGACCTGGTCGGCGAACGCTTTGACGTCGCGCGGGATGAGGTGCTGTTCGTGTCGTCCAACGGCTGGGATGCCGCTGGCGCGGCGGGCTACGGGTTTGTCACGGCTTGGGTCAACCGGGCGGGCGAGCCTGTGGACCGCCTGCCCTGGAAGCCACAGCACGTCCTGAACGACCTCACCGGCATTCCGGCGCTGGCAGGCCTCTGATGGCCAAATTCACCAGCTCTGACGGCTTGAACCTGCACTACACCGACGCCGGAGCGGGCATGCCGCTCCTGTGCCTTGCCGGGCTGACTCGGACCGGTGCGGATTTTGACTATGTCCGGCCCTACTTGCCGCCCTGTCGCATGATCACGCTGGACTACCGGGGGCGCGGGCAATCCGATTGGGACCCGCACTGGCAGAACTACACCCTGCCCATCGAGATCCGCGACGTGATGGAACTGCTGGACCATCTTGGCCTTGCACGCGTTGCCATTCTGGGCACGTCGCGCGGTGGGCTGAATGCGATGGGCCTTGCGGCCGCAGCACCGGACCGGTTGATCGGCGCGGCGCTGAATGATGTCGGGCCGGAACTGGATCCCGACGGCCTTGCCGCGATCATGGTCTACCTTGGCAAACAGCCCCCGTTACGCACCCATGCCGAGATGGCGGCCGCCATGGCGGCCGCCTTGCCCGGCTTTGCCAATGTCCCGCAAGACCGGTGGATGGCAGAAGCGCAATTGCACTACCGCCAGACCGATACCGGCCTCGAGATCACCTACGACCCCAAGCTGCGTGACGCGGTCGAAGCGGGCGGCGCCGTGCCCGACCTGTGGCCCTTTTTCGATGC
>CAZRUV010000011.1:16630-47920 GCA_964603315.1 uncultured Rhodobacterales bacterium
GGCGCACGCCGCTGCTCTCATCACCCTTCATCGACGACATCGCGGGGCGCCGGGTCTGGGTCAAACCGGAATGCCTGCAGCGCACCGGCAGTTTCAAGTTTCGCGGCGCGTGGTCGGCGGTCTCGGCGCTGGATCCGGACGTCAGGGCGCGGGGTGTCATCGCCTTTTCCAGCGGCAACCACGCGCAGGGCGTGGCGCACGCGGCCACGCTGCACGGGGTGCCGTCGGTCATCGTGATGCCCGGCGATGCGCCGACGCTCAAGATCGAGAACACCCGCGCGCTCGGGGCGGAGGTGCTGCTCTATGACCGCGACGGCCAAAGCCGCGAAGAGATCGGCGCGGCGCTGGCCGAGGAGCGGGGCCTGACGCTGATTAGACCGTTTGACGAGCCGCAGGTGATTGCGGGCCAGGGCACGACGGGCCTCGAGATCGCGGCACAAGCTGCCGCAGTTGGCGTGAGCCGGGCAGACGTGCTGGTCTGCTGTGGCGGCGGCGGGCTGACCGCCGGGATTGCCCTTGCGCTGGAGGCGGACGCGCCGGGGCTGCGCGTGCGCCCGGTGGAGCCCGAAGGCTTTGACGACATGGCGCGGTCGCTGCGGTCCGGCGGGATCGAGAAGAACAACGCCACCTCCGGCAATATCTGCGACGCGATCCTCACACCGTCGCCCGGCAGGATCACCTTTCCGATCATTCAGGCGCGCGGCGGCCCTGGACTGGCGGTGACCGAAGACGAGGCGCTGATGGCCATGGCGCAGGCCTTTTTGCGGCTCAAGCTCGTGGCCGAACCCGGCGGCGCGGTCGCCCTTGCTGCCGCTTTGTGTCGGCAGGACGCCCTAGAGGGGGAGGATGTCATTGTCACCATCTCGGGCGGAAACGTGGACCCGACCGTCTTTCAACGCGCATTGGACTACGCCTCATGACTGAATTCACAATCGCCTCTTTCAACGTCAAGAACCTGATCGGCGCGGATCAGGAATATTACCGGTTCCAGAGCTACACGCCCGAGGAATACGCCTGGAAGGTCGACTGGCTGGCCGAGCAGATGCAGGCAATGAATGCCGATATCGTCTGTTTTCAGGAGATTTTCGAGGAAAGCGCGCTGCGCGACGTGATTGTCGAGGCGGACCGGCAGGGTACGCTGGGCAACGAGGCGCATCTGCCGGACAAATCCAAGCGGTACCGGCGCAAGGCAATCTTCAACAAGCTGGCCTATCACCCTTATACCGGGGCGGGCCTCGCCGTGGCACCCAACCTGAACGACACGGGCGAACCGGGGCAGCGCCGCCCCGGTGTCGCGATCCTGTCGCGGTTCGGCTTTGTCTACGAGCCCGAAGTGATCCAGCAACTGTCGGAACCGCTGGACATCAGCTTTGGCCCCATGGGGGCAACGGGTGGCGGCGGCTTCCGTCTGACCCGGCTGAGCCGCCCGATCCTGAAGGTACGGGTGCCGGTCGGGGATCACGTGGTAACCGTGTTCACCTGTCACCTGAAATCCAAGCTGGGCGAGTTTGTCCGCCCGGACGGGGCTAGCCATCCGCCCGAAGTGGACCTGACCGATTACGACCCCGTGGGGCGCGCCATGGGCAGCGCTCGCGCCGCCATGCGCCGGATGGCCGAGGCGCTTGTGCTGCGCCGCGCCATCGTCGCCGAGATCGAGGCCGGGCATCCGGTGCTGGTCACCGGGGATTTTAACGACGGGGCCAATGCCGTCAGTTCCGAGATCATCAGCGGCGAGCACCCGTTCAAGAATTATGCCTGGATGTTGCGCCACGATGCTGAAACCCCGCGGGACAGGTATTCGGAAGAAGAGGATGCGCAGATCCGCGAGGCGATAGAGGCGGTGCGCCTGCATTCGGCGGAGGCGCAGTTTGTGCGCCGCTCGAGCCGCGATATGGTCTATACGGCTGCGTTTGGCGGTATCTACGAAAGCATCGACCAGATCTACATGTCGCGCCACTTTGTCGAAGGCAGCCCGGACGCGATCGGGCGCATGGAGTATTTCAGCGTGCTGAACGATCATCTGACAGATGGCAGCCATCCCGAAGCGCCCTACAACAAGCTGGCCTCGGATCACGGGCAGATCATGGCGCATATGCGGCTGGCGCCGTGACCTGATTGCCGCCTTGCGGCGACGCCATGTTTTGGGGGCTTCGCCCCGTATTGCCGCGCCCCCCGGACATTTACGACAAGAGGAAAGCGGTGAGTGACTTGCATCGTTGCGGGCGGATGCGTCAGATGGCGGTCAAAGGAGACGTGTGATGCATATGGCGGATTTCGGGGATGTGTCCCTGCACTACCGGATTGACGGGCCCGATGATGGCCCGCCTGTGGTCTTTGCCAACTCGCTGGGCACCGATATGCGCCTCTGGGACCCGATCCTGCCGCTTTTGCCCTCGGGTTTGCGCATCCTGCGCTATGACAAGCGGGGGCATGGGCTGTCGTCCTGCCCGGATGCGCCCTATTCCATGGGTGCGCTGGTGGGTGATGCAGAACGGCTCATGGACCGGTTGGGATTTCGCGATGCGCTGTTTGTGGGACTGTCGATCGGCGGGCTGATCGCGCAAGGCCTTGCCGTCAAGCGGCTGGATCTGATGCGTGCGATGGTGCTGTCGAACACCGGCGCCAAGATCGGGACAAAGGACATGTGGGCCGAGCGCATTGCCGCCGTCGAGGCGGGCGGCATCGCCGCGCTGTCAGAGGCAGTGATGCAGCGATGGTTTTCCGCCGCCTTTCGGGACGGGCCGGATTTGTCCCTGTGGCGAAACATGCTGGAGCGGCAGCCCGATGCGGGCTACGCGGGCTGTTCGGCGGCGATTTCCGGCACGGATTTCTATGCAACCACCGCCACGCTGCGCCTGCCGACGCTGGGCATTGCGGGGAGCGAGGACGGCTCGACCCCGCCCGATCTGGTGCGCGAGACCGTGGACCTGATCCCGGGCAGCCAGTTTGCACTGATCCGGCGTGCCGGCCATTTGCCTTGCGTCGAGCAGCCGGAGGAATTCGCGAGGCTGCTCACCGAGTTCATGACATCGACGGGGCATCTCTGACGCATGGCCGCCAGTGTCTTTTCCTCGGCGCTTTATGGCAGGCTGTTTCCCACGGGCGATGTCGGGCGTTTGTGGTCTGACGCTGCCGAAGTGCGGGCGATGTTGCTGGTCGAAGGCGCGCTGGCGCGGGCGCAGGGTGCGGCGGGCGTGATCCCGGAGGTCAGCGGCGCCTTCATCCACCGCGCGGCGATGGAGGTGCAGCTGGACCCGGCCGGTCTGGCTCCGGCCACCGGGCGGAACGGTGTGGCTGTCCCGGCGCTGGTCACAGCATTCCGCGCAGCGATGGAGGCCCCGGAACACGCGCAATATGTGCATTGGGGCGCGACGAGCCAGGATATCATCGACACCGGCCTGATGCTGCGACTGCGTCAGACGCTGGCGGCGATGGAGGCGCGCCTGCGCGAGATCGCGACGGATCTGGGCGCAGCGGCGGCGCGCCATGCGGACCTGCCCATGGTCGCGCGCACCTATGGGCAGGCGGCGACACCGACGAGCTACGGGGCGGTCATGGCCCAGTGGGGTGCACCGCTTGTCGATGCCATCGAGGCGCTGCCCGGCCTGCGGGATCAGACGCTGTGGGTGTCGTTGAGCGGGGCGGCGGGCACCTCGTCTGCGCTTGGACCACAGGCCGCCGACGTGCGTGCCGCGATTGCCGAAGCCCTGAAGCTGCGCGATCCGGGGCGCGGTTGGCACACCGACCGCGGGCCGATCCTGCGGCTGGCCCATTGGATGGCCGGGGTGGTGGCGGCCTTGGCCGCGATGGGCCTGAGCCTTGTGGCGCTGGCCACGTCAGAGGTGAGCGAAGTGCGTCTGTCGGATGCTGGTGGCTCCTCCACGATGCCGCAAAAGCAAAACCCGGTGGGACCGTCGGTGCTGATCGCTCTGGGCCACCAGATGAGCGGGCTGATGGCCAGCTTGCAAGCGGCCGCAGCGCACCAGCATCAGCGCGACGGGGCGGCGTGGTTTGCCGAATGGATGGTGCTGCCGCAGGTGGCGCTGACCTGCGCGGCGGCGATCGAGACGGCTTGCGTAATTGCAGCAGAACTGCGACCCGTGCCGGAGCGCATGGCAGCCAACCTTGGCGGGTTGGGGCTGATCCATGCCGAGGCGCTCAGCTTTGCGCTGGCAGCCACGATGCCGCGCCCGGAGGCGCAGGCGGCGACCAAGGCGCTGGTGGCCGAGGCCACGGCCAGCGGGCGATCCTTGGGCGATGTGGCGCGGGCGGCCCATCCGGCCCTGCCTGCCACACTCTTTGATCCGGCGGCGCAAATGGGTGACGCGCCGGACAGCGCCCGCGCCTTTGCGGCACGTGTGGACCGTGTATGAAGCCGGGTGTTCTGTTCATCCTCTTTACCGTGATGATCGACGCGATGGGCATTGGGCTGATCGTGCCGGTCATGCCCGATCTGATCCTCGAAGTGCGCGGGGGTGATCTGGGGACCGCCGCCCTGTGGGGCGGCGTGCTGTCGACCGTCTTTGCGGCGATGCAGTTCCTCTTTGGTCCGCTGCTGGGCGCCCTGTCGGACCGGTACGGGCGGCGACCGGTCTTGCTGATTTCGCTGGTTGTGCTGGTCGCCGACTATCTGGTGATGGCAGTGGCGGGCACGATCTGGCTGCTGCTTGCAGGTCGCGTCGTGGGCGGGATCACGGCGGCGACGCAATCCACGGCCAACGCCTACATGGCCGACATCTCGGCACCCGAAGACAAGGCGGCCAATTTCGGCCTGATCGGCGCGGCCTTTGGCCTGGGCTTTGTGTTTGGCCCGGTTGTCGGCGGGCTGCTGGCCGAATACGGGACACGCGCGCCGTTCTATGCGGCAGCGGCGCTGGCCGGGCTCAACGCGATCTTTGGCTATCTGGTGCTCAAGGAAACGGTCGACGACCGTATCCGCCGCACATTCACGTGGTCGCGTGCGAACCCGCTGGGGCTGTTCCGGCATCTCGCGCAACTGCCGGGACTGGGCCCGCTCTTGTGGGTGTTCTTCCTCTATCAGGTGGCGTTCACAGTCTATCCGTCGGTCTGGGCCTACTATTCGGCAGAGCGGTTCGACTGGTCGCCGGGCATGATCGGATTTTCGCTGTTTCTGTTCGGCATATCCCTCGCGGCCATTCAGGGCGGGCTGATCCGGCCGATCCTGCGGTTGCTGGGCGAGCGCGGCGCGGTTGTCTACGGGCACATCGCGGATATCGGCGTGTTCATCCTGATCGGATTTGTCTGGTCGGGCACGGCCCTGCTGATCCTGACACCCCTTGCAGCGCTGCCTGCGGTCATCACGCCCGCGCTACAGGGCATCATGTCCAAGGCCGTGGGCGACGATGCGCAGGGCGAGTTGCAGGGCGCACTCGTCTCGGTTTCGGCGCTTGCGATGATCATATCGCCGCTGGTGATGACCGCATCGTTTTCGGCGGCGATCGGCCCGTCGAGCCCGGTTTATCTGCCCGGTGCGCCGTTCCTCGTGTCTGCCGTTCTGATGGGGGCGGCGCTCTTTGTGTTTTTGCGTGCGGGCCGGGCGCGCGTGCTGTCCTGACGTCAAGGGGTCATCTGCGCCATGCGGCGTCGCATTCTGCCTTGCGGTAGATGGCGCGCTGCGCAACGGTCGGGGCAAGGGACTGCGACACGAGGGACATATGCAGACGATCAAAGCCGCCGTGTGCAGGGCGTTTGGCGCGCCGCTGGAAATCGAGGACATCCTGATCCGGGAACCGGAAGCCGGGGAGATCGCCGTCGACCTCGACGCGGTCGCCATTTGCCATTCCGACATCTCCTATGCCGACGGGGCCTGGGGCGGCAGCCTGCCTGCGGTCTACGGCCATGAGGCGGCGGGGCGCGTGCGGTCGGTCGGGCCGGGTGTCGTGGGCGTGGCGCCGGGCGACAGCGTGGTGGTCACGCTGATCCGGGCCTGTGGTGCGTGTCCCAGTTGCGCCTCGGGCAAGCCGACGATTTGCGCAACACCCTACGACGGCGACAAGGGGCCGATCCGGACGGCAGACGGCGGCGTATTGCATCAGGCGATGGCCTGCGGCGGCTTTGCCGAGCGAGTCGTGGTGGATCAGAGCCAGGTGGTCAAAATCCCCGGCGACATGCCGAAAGACGCCGCCAGCCTTATCGCCTGCGGTGTGATCACGGGCGTGGGCGCAGTCGTGAATGCCGCTGGCCTGCGCGCGGGCGAGGACGTTGTGGTGATCGGCGCGGGCGGCGTCGGCCTGAACGCCATCCAGGGCGCGCGTATCGCGGGCGCGCGCCGGATCGTGGCCGTGGACATGACCGAAGACAAGCTCGACGACGCCATGGCATTTGGCGCGACCCACGGTGTGCTTGCCACGCGGGCCTCTCCGTGGCGCGCGTCCTACAAGGCGCTTGGCGGCAAGGGGGCCGAGGCGGTGATCGTGACCGTCGGGGCCATTCCCGCCTATGAACAGGCGCCGCGCTACCTTGGAGCGGGCGGCAAGATGGTGATGGTCGGCATGCCGCACACAGGCGCCAAGACGGAATACGAACCCGTCATACTCGCGGCCCTGGGTCAGGGCATGGTTGGTTCCAAGATGGGCGACGTGGTGATCCAGCGCGATATCCCGTGGATGGTGGACCTCTACCAGCAGGGGCGGCTGCAACTCGACACCCTGATCTCGGGGCGGTGGTCCCTCGACCAGATCAACGACGCCATCGCCGACACCAAGAGCGGCACGGCGCGGCGCAACGTCATCCTGTTTGACCGGTGAGGGCAACCGGGACCGCTCAGCGATCAGGCAAGGCGGATCACTTGCCCCACAGAGATCAGATTGATGTTGGTGATGTCCGGATTGAGCGCCAGTATCGCCGCCTGCGATACGCCCGTGACGCTGATGATCTTGGACAGGGTATCGCCCGAGGCCACGGTCCAGAACTTGGGCTGATCCACCAGCGTCGACACCAGCGAACTGTCGCCGCCGGGGTCGGTGACGTTGTTCGACAGGGGCGCGGTGCCCGCGCGGGCCTCCCACCACGGGATCGCGTCAAAGCACGGGCAGGCCTTTTTCACCGGCGCGTCCGTCAACTCGATCAGGTCACGGTGGCCCATGATCGTGACGCCATCCGCGCCGTCCGGATGCAGCGACAGAAACATGTGCAGCCCCGCCTCGAGCGTCTGCATCTGGTCATCGGTCATGTTGAAGTCGGGGCGGTTGTGTTCATCGACGCCGCCCACCAGCGACACGCCAAAGCTGCGCCCGTTCCAGCCCGGGCCGCATCCGCCCACATGGGCACCCTGTTTGCCGATACCCCGGGTGACCGCACCGCCGTCACTGTCAAGCCACGTCCCGTCCCGCTTGATCAGAGCGTTGTAGCCGCAGCCGGAAAACCCGCGCGCGCGGTGCATCCGGTCGATGTCCTTGTCATCCAGATCCGAGTCCGGCCCAGTGGCCGTGACATGGACAATCACGTGGTCATAGCGTGCAAGACGGGGGTCGGGGGATGGTGAATTTGAGAACATTGCAAAAAACCTGTTGTCGAAAAAGAATCATGAGCGGCGGAAATTGCCGCCGCAACCTTAGCACGAAAGTGCACATTCCCCCTAATCGGGGGCGCCATCGCCCCTGTCGCCGGGCTGCAACGTGGCTATTGTCAGAGACAACACAGAGCCGGGAGCGGACATGAAACTGCAAGACCTCGACATCATCGTGACAGCCCCTCCTGCGCCGGGTTGGGGCGGGCGGTACTGGATCCTCGTCAAGGTGACGACCGATAACGGCATCGTCGGATGGGGCGAGTGTTACGCGTCGTCCGTCGGCCCTGATGCGATGCGCGCCGTGATCGAGGATGTCTTTGCCCGGCACATGCAGGGCGAAAACCCCGAAAACATCGAACTGATGTTCCGCCGAGCCTATTCGTCGGGTTTCACGCAGCGGCCCGATCTGACGGTCATAGGTGCGTTTTCCGGGCTCGAGATTGCGTGCTGGGACATTCTGGGCAAGGCGCGCAACCGCCCGGTCTGGGCGCTGCTGGGCGGGCGCATGAATGAACGCATCCGCGCGTACACATACCTTTACCCGCTGCCACATCACCCGGTGGACCAGTTCTGGACCTCGCCCGATATGGCGGCGGAAGCGGCGGTGGACTGTGTCGATCGCGGCTACACGGCCGTGAAATTCGACCCGGCTGGTCCCTACACGCTGCGCGGGGGACATATGCCGGGAATGCGCGATATCGCGATGTCCGTCGCCTTTTGCAAGGCGATCCGCGCGGCAGTGGGCGACCGGGCCGACCTTCTGTTTGGCACCCATGGGCAATTTTCGACCGCAGGCGCCATTCGACTTGGGCAGGCGCTTGAACCCTATTCACCGCTCTGGTTCGAAGAGCCCATTCCCCCCGATGCGGTCGAAGAGATGGCATCGGTTGCCCGCGCGGTGCGCATCCCCGTGGCCATCGGCGAACGGCTGACCACCAAGGCGGAGTTTGCGCCGGTGCTGCGCAGCGGGGCCGCGACGATCCTGCAACCGGCCCTGGGCCGTGCGGGCGGCATCTGGGAGATGAAGAAGGTGGCCGCAATGGCGGAGGTCTACAACGCACAGATGGCGCCACACCTCTATGCCGGTCCGGTGGAATGGGCGGCCAACATCCACCTTGCCGCTTCAATCCCGAACCTGCTGATGTGCGAAACCATCGAGACGCCGTTCCACGATCATCTGATCAAGGGGACGATCCCGGTCGAGGCCGGGTTCATCACCCCGCCCGAGGCACCGGGGCTTGGCATCGACGTGGACGAAGCGCTGGCGCGCGCGCACCCCTACACCGGCGATGGCCTGCACCTGCAGATGCAGGAAGCGCCCTGCGACTACGAAACCGGAAACGCGTTCGAAGGCGGCGCGCCTGCGCCGCGGGACTGAGGCGGTGTCAGGCGGACCGCACGGCGTCCTCTTTCTGCAGGATCACCGAGTAGACGATGCGCGGCAGCGTGTCGCCGGTGGCGCTGCTGCCCAGTTCGATCACGCCGTTGCCGGTCAGGGCGATGGTCTGCCGCCGGATGTAGAACTCCGGGTGATCGCCAATGGTGACGGTTGAACCGGCGGAACTGCTGTCCTTGAACTCGACAAGGCCGCCGCGCACGGACACGGCCCCGTGCACCCGGCTGACCCAGGCCTGCGGCATCACCAGATCGCATTGCGGCGAGCGCCCGATCTTGACCTCGCCGCCGTCGGCCACGGTCTGCGACCAGCCATCATAGGACAGGTGCAGGGCTGTGTTTGCCACCTTGCTGGCCTGGGCCACGTTGAACATCGTGGGCTGGGCGATCATCTTGGTCACGCCGTCCTCTTCCTCGGTGCCCGCCAGCAGCGCGAAAATCTCCGTGGGCACGTCCGTCCCGCGCAGCGTGATCTCGCCCATAGAGCGCAAGTCCAGCGCCTCGTCGGGGGACACATGGCGAACCAGCGTCTTGCTGATCAGAACCTCGTTTTCCTTAGCCTGGCTGGACAGGCGCGCCGTGACATTGATCGCATTCCCGAAAAGCTCATTGCCCCGATAAAGCACGGTGCCCCAATGCAGACCGGCGTGAACCGACACGGCTCCGTTTGCGCCCTGGTCCAGAATTTCCTTGGCTGCGAGCATGGCCTGATCGGCATCCTCAAAGAGACAGAGGACGTCATCGCCCTTGGAGCGGACAAAATCGCCCCCCCGCGCGGTTGCAATCCGCTGCATCCCTTCAACACATTCAAATACGAGGCGGCTTGCCTCTGCGTCGCCGTGGCGTTGGTACAGCGGAGTGCTGCCCGACACATCGGCCATTAAAATCGCACGCTCAATGCTCATGCCGGCGTGACCCCCAAAATTTTGACGCTCCCCAAAAGCATCAGTACTCGAATCAAACAGGTTTAAATGCGGCAAGTCTACATACTCCGGCGCTGAAATCACGTTGTTTGAACCAATCTGCCGTTCACCAATGCGTTGGTTGAACGGATTTTGGCCCGGCGTTTGCGTATTACACGCAGGCCGGGTGGCTTTCCGTCGCGATGTGGCGAATCAAGGTCAGGCCAGCGCCGCACCGGCGCTGAGGGCCTGCAACTTGGCGTAGGCGATGTCGGGATCGACCGCCCCGAACCCCGCAAAGGTGCCAAAGCCGCAATCGCTGCCTGCAATCACGCGATCCGCCCCGACGATGCCCGTAAAACGCTCGATACGCTGGCGCACCACCTCGGGGTGTTCGACAAAGTTGGTCGTGGTGTCCACGACACCGGGCACCAGCACCTTGTCGTCGGGTATCTCGGATTTGCGGTCGCGGAACACGGTCCACTCATGGGCGTGGCGCGGGTTTGACGTCTCGAAGAGGACATAGCGGGCCTTGGTCGCCATCAGCGTCGGGAACACGGTGTCCATGTCGATGTCGCAGGTGTGCGGCCCTTCGTAGTTGCCCCAGCAGATATGCACCCGCACCTTGTCCTGCGGGACGTCCGCGAGGGCGTGGTTCAACGCCTCCACATGGGCGTCGGCAATCTTGACGAATTCGGCATCGGACAGGTCCGAGAACAGCATATGACGGCTGAGCGCGAGGTCCGGGCAATCCAGTTGCAGATCCAGGCCCGCGCCCACAATGGTCTCGTATTCTTCCTTCATCGCGTCGGCAAGGGCCGCCAGATAGGCGTCCCGCGTCGGGTAGAAGTCATTTTGCAGAAAAAGCGAGATCACACCGGGCGAGGCGGCATTCATGAAGCCGCGCGTGGCCCCGTGCGCGGCCATCGCGGCCTTTTGGTTGTCGATGTCCTTTTGCAACTCGCCCTGCCCCTTGCTGCGCACCTCGCCGGTGCACATGGGCCGCGCATATTGCGGCGTGCCGCCGTCGTCGGCGAGGCGTTTGAGAAAGCTCGGGAACTGCTTGAGGTCGGCGGGGGCGTTCCGGGGGCTGTCGCCGGAAAACCCGGTATAGCGATCCTTGACGTAGGTCGCATAGCTGATCTTGGACGTCTCGCCGTCGCTGACGATATCGACGCCCGCTGCCACCTGTTTGGCCACGGTTGCGTCGACGGCGGCGGTCATCGCGGCGTCAAAGGCGGCCGGGTCGTAGTCTTCGCCCCGTTCACGGGCAAAGATGAAATCTACAACCTCTTGCGTCCGGGGCAGGCTGCCCACGTGGGTGGTTTTGACCATAATCGTCCCTCACATTCCCGTTACCGCCTTTTATGGCCGTTCCACGAACGAAGTGCCATCCCAGACCAGCGGGTTGGCGCAGTTTTCTCCCTGCGCGCCGCAGAGCGAGAAGGACCCGGTCAGGCGCAGGGCGAGCGTTCCGGTGCGATGCGGCACGATTGTCAGCGACGTGCCCAGAAAGTCGACCGGGTTGAGAAACCGGCGGGAGGACAGGAACACCATCTGGCTACAGTTGGAGGCACCGCAGAACGGGCGGGCAAAGGCGCCCGCACACCTGATCTTGTCCCAGTTCACGACAAAGTCCGGGCTGCCGTCGCGATCGAGATCGCCGGCCCGCACCGCTTCGCCCGGCAGCGGCGTGGGTGCGCCGCAACCCTGACTGACACGTGCGCCCACTTCCGCCGGGATGGTCACTGTGCCCGGTGCGGGCGCGGGCGCGGATTGCGCGGCAGACCACGCCTGCGCACACTCCGATTGCAGTTGCGTCAGCGCAGCGGCGAGGCCAGCAGTCGGCAATTGCCATGCCTGCTCCTGCCCGGGCGCGAGGATCACCGAACCGGCCTGACCCAGTGCCGTCCAAAGCGGATCGCTGGCCGCGATGTCGACCTGCCAGACACCGTCGATTTCGTTGAAGTTCAACGCGGGAAGACGGTAGCCCGTCTGGTCCGCCCAGAGAACAACATCGCTGCGAACCGTCGCATTGCCCACCGCCGCGCGGTCGGCCCCGATCTCGAGCCGGGTCATGCCCGGAGCCATGGGCCGGATCTCGTGTTGCTCGACCTCGACCGCCGGGCGGCCTTGAGGGGACGGGGCGAGGCAGACAAGATCGACCGCAACCCCTGCACGCGCGGTGTGAAAGACAAAATGCCCGCCATCGACCGTTTGCGCCTGCCAGACCTGCGCGTGTACCGCACTGGCCCAGACCGCAAGGAGGAACGCGATCAGCCGAACCATGTGGGCCCCGCCGGATCATCCGTCCCAACGATGTGATACAGCGCCGCCTCACCGGTCATCGACGGCACCGCAGCATGGGACAGATTTTCCGGCACGCTCATGGTGTCGCCGGGGGCCAGTGTGGTTTCGCCGCCATCCCAGGTCACACGCCAGTGCCCGCGCACGGGCATCAGCACGGACGGACGATCGTGCCGGTGCATGGCGTCCGTGGCGCTGGACCGGGTGATCAGATCGACCTCGAACCCCGGCTTGTCGCGGATGATCCCGGTCTCGCCAATGACCTTGCACGGCGTGTCCTTGGCCAGCGCGACCATGTCCCAATAGCGCCGCACGCCATAGCCCACGACCTGCATGGGCGGCATTTCCGGGTAGGCTTCCACCTCCGCGTCCGTCAGCAGGGGCATCGGCTGCACGCCATCCGGCAGGCTCTCGCCCTGTTTGGTGTCATAGAGCTTGCCGTTTTCGCCAAGGATCAGGCCGTGGTCGGTGGCATCCTCAATCACCTGCGGCGCCCAGATCACGCCGCCACCGGCGTCGTCACCGCCGAGGATGGCCATGATCATCCCGTAATCGGTGCCAATATTCTCGAACCCACGAAAGATGCCCGTGGGGATGTTGATGATATCACCCTCTTCCAGCACCACCTCGCCCGCGTCGCCCCACCGGCCCCAGAAGAACCGCCAGCGGCCCGACAGGACAAAGAACACCTCGGCCGTGCGGTGCGAGTGCAGCGAGTTGCGGCATTTGGGCGGCTGCCCCGCCGCGCCGATGTTGAAGCCGTGCGGGATCGAGATATGCACGTGCTGGTCCGCGCTTTCCGACACACCGCCGCCGATGATGGTAAAGTTCTCCTTCTGGTCAGAGCCGGGCGTGTGCGCGTCGATGAACGCGGTCTTGCACGGCATCAACGCGCCATATCGGACGATGCGCGGCTCCATTTCGGCGGGGGTCATGTGGGGGTCCTTTCCGGTGGCAAAAGCGGTTCGGGCAGTGGTGTGCCCGGTATTGTGTCGGTCATTTCGGCATGAATCCAGACCATTCGGTCCACGAACCAGACCTTGGGCAGGACCGTGGCGACCACGCCAAGCACGGTGGCCCATGGATTCAGGACAATGAGGCCATAGGCCAGGATCAGCGCGCCAAGGGCGCTCAGGCCGGTGAGGATGTGCGCGGCCCGCACGTGATGTGCGGCCACGCCATAGCGGTCGCGCGCCAGAAAGATGCGCTCGCCCAAGGTGCCGCGCGACGCCCAGCTGCCAAAGTCGGAGGGCGGCGGGAAGGCGCGCGGGTTGACCCATGTCCACACGGTGGCCAGCGCCACCAGCGGCAGAGACCACCAGCCAACCCATTGGCGCGCGTAGATCGCAAGCACCAGAAGCGGCAGGCAGGTGAACCGCGTCCAGACGCTGAGCGGGTTTGCATGGCGCCGCCAGTCGGCGTCCTGCATCCCCATCAGGCGTTCTGCGGCGCGGTAGATATCGGTCATCCCTGCCCCTTCAGCGCGGCGTTCTCCGCCTCAAGCTCGGCGATGCGCGCATTCAGCTTGTCCATCTCCGGTCCGACCAGTTGCGCGATCTCGCCTGCGTCAAAGCGCGGTGTGATGAACTGCGGGCAGTTCCAGTCAAACGCCTCCAGCGTGATCACCACCAACCGCTCGACACGGCCCTGCCCGTCCACCGCCAGCTGTGCGGCAAGTTCCGGGTCATCCGCTGCCTGCACAAAGCGCGCACGGCCCTGCAACTTCATCCGGGCCTTGCGGGGATAGTCGATGGCAAACAGCGACACGCGATCGTCAGAGGCGACGTTGCCCTCGGAGATATGCTGCTTGTTGCCGCGATAATCGGCAAAGGCAAGCGTGTGATCATCAAGCACCTTGAGAAAGCCCGCCGGACCGCCGCGATGCTGGATATAGGGCCAGCCGGTTTCAGAGACCGTCGCCATGTAGAACGACGTCCGGCTGGTCAGAAAGGCGATGTCATCGGCATTCAGCGCCCGGGTCCGCGGCCCGTAAGAGCGGGCGTACATCGCGGCGCTGCCTTCGGCCTCTTGCAGCGCCTTGACGCTGTCGGTGAACATCAATTCATCATATCGTTGCATGGATCAGCCCTCTTGCCTGCCCGCAACACATGCGGGCCGGTTCGAATTAGGGACTGTTCGGTTCCAATTCAAGCGGGTGTCCTATCCGGTCTGCAACAGGATCTGTTTCCAGATCGAGGTTTCGTCGAACAGGGTGAATTCGCGGCGGATCCTCGCAGGTGCTGCGCCAAGCGACCCGAATTCGGCATGGGAGATCCCCAGCACGTAGACTTCGGCCCCCGTGGGCGCGCCGAAGTAGCCCCAACCGTCATGTTTGCCATGCAGGCTCCAGCGGATGGCGGACCGGGGCGGCATGGTGGGGTCGTCGCGCCCGATCTGGTGATCGATGGTGAAGGTGGCGTCCGGGAAAGACGCCCGCAAACCCATCCAGAAACGGTCCACCGGGCCGGTGCCGTGCCCCGTTTCACCGCCCGGATATTCGGACTGCACCGCGCGGTCATATTCGCCCGGGATCACCGCCATATCAGCGCCCATGATCCGTTCGAGGATGCTGGCGTATTTCGCGCCCCATTCGTTGTCATTGCCGCGCCCCTTGTACGGGCCGGGCCGGTCCGTGGCAGGCGTCAGCGGACGTACGCAAGCGTCCGGCCCACCCTCGCGCGCGATGAGGTCGGCGGCATACTCCTTGGCGTCCCAGCCGATCTGTTTGACGATGGCGGTCTGGTCGCGGATCAGCCATTCGTCGTTGATCTGGTCGTTGATCGCGTGACAATCGGCAATGATGCGATATTGCAGCTTCTTGCCGCTGGCCTTGCCATAGACACCGTCGGCGAGGTGCGTGGCGGTGCTGAGGATCCGGTGCGAGGACAGCATGCCCTCTTCGGGGCTCCCGCTCCAGATCACGTCCTCGCCCAGCAGTGCGCGATCCGGAAACTCGGCGAGCGTTGCCATCGTGGCCCCGATGACCTTTTCGTTGCCGATAACCACGGACCCCGGCGACCGCACGACGATATCAGGGCTGTAATAGTGGTGCAGGGTCGCGATGCCGCGATCCTCCCAGATCTCCTTGGTGATGCCGATGATATAGTCGGGAAAGTCCGCCCATCGGTTCGAAAAGCCCTTCATTTTGTCCATCCTTCGGGGATACGGGCCGAGCCGCGCAGGATGAGCGGGCCATCCAGCGCCACGCGGCGGGGTTTGGTATCAGGATCGTTGAGGCGATCCATGAGCATGTCGACTGCGGCCTCGGCCAGGCGGCCTGCAGGTTGGCGCACTGTGGTCAGGTCATAGCTGGGCCAGGCGGCGAGCGTGACGTCGTCATAGCCCACGACGGACACGTCGCCGGGCACGTCCAACCCCAGTTCGAACCGCAGCACATCCATCACGGCAAAGGCCATGTGATCATTGGCGCAGAAAACGGCATCGGGACGATCCGGCCCGGCAAACATCTCGCGGGCAACGGCCTTGGCCTTGTCAAAGTCAAAGTCGCTGACGCCGCGCGCCCAGAGGCTTTGACCGGCCTCCTCCAGCCCCGCCAGAAAGCCTGCCTCGCGGTCCCGCTGGGTCGACGCGCCTTCCCAACCGGCCACATGGGCGATGCGGCCATGACCCCCGGCCGCGAGGAACTCCGCCAGCTTGCGCCCGCCCGCATAGTTGTCAGAGGTGACAGCAGACAGACGGGCATCATCCTGCGTCCGGTTGAAGAGCACGATGGGAATGCCCGCGGCCTCGCAGCGCCGGGTGAGGTCGTTGGACATGCCGACGCTGGCGGCGATGATCCCGTCCACCTGATAGTCCAGCAGTTCCTCCATCACCTCGTCGGCCTCGTGGACAGAGTTGGAGGCCATGAAGACCAGCACGTGATAGCCCTGCGCCTGCAAGCGCCGGCTCAGCCGTTCGATTGCTTCGGGGTAGAAATGGTTTTCCAGGTAGGCCACCACCAGCCCGATGATGCGGCTGCGCCCGGTGATCAGCCCCCGCGCCAGCACGTTGGGTCGGTAGCCCAGATCGGTCGCCGCTGCGCGCACCTTGTCGGCGGTGCGCTTGGACACCGATGCGCCGGGCGTGAACACACGGCTCACCGCCGAGCGGGACACACCCGCCTTTTCGGCAACGTCGAGTGCTGTGACCTTGTCCGGCATCAGTCCGCCGTCCAGCCGCCGTCAATGAGCATATGCGTCCCCGTGACCATCGCGGACGCGTCCGAGGCCAGGAACTGCACGGCGCCCATGATATCGCTCACCTCACCCACGCGGGGCAGCTTGATCTTGTCCATGATCCACGCATAGCGCTCGGGGTTTTCGAAGGTCGACGCGGTCAGCGCGGTGCGGATGAAAGTCGGGCAGATCGTGTTGATGCGCACATTCGCCTTGCCCCACTCGATGGCCATGGCCTTCACCATGCCTTCGACCCCGTGTTTCGTTGCACAATAGACCGAGCGGTCGATGCCGCCCACATGACCCATCTGGCTAGAGATGTGGATGATGCTGCCCGGCTTGCCAGCGTCCATGAGCGCGCGGGCGGCATAGGTCGACAGGAAGTAGGCGCTGCGCAGGTTGATGCCGACCACGGCGTCGAAATCGTCCGGATCGGCCGCGATGGCCGGGCCGTGACGGGCCAGACCCGCCGAGTTCAGGACCACGTCAAAGGGTTGGGCAAACACCGCCTCGACCGCTGCCAGATCAGTCTGGTCCAGCGTCAGGGCTTCGGCGCTCCAGCCTTCCGCGGTCATGGCTGTCACCACATCTGCCAGCACATCGCCGCGCCGCGCGGCGCAGACCACATTGGCGCCCGCTTCGGCCAGCGCCACGGCGCAGCCGAGGCCAATGCCCGAAGACGCGCCCGTCACCAGGGCGCGTTTGCCGCTGAGATCCAGCGCGGGTGTTCTGGGCAAGTCGGTCATAGCGCACGCCCGGTCTGCGGATCAAAGCCCGTCCGCGCCTTGTTGAATTCCCGCATCCGCGCGAGCACGTCGACGCCCAACTGGTCATACATGTGCAACATGTCCACCATCACCCAATTCTCCCGTATGCGCCCCTGCTCCAGCCGCCAGAAATCGAGGCTGCGCATGGCAATTTTCCTGTCCACCGGTGGCAGGCCCAGCCAGCCACCATGCGTCAGCGTCTGGTACATGTTCGGCCACCCCGTGACCGCAGCATAATTGCGATCCCCGAAGAAGTGATACACGATCTCATCCACATAGGCACCGCGATCCGGCATGGCGTTCAGAAACGGGATCTGGTGCCAGTCGCGAAACCCCTTGATCCCGCGCCCCGTGCCGATGCCCGATGGGCCGTACCAGCTCATCTTCGGGTGCCAGAACCGCTCCATCTCCATCACTTCGGGCCCGCCCTGGCTGGGGTGCCGTTTCATGTGGGTCAGCATGTCGATGATGTGCTGACAGGTGGCCGCACCTGCGTCGGCGTCGTAGGGCCCCGGCACCAGCCCGTCGCAGGTGGCAGGACCCGGCACGTGCCATTCGCGCCCCAGCGACGGCACCATCGGCCAGGCCCCCGCCTGCATCATGACCTCCGGAATGTCCCAGAGCGCCTGCATCTCGACGATCTTGTCATCCTCGAACCGGTAGAACTCGTGGAACCGCATGTGGACGATGTGACCGGTTGGCGGGATGTCCAGCCACGGCGCGGCGAAGGTGCCGGTGTAGTAGCCACCACAACCGACCCAATCCGCGCCCTCGGGCGTCGGGCCGGCCATGACGATGTGATCGCGCCGCTCAAGATCCGGGATGGCCTTGAGCAGGGGGGCGTAGACGCCGCTCAGGTAGCCGTCCACCCCCGCGATGGTCTCGAACGGGAAGGCCAGATTGAACCGCACATCCTTGGTGCAAAGTGCAGAAAACGCATCGTGCAGCGTCGTCATGTCGAAATCGTACATCGCATCCCGGATATACTGGAGCGCTGCCTTGTGCTTGGTATGGCGGTCGGTCATGCAGCCTCCGGCAGACGGTCGAGCAGGTTGACGCCCATTTGGCGGAAGAGGTGGATCATGTCGACGAACACCCAGTTTTCGGTGAACCGGTTTCCGTCGCGCAGCCAGAAATCGAGCCCCGATACGGCGATGGGCGCCCCCGATGCCGCGTGCCCGAGATACGGACCTGTATGGTGCCCCACCACGCCCATCGGGCCCGAGGCTGCCAGCATGCGCCCTTCGGCAAAGAGGCTTTCGAGGTGCATGACCTTGCGGTCCGGAAAGGCGACGAGCCAGGGCTGCTGATGGAATGTCTCGAATTCCTCGAGGCTCAGGCAGGCGCCGATCCCGCCCGGCCCGTACCATTTCACGTTGGGGTGAAAGTAGCGTGCCATGCCCATGCTGGAGAGGTCGGTTTCGTCAAAGCTGTTGAGCCCGCCAAAGATGAACGCCCGACCGAATTGCAGCGTCTCCGCCGTCTCGCCCGCGCCCTGCGGTGTGCGCAACACACCGTCAAAACCGGTCGGCGCCGGATAGACATGAAGCGCGCCGCGCGGGCGCGGCAGCACCGGGTGGCCGATCTGATCGCACCAGTCCACCAGATCCCAGATGGTTTGGGCATGGGTCACGTGGCCGCCTGAGTCAAAGCGCAGGAACTCACCCCACCGGATGCGCAGATCCGTGTCGGTGGCGGGAATGCCGAACACAGGTGCAATGGCACGGCCCGTGTAGTAGCCGGTGCCGGCCACCCACCACGCGCCATCATCATCCCCCTGTTCGGCCGCATCGGATTGTCCGGCCATGAAGATATGCGTCTGGCGTCGCAGATCCGGAATGGCGGCCCGCAACGGGGCGAACATCTGCGACACAATACCGGCCCTGGTTGTCTGCACGCCCACGGGGTCCGGACCTTGCCAATGGGTGACCGCCTCCAGCGCGGGCAAGGCCGCCTGCGGGTCACGATCCAGGGCCGCCCACAGATCAAGGGCGGATTGCTTGTTGCGCTGGTTGGTGTCGTTCACGGGGAACGCGTCCTTGTTTGAGTTCCCGAGGTTTCGTTCGGGGCGCAGGGCATTCAGCCGCTACTCCGCCGCATCGCGCGCCGGTGCTCCTTCGCCATAAGGCACGTTCACGCCGCCATAGCGACGCACACGCAGGTTGCACTGTTCTGCGTGGCCCACGAAGCCTTCGAGCATGCAGAGCCGCGAACCATAGGCGCCGATCTCGGCTGCGGCCTCGTCCGTCGTGACCTTCTGGTAGGAATGCGTCTTGAGGAATTTTCCGACCCAGAGCCCGCCTGTGTACCGCCCGGCCTTCTTGGTGGGCAGCGTGTGATTGGTGCCGATCACCTTGTCACCATTGGCCACATTGGTGCGCGGCCCAAGGAACAGCGCGCCGTAGCAGGTCATGTGTTCGAGGAACCAGTCGTCGCGGTCGGTCATCACCTGCACATGCTCGGAGGCCACGTCATCCGCCACCTGCAGCATCTCGTCATAGGTGTCGCACAGGATCACCTCGCCGTAATCCTCCCAGGATTTCGACGCCGTGTCGGCGGTGGGCAGGATTTTCAGGATACGGTCGATCTCGGCCAGGGTCTCCTGGGCCAGCTTGCGCGAATTGGTCAGGAGAACGGCGGGTGAGTTGTAGCCATGTTCGGCCTGCCCGAGCAGGTCCGTGGCGCACATTTCGGCGTCAACCGTTTCGTCCGCGATCACCATGGTTTCGGTGGGACCGGCAAAAAGGTCGATCCCCACACGGCCAAAGAGCTGGCGCTTGGCTTCGGCCACGAAGGCGTTCCCGGGTCCGACCAGCATGTGCACCGGGTCAATCGTCTCGGTGCCGATGGCCATGGCACCCACGGCCTGGATGCCGCCCAGCACGTAGATCTCGTGCGCGCCGCCCAGATGCATGGCCGCAATAACGGCCGGGTTGGGCTTGCCCTGCCAGGGCGGCGTGGCCGCGATGATGCGCGGCACACCGGCCACGGACGCCGTGGCCACGGACATATGCGCCGAGGCCACCATCGGGAACTTGCCGCCGGGCACATAGCAACCCACGGACTGGACGGGGATGTTCTTGTGCCCGAGGATCACGCCCGGCATCGTCTCAACCTCGATGTCCAGCATCGAGTCGCGCTGCGCCTGGGCAAAGTCGCGCACCTGCTGTTGCGCGAACTTGATGTCCTCCAGCTCGCGCGGGGTCAGCTCCGCGATCAGGGCGTCGATCTCGGCCTGCGTCAGGCGGAAGCTCTCGGGGCTGTAATTGTCGAACTTCTCCGACAGTTCGCGCACCGCCACGTCACCGCGCGCTTCGATATCGCTCAGCGTTGCCTCGACGGCGGCACGGACCTTGGCGTCGTCTTCAGCGCGTTCAGCCTCGGATTTGGCGGTTTTCAGATACTCTATCGTCATCGTCTTTCCTCATGCATCGGGGCGCGGCGGAACCTTGTCGCCGCGGTCAAAGGCTTCCCACCCCTCGCCGTCGAACACGTCGACGCCAAGCTGGGCCAGCACATGCGGAAAATCGACCATCACGTAGTTGTCCGTGATGCGTCCATCTTCCACTTTCCAGAAATCCATGTAGCGGATATCGATCCGCTTGCCGGTGGGGGCAACGTTCATGAAGGTGCCCGAATGCGTCGCCTCCTGCCGACCGAAGGCGGCCGCCCACTCGCCCATATAAAGCCGCGCCTCGTCCACGCAGACCTTGCCGGAGAAGGCCGCCTGAAACGGGCGCTGCCAGTTGTCCTGAAACGCCTGCAACCCGTGCTTTGTGCCGCAGCCGGTGTTGCCCATCCAGCGAAAACTATCGGCAAAGAACTGGCCGATATCGTCGATCCGGTGATCGTTGAGACCATCGACCATGCCTTCGATCACGGCGCGGGTCTCGTCCGTTTTCGACATATCCGTATCGCGGGTCAGAACCGCTTGTTCGGGGCGGGATCCTTTCATGTCTCATCCGTCCTTTCAGTCCGTCTTCGGCCAAGTTGCGATGAAGGCCCGCCAGGGGCCTGAAGAGCTTTCGTTCACCCCTTGACCGCCCCTGCCGTGAGGCCGCTGACGATCTGGCGCTGGAACACCATGACGAGCAGGAACAGGGGGGCGATGATGGACACGGCGGCAGCGACCGCTTCGACCTGGTCGGTGGTCGTGGTCTCGCGGTTGAAGTAGCCCGCGATGGCCGGCACCATCGTCTGGTTCTGCGCATCGAGCAGCAGCGACGTCACAAGAAAGTCGTTATACCCGAGCAGGAAGCTGAACAGACCCGTCGTGATCACGCCCGGCCACATGACCGGCATGATGACCCGGCGGAACGCCTGAAGATGGCTGCACCCGTCGACGCGCGCCGCTTCGTCCAACTCACTCGGGATGTTCTGGAAGAAGCTGCGCAGCATCCAGATCGTGAAGGGCTGGTTGATCGCGACCAGCACCGCGATGATCGCCCAGGGCTGACCGTAGAGCGTCGGTGAAATCTCGCCAAATATCGGGCGCAGAATCTCGGCGGAGTTGATGAACCACGGCAGGTACCCGGCCACCAGAACCGAGTGCGGCAAGGCGCGGAAGATCAACGCCACGATCAGCAGCCAGAAGGCAAGGTTCGACCCCGACCGTGCCAGCCCGTAGCCCGCAAGCGTGCCCACCGTCAGCGACACCGTCACAACGCCCGCCGTGACCAGCAGCGAATTGAGGAAGTTGCGGAAGAACTCGTTTTCCACCCAGACAGAGTAGTAGTGCACCGTCGTCATGCCGATGATCGGTTCACCCAGCGGGCCGAGGATACCGTTCAGAACGCCCAACACGGGAGGCAGGATGCCGAAGAACACGATGATGAAGCCGATGCCATAGACCAGCGCGCCAACGACCCAGCCAAGCGCGATGAGCGCGGGCGGGGTCATCTGCCGCACCAGACGCGGCAGCAGTCGGAACGCCCAGCGAATGGCAAAGAAAAGCACCGCGCCACCGATGATGATATCAAGCACGGACAGACCGTTTCCGGCCGCCCGCGTATCGGGCCCGGTGATCACGTCCCACGCCGAAGATGCGAAGGCATCGCGCGGGGCCTTGAAGCTCATCACCGTGATCCAGAGGATCGGGAACGAGGCCAGCAGGCACCAGAACGCCAGGAAACCGTTGCTGAGGATACGCAGGCCGACGCTCTGCTGCATGGCTTTCGAGGACATCAGTGCGCACTCCCTTTGTGGTCACGCCATGTGCGACGCAGCGGCAATATCAGCAGGATCACGATCCCGATCATGGTCAGCATGGCGGAGGCCGACGCGCGGCTGATCGCGCGGTTGCCCGCATCATCCGGCACGAGGAAGTCATAGGTCAGCCACTGCAACGAGATCACATGCGCCTGACTGCGGAAGCCCACGATCTCTTCAAAGGTCCGGTAGACGTCCATCAGGTGGATGATGGCGATGAAGATGATCAGCGGCATCAGGTGCGGTACAATCACGTAGCGCAGGCGTTCGAGCCGACTGGCTCCGTCGATGATCGCGGATTCGAGCGTATCCATGTTAACGGTCTGCAGCCCGGCATAGAAGATGACGAAGGCAAAGGGCGCGTTGTTCCACACGCGGAACAGGTACATCAGCAATTCGACCGTCCAGGCCTGCGCAAACATCGCGATGTCCCGGTCGAGAATGTTTTCGAGCACCGCGGTCAGGATCCCGTCACCCACGAACAGCCAGTAGATCGCCAGCGCTCCGATGACGGGCGTGATGATGAAGGGCAGAAGCGAGATAAAGATGACGGGCCCGCGGATCGACTGCACCGCGTTGTTCACCGCCAGCGCAATCGCAAGGCCGACACCGATCACAAGCGGCAAGGTCAGAAGCGTGAACATGAGCGTAAAGCGCAGCGCCTTCCAGAAGTCGATCTGCAGAATGTCCCCGAAATTGCCGCCCCCCACGGCCTCCCAGAACTTGTCCATTTGCAAGACGTTCTGGTAGCTCTGAAACCCGACCCATTCGGTTGTGGTCAGCGTCTTGCCCGTGACCTCGTCGATCATGGGTACCGTCTTGAGCTCGGTGATACAGGTTTGGGTCAGGAACCCCGGCGTACAGGTCTCAACCTCGATCTGCTGCATCACCGGTTGGGTGATCTGGAACGACTGGATGAAGACCGAAACGAGCGGCGCCGCGATGAACAGGAGCATCATGAAGACGGACGGGGCTACGAACCAGAAGAACGTTTTGAACTTCATGCTGCGTTCCTTTTTGCCGCTGCGGCCACATGGCCGCCGATTTGCCAGCCGATCATCATCGACGGGGCGTTTGTGTTTGCTGTTGTGATGCGAGGCATGACGCTGGCATCCGCCACCCAGAGGTTTTGCGTGCCCTTGACCGCGCCGGTGGCGTCCACGGGGCCGCCAAGCGCGACGGTCCCCACCGGGTGATAGGCCGTGCCAGCACGGCTGCGGATGATGTCGCGCAACGCATCGCCCGTCACGTCGTCGCCGGGAAAGGCCTCGGGCGCGCGGCGCGTGCCGAAATCGGCGGCAGCAAGGATCTGGCGCAGCCGGATCACGCCCTTGACCATGACATCAAGGTCATGTGCATCGCCAAAGAGATTGAGGTCAATCTGCGGCGCGAACGGATCGCGCCCCATGCCAAGCCTCCCGCGCGAGCGGGGCTGGCACAGGCAGACATCGGCGAAATAGCCCGCCCCCCAGATGATGCTGCGCCCCTGCCAGCCCATGAGGAAGGGCAGGAAATGCGTCTGGATATCCGGCACGTCCCCGCCCGACACGTTGTAAAACGCGCCCGCCTCGACGGTGTTCGAGGTGAGCCTCCCCTTGCGGGCAAGCGCCCATCGGAACGGCGACAGCGCCCAGGCTGGCAATTGGCGCAGCGTGAGGCCGTAGCCCGACCGCGGTCCCTTGAAATGCAGGCCAAAGCCCGGGTGATCGTGCAGATTGGCACCCACCTGCGGCGCATCCTGGCGCACCTCGATCCCTGCGGCCCGCAAATCCGCGCCCGGTCCGATGCCGGACCGCATGAGGATCATCGGGCTCTCGATGCTGCCCGCCGACAGGACGACGCCCGCCCGCGCGACCAGCCTGCGCCCGTCACGCAATTGGAGACCGCAGGCACGCGCGCCGTCAAAGAGGACCCGTGCAACCTCGGCGCCGGTCATGACCTCGGCCCCGGACGGTCGCAAAAAACCGTCTGCCGCCGACCAGCGTGCGCCGTTGCGCATGTTGCAGTGAAACACGCCCGCGCTTTGCCGTTCGGGGCTGGGCGGGGCGCTTGTGTCATTGGCCGGGAACACGCGGCCGAAGGCTTCGGACAGGGCATGCGGATGTGGCAAGCGGGTGGGCGTCATGCGCGCCTCGACCTCGTCATAGGCGCGCCAGACCGTGGCGCTGTCCCAGCCGGGCAGACCCCAGGCGTCGAAATCCGCGCGGCAACCGCGAAACCAGACCATGGAATTGATCGATCCGGACCCGCCCAGCATCTTGCCGCGCGGCACCGAAACCCTGCGCCCCCCGGCTGAGGCCATTGGCACGGTCTCGCGTTTCCAGTTGCGCGCGTTCGAGCGCATCAGGCTCACCAGACCAAAGGGCACCCTGACCCGGATGTTCCGATCCGACGGACCCGCCTCGACCACCAGCACGGATGCGCCCGGTCGTTCGGCAAGGCGCGCGGCCACCGCGCACCCGGCAGAGCCACCGCCCACCACGATATGATCGAATTCCGTTTGCATCTGTCCCCCGGTTGGTTGGGCTGGCCGAAGCGTGTCCGGCCAGCCCGTTTGGATTTACTCCAGCACGCCTGCTTCCTTGGCGGCTGTCGTGTAGGCTTCGTCGATGGCCACGAGCGTTGCCGCGGCATCGCGCTCACCGGTCAGGAACGCTGGCAGTTCGTTGCCCAGAGCGGTGTGCAGCAGACCCATCTGCGTGGTCGACGGATAGGGCGGCGGTGCGGGGTTGGCGGTTGCGGTTGCAATCGCACCCTTGGCCAGATCGCCCGGCACATAGCCGTCCACCAGCCAGATCGCCGCCTCGTTGGCGCCTGTGACCATGTCCTTGTCGAGACCTTCCATCGCCAGACGGAACGCGGCATCCGCTTCCTCATCGGTGATGTTGGCGGCAATTACGATACCGTCCCACCACAGCGTAGTCGCGGGCGCGCCACCGTCCATGGCGAGCGGTGCTGCGGACATCGCAACCTTGCCGACCACCTGGCTTTCGTTCTCGTCATTCATCGCACCGGCGCGGCTGGCCCACAGGTTCGCCATGGCGATCTTGCCCTGCTGGAACTGCTGCTGCACGTAGGTCGAGTCGCTGACGAGCACCTCCGGATCGGTGTAGTCGAGCGTCTTCTTCATCGTGGCCAGCGCCTTCATCCCGGCCTCGGAATTCACCGCCGTGGTGTTGTCATCGTTGAAGAATGCACCACCGAAGCCGGGGTACATGTTCACGAATTCCTGCGCGAGGTTCCAGCCGGACTTCATCGTCGCGCCCAGGGCATGGTCAACCACGCCTGCCGCTTCGATCTTGTCAGCCGCAGCAAAGACCTCATCCCACGTGGTCGGTGTCTCAATGCCCAGATCGGCCAGAATGTCCGAGCGGTACATCAGGTGCTGGGTGTTCACCATCATGGCAACGGCCATGATCTTGCCGTCCACGCGGATCAACTGGTTGGGCGACAGGTTTTCACCGTATTTCGCGACCAGATCGTCCAGCGGACGGATGGTGCCTGCGTTCAGCAGGGGCGTGATCGTGCCGTTCGACACGCCGCCGATGTGATACAGCGACGGGTTCGCCTCAAAGGCGGCAGGTTGCTTGGTGCGGAATTCCTGGTCCAGCTCGGCCTGGAAATTCCCGCACTCCGACATCGCGTCGGTGACAGCTTTCCACGCTTCAAACCCGGCGCTCAACGACTTCAGTGGCACGGTGTTTTCGTAGGAACACGCGGCAAATGCCGTGGATCCCAATAGCGAGATGGCGCCCGCGAGTGCCAGTTTCTTCAAGTACATATGCAAACTCCCTGTTGCGTTTGGCGCCAGTGCATCTTGCAAGTCTGCACTGGCCTGGATTGGGTTGTCCGGGTGCCCCCGGACAACCGGTTTCCTCAGGCGATACGGTCGCCGGAAGAGGAATTGAATGCGTGGCAGATACCCGCAGGAACCGAGAAGGACACAGTGTCGCCGATTTCGGCCCGGAATTCCTTGTGCGCCTTGATCGACACAAGCTGGCCGCCCGCACGCACCGTAAGCATTGTTGCATCGCCCAGCAGTTCGATCGTGTAGATCGGCGCCGTGATCTGGCCATCGGCTTCGGCAATGCTCGCATCCTCGGCCCGGAAGCCAAGCGTGACGGGTCCGTCCGGCCCCTCGATCCCCGAAACGGAGACGTTGTCGCCGGTGAATGTGCCGCCCGACAAGTTGCCATCCATCAGGTTCATGGCCGGTGATCCGATGAAGCTGGCAACAAAGGTGTTCGCCGGGCGGTCATAGATCTCTGTCGGCGTGCCGACCTGCTGGACCTTGCCCTGCTTCATCACGACAACGCGGTCAGCAAGCGTCATCGCCTCGATCTGGTCATGGGTCACGTAGACGGTGGTGACCTTCAGTTCGTGGCTGAGGTTCTTGATCTGCGCGCGGGTCGAGACGCGCAACTTGGCGTCGAGGTTCGACAGCGGCTCGTCCATGAGGAACACGTTCGGCTCGCGCACGATGGCGCGGGCAAGCGCGACGCGCTGACGCTGACCACCCGACAACTCGGCCGGTTTGCGGTGCAGGAATTCGTCGAGCTCGACCATGGCAGAGGCGCGCCGCACACGCTCATCATGTGTTGCCGGATCGACCTTGCGCACCTTGAGCGGGAAGCGAATGTTTTCGTAGACGTTGAGATGGGGGTATAGACCGTAGGACTGGAACACCATCGCCACATCGCGGTCCTTGGGATCTAGATCGTTGACGCGCCGACCGTCGATGACGATGTCTCCGTCCGTGGCGTCCTCAAGCCCCGCGATCATCCGCATCGTCGTGGTCTTGCCGCAGCCGGACGGGCCCAGCAAAACGAGAAACTCCTGATCGGCGATGGTCAGGTCAAAATTGTCGACACCGACAAAGCTGCCCCACCGCTTGTTGATATTGCGCAACTGGATTTCGGCCATGGCATCCCCCTGCTCTCTGCACGGTAAGGGCGAGGTTGCCGTCGAGGCAAGTCATTTTTGCACACGTGTGCAATTCGACCAGGAAATCGTTTTCCGATACGGAAAACGGCGCTGAAATCGACGCGATTTCAGGCACTTCGCACAACCATTGCGCTTGCGTGCCGGATTTCGCGTCGAAATCCTGCCGGAAACCGTATCGGTTTCCGGGCCCCGGCAAGCGTCAGAAAAACGCCTGAAGCCCCGTCTGCGCGCGCCCGAGAATCAGTGCGTGGACATCATGTGTGCCCTCGTAGGTGTTCACGGTCTCGAGGTTCATCATGTGGCGCATGACCTGATACGCGCCATCAATACCATTGCCGCCGTGCATGTCCCGTGCGTGCCGGGCAACCTCAAGCGCCTTGCCGCAATTGTTCCGCTTGACGATGGAAATCATCTCGGGCGCGGCCTCTGCCGCGTCCATCAGGCGCCCCACCTGCAAGGAGGCCTGCAGGCCAAGCGCAATCTCGGTCTGCATGTCCGCCAGTTTTTTCTGGTAAAGCTGCGTTTGCGCCAGCGGCTTGCCGAATTGCTTGCGGTCGAGCCCGTATTGGCGCGCGGCATGCCAGCAGAATTCCGCGGCCCCCATCGCCCCCCACGAGATACCGTAACGCGCGCGGTTCAGGCATCCGAACGGCCCCTTGAGGCCCTGCACATCCGGCAGCAGGGCATCTTCGCCCACCGCCACGTCCTGCATCACGATCTCGCCCGTGATTGACGCACGCAGGCTCAACTTGCCTTCGATCTTCGGCGCGGAAAGACCTTCGGTGCCCTTGTCGAGTACAAAGCCACGGATCTTGCCGTCATGCGCCTCGGACTTGGCCCAGACCACGAACACGTCGGCAATCGGCGCATTGGAAATCCACATCTTGGCGCCGTTCAGAACATATCCATCGGCCGTCTTTTTCGCGACCGTCTTCATCCCGGCCGGGTCTGATCCAGCATCAGGCTCGGTCAGGCCGAAACAGCCGATCCATTCGCCCGATGCCAGCTTGGGCAGGTATTTGCGCCGCTGCGCCTCGGAACCATAGGCGTAGATCGGATAGATCACGAGGCTCGACTGCACGGACATCATCGATCGATACCCGCTGTCGATCCGTTCCACCTCGCGCGCGACCAACCCGTATGCGACGTAGGATCCGTCGAGACCGCCATATGCCTCGGGCAATGTCACGCCCAGCAAGCCCATCTCGCCCATTTCGCGGAAAATCCCGGGATCCGTTGTTTCCTGCGCGAACGCGTCAACAACGCGCGGCGCCAGCTTTTCGTTGGCATATGCCGCAGCGGATGCCTGGATCATCCGCTCATCCTCGGTCAGTTGCGCCGACAGGCGGAACGGGTCGGACCAGTCAAACGTTCCCAGATCGGGCGCATCCTTGGGTTTCAGGATCTTGGCTTCAGCGTTCATGGCGGCATTCCCTCGGGCAAGCGGTGGTCGGGCTACCCCTAGGGTAGCGGGCGTACCGGGATGTGCAATGGCCGCGGGTGCGCCTGTATTGAGGCAAAGCACCGCGCCCTTGCCCACATTCCGCCTCAATTCGGCCCAAATCAGAGCGCATAAAATCCCCACATGATTCTGACCAACGGGTGGGGCCGCAGGTAAATAGGAGTGCTGCCATGATGCGCGCAATTTTTCTAGGAACGGCACTGTCGGTGCTGACGTCAGTGCTGACTGTCGCAACGGCTGGAACCAACGCGGAGCACACCATCCTTGTGCTGCCCGACACGTATTTCCCGGAGACGACCTATCTGAACCCGGGCGACACCGTGCGGTTCATCAACGTGTCTGGCGACGAACATACGATCGTTGCGGCAAACGAAGAATGGACGATCGGCCCGCTCCAGATCGAGGAAGAGTACACGATGGTTGTGGACTCCGAAATCGAACGGACGTTCCACAACGCCAACGCGATCAACTCGGACGGCACCTATGCCGTGACCGGCGACATCAGCTTTGAGGAGTCGCCCGTCAACTGATCCAACTGCGGTCAGTCGTCGTTCGGATCAATCAGCTCGGGACCTGATGCGCGGTTTGAATTGACTGCCCGGGACACCCGATGCCAGCACAGCGCATCATCCGGGGCTGCACGCATCAGGCGTGCGGCCCCTTTGCCCTGTTCGCCCAGCCACAACCCGATCTCATCGGGTTCGAGAACCACGGGCATCCGGTGGTGGATCGCCGACATGGGTGCATTCGCACCCGTTGTCACGATGGCCGCCGTACGCATAGCCTCCCCATCCCTGGGCGCCCAGCTTTGCCAGACCGCGGCAAAGGCCAGGGGCGCGCCGTCGGTGCGGGTGATGTACCAGGGCAGGCGCACATCCCCGTCGCGCGTCCATTCATAAAACCCGGTGGCCACGATCACCGCGCGCCTGTCACGACAGGCGGCGCGAAAGGCGGGCTTTTCGGCCAAAGTCTCGGAGCGCGCATTGATCAACAAGGGTCCGTCGCCGGGCTTCTTGTACCAGTGCGGGATAAAGCCCCATCGCATCGGTATCAGGCGCCGCTGCGCGCCATCAGAACAGACCACGTGCACCTGATTGGTCGGGCAGACATTGTAGTTCGGCACGTCGGGTAGATCGTTCGCTGGCGTCGCCTCGAACAGCTGCGCCATGGCATCCTGCGGCAGGGTCACTGCAAAACGTCCACACATCCCCGGTTCTCCCCAACCGTCAAAATGACATGGGGCGGGCCAGAGCCCGCCCCACGCACATCACTTTGTCAGGCGGATCACTTCGCCTTGATCCGACCGTCCGTATAGGGCGTGAAGGGCCCTTGCGCCGCGAGGAACTCAGCCGTCACATCCGCGAGGTCAGGTCCGAAGTCGTAGGCGTTTTGCGCATCCTTGAACATCGAGTAGCCGTCGCCGCCATTGCGGACATAGTTGTTGCTGACCACGCCATAGAGCTTGTCCATGTCGATCGGCGCACCGCCCACCATCACGTCGCTGACCCGCTCACCTGCCGCTTTGGATGCGTCAAAGGCATAGGACATGCCCGCCACCTGCGGGAACCGGCCAGCGCCCTCTTCGATCTGGCTGACACCATTTTCCAGCGCCGCGACAATGGTCGCGCCTGTCACCTGGAAGGTCGACAGGGTGTTCTGGAACGGCAACACCGTCAGCACCTCACCCATGGTGACCGGGCCGGCATCAATCGACGCCCGGATACCGCCACCATTCTGGATCGCGATCTCGATCCCCTGATCCCTGACGCGGTCCAGCATGGCATCCGCAATCAGCGACCCCATGGAGCATTCCTTGGCCCGGCATACCTCGCGGTCGCCGCCAATGGGTTCGGAGGCTTCCGCGACGACTTTGTTGCGGATTTCCTCAAGCGGCTTTGCGGCTTCGGCGATGCGCGCCTTGACGGCCTCGTCCTCTGCCACCGACGCATCGATGATCAGCGGCTGGCCCGCCGCCTCGGTCACGTTGCCTTCGTCGTCAAAGGTGACGTTCAGTTCGCCAAGATACTTGCCGTAGGCATAGGCCTGCACGATCGCCGTGCTGCCCACCATGGTCGGGTAAGGCCCGACGGCACGTTCGAAATCACCCAGCAACGAGTTGGAGTGACCGCCGACAATCACGTCGACACCCGTTGTCTCGGCGGCAACCTTCTGGTCCACGTCATAGCCCGAGTGGCTGACCACGATGATCTTGTTCACGCCCTGCCCGGTCAGCGCGTCGACCTCGCCCTGCACGGCCGCGACGGGATCGGAAAACGTGACATTCGGACCCGGGCTCGCCAATTCGTCGGTGTCTTCGGGCGTGAGGCCGATCAGGCCGATCTTTTCGCCGCCACGCTCGATCACCGCCGACTTCGCCAGCTTGTCGGCCAGAAGCGGCTCCTGAGTGACATCCGCATTCGACATCAGCACCGGGAATTCGACCGCATCCATGAACCCGCGCAGCGCTTCGGGGCCGTCGTCGAATTCGTGGTTGCCCACGGTCATCGCGTCATAGCCCATCTGGTTCATCATTTCAGCCGCGAACGCGCCCTTGTAATAGGTGTAGAACAGCGTGCCCTGGAACTGGTCGCCGCCATCC
>CAZRUV010000012.1:0-47379 GCA_964603315.1 uncultured Rhodobacterales bacterium
TGTTGATGATCGTCGCACCGGCCTTTTCGATTTCGCGGGCCAGTTGCGCGACCTCATCGAAGGTGGAGCCATTGGGAACAAGGTCGATCATCGACAGCCGGTAGATGATGATAAAGTCGTCGCCCACCGCCGCGCGCGTACGGCGCACAATCTCGATGGGCAGGCGCATCCGGTTTTCGTAACTGCCGCCCCAACGGTCTTCGCGCTTGTTGGTGTGGGTCACGAGGAACTGGTTGATGAAGTACCCTTCGGAGCCCATGATCTCGACCCCGTCATACCCGGCTTCGCGTGCGCGGGCGGCGGTGGCAACGATGTCGCTGATCTGCTTTTCGATCCCGTCCTCGTCCAGTTCCGCAGGTGGGAAGGGCGAGATGGGAGACTTCACGGGCGACGGGGCAACACATTTTGGCCCATAGGCATAACGCCCTGCGTGCAGGATCTGCATCGCGATCTTGCCGCCATTGTCATGCACCCGCTCCGTGATCACCGTGTGGTTGGCCACATCTTCGGCCGTCGTCATCATCGCAGCCCCTGGCAGCACGGATCCTTCGAGGTTGGGGCCGATCCCGCCCGTCACCATCAGCGCAACCTCACCACGCGCCCGTTCCGCATAGAACTCGGCAACGCGGTTCCAGTCCTTGGTCTCTTCGAGCCCTGTATGCATCGACCCCATCAGGACGCGGTTCTTGAGGGTGGTGAACCCGAGGTCCAACGGCGCAAGCATATGTGGATAGGCTGTCATGATGTCCTCCCGAGGCACGTATTTCCCGATTGTGTCTGGTATAGTTCACGTGTTGTCACGTGCAACGCGACGTCAAAAGGAGATTTGGCAATGGTTGACGTAAGGGCGGCGCACGTCAACGAGGCGGATGCGCTTGGCGCGGTCATGTGGGACGCGGTTCACAACGCGCCAAGCGCCTATAGTCCGGCGCAAAAAGAGGCTTGGGTGCCGCAATTGCCGAACGGCGCCGCATGGGCGGCGCGGCTTGGCGATCAACAGATCTGGGTCGCAGAGGACGCGGGCGAAATCTGTGGCTTTGTCACACTGGCGGGCACCTATGTGGATTTCGCCTATGTTCGGGTAAGTGCACAGGGTCGTGGCGTGATGCGGGCGATGTTGGCAGTGCTCGAGGCGGCGGCCCGGGCGCAAGATGCCCCGCGCCTCTGGACCCATGCAAGCGTCATGGCGCAGCCTGCATTTGCGGCCCTCGGGTTTCATGTTATCCGGCACGAAACCGTCGCGCGTTCGGGCCAGACCCTCGCGCGCGCCGAGATGGAGAAGGTGCTGACGTGACCCCCGAAGACATTGCAAAACTGCCCTACCGCCGAAACGTCGGCGTCATGGTGTTGAACCCGGCGGGCCTTGTCTGGGTCGGGCAACGCAAGGATCGGTATCAGGACGCGTGGCAGATGCCGCAAGGCGGCGTTGACGCAGGCGAAGACCCTCGCGCCGCAGCCTTGCGCGAACTGGAGGAAGAGACGGGGATCACGCCGGATCTTGTGGATGTGGTGGCCGAAACCGACGGATGGCTGCCTTATGACTTGCCGCACGATCTGGTGCCCAAGCTGTGGAAGGGCCGGTTCCGCGGACAGGAGCAGAAATACTATCTGCTGCGGTTCAAGGGCACCGACGACCAGATCAACATCGAGACCGAAGAGCCCGAATTTTCCGCGTGGATGTGGATGCCACCGGCGGACCTGCCCGGATCGATCGTGCCGTTCAAGCGCGATGTCTATGTGCGGGTTCTGTCCGAATTCGAGGCGTTTCTGTAGTGCGCTGGCTGGCAATCGGGCTTGGTCTGATCCCGTCTGTGGCGCAGGCCTTGTCGTGTTTGCCGTGGGGGGTATCGGACGCCTATCTGAGAGCCGAGGCGGCTGAGGCGTCCTATGTTCCAGCAATTGGGACATTGCGTTTTGACGAAGACCTGATGCCGTTGGCGCAACTCAAGAACCCCAATGACTTGCCGTCGAATGCGACCATTCCCGCGACATTCTCGGGACATGCGCTTGTCAGGGATGGCGCAGACGTGCCGCTGACCGTGGATGTCACCTTTGAGGTGGACTGCGTGGTTCACTGGTGCGGCTGGGCCTCATCCGGGCAAGTCATTGCGTTTCTGCGCAAGGACGGCCCGCACTACACGCTCAGCATGGGTCCCTGCGGCGGAGACGTCTTCAGCAAACCTGACGCCGCAGCACTCAGGGAGATGCGCCAGTGCGTAAGCGGCCAAAGCTGCGTCCCTAGTCTGGAGCGATAGTCAGGACCTGCACAAGGTCGCTGTCGGCGTCCTGCAATGCGTCAATGATGTCGAAGTGGTGCAAGTCGTCCCTCACATCCTGGGCGGCGCCCCATGCCTCCGCCAGCCAGCGCGCCTGATCGAGAAAGACAGGGCGTTCAGCCGCACCCACCCGGACCGTGACAGGCACTTGCGGTTTGGCCTGATGGCGCGGGCTTTCCGCATGCGCCATCGCCGGGTCAAGACCGAAATCGGCGTTCATCGAGGTCTGGATCAACGGCTCAAGATCACTGACGGGCGATATCGGCACCACATGGGTCAGACGGGCCAGAATGTCACCGTGCAACATGCCGGGCGCCAGCATCCGCGACACGAGGTGCCCTCCGGCCGAATGCCCGCACAAGCTGATGGGGCCCGACGTGTCAGCGGCGATCCGGGTCACGGCCTGTGCGATCTGTTGCGTGATCCCGGCAATACTGATCTGCGGCACCAGATCGTAGGATGGCATTGCGACCGACCAGCCCCGCCCATTGGCCCCCGCCGCAAGATGTGACCAGTCGTGCCGATGAAACCTGAGCCAATAGCCGCCATGCACGAATATCAGCGTCCCTTGCGACGCTCCCTTGGGCTGGAACAGATCAAAGGCCATGCGTTCCGATGGACCATAACGGATACCGAGTTTCGCGCGGTCTGCCAGAGCCTCCCGATACGCAGCCGCGTCTGCGGGCCAGCGCTCCAGAAAGGACGGGGCATCGGGGATATAGGCGGCGTTGGCGTAGGCATCGTCGAGGTCTGGCATGGTGTGTGTCCGTCTTTTGGTGCTGGACAAGGCTAACCGCGCTTGGTTCAGATGCGCCAGACCCGAAAGGACACGCCATGCTTGACCAGAACACTGACCTGAAATCCATGCTCTCCGATCCCTCCCTGCTCGAAACGCGCGCCTATGTGAACGGGGAATGGATCGACGGCGACGACGGAACATTCGACGTCACCAACCCCGCCCGGGGCGACATAATTGCGAAAGTGTCCGATCTGAGCCGTGCACAGGTGGCCGACGCAATTGCCGGGGCCAAAGCTGCGCAAAAGGACTGGGCATCGTGGACAGGAAAAGAGCGGTCGGCTGTGCTGCGCCGCTGGTTCGAGCTGATGATGGCGAACGTCGACGATCTTGGCAAAATCCTCACAGCCGAACAGGGCAAACCGCTGGCCGAAGCCAAGGGCGAAATTGCCTATGGCGCGTCGTTCATCGAGTTCTTCGCCGAAGAGGCCAAGCGCATCTATGGCGAGACGATCCCCGGTCACCAGCGTGACAAGCGGATCATGGTGATGAAACAGCCCATCGGAGTGGCGGCATCCATCACGCCCTGGAACTTTCCCAACGCGATGATCACCCGCAAGGCGGGGCCTGCGCTCGCAGCCGGTTGCGCCTTTGTTTCGCGCCCGGCAGAACTGACACCACTGTCGGCGATTGCCCTTGGTGTGTTGGCCGAACGCGCAGGCCTGCCTGCGGGTCTGTTGCAGGTGGTCACAACCTCCAACGCGTCCGAGACGGGCAAGGAATTCTGCGAAAACCCTGCCGTGGCCAAGCTGACATTTACCGGATCGACCCAGGTGGGGCGCATCCTGCTGCGGCAGGCCGCGGATCAGGTCATGAAATGCTCAATGGAACTGGGCGGCAACGCGCCGTTCATCGTCTTTGATGACGCCGATCTGGACGCAGCGGTCGAGGGCGCGATGATCTGCAAGTTCCGCAATGCCGGGCAAACCTGTGTTTGCGCCAACCGGATTTACGTGCAGGCGGGGGTCTATGACGCCTTCGCGGCCAAGCTGAAGGTGGCCGTCGAGAAGCTGAATGTGGGCGACGGGTTCGAAGACGGCGTGACCACGGGCCCCCTGATTTCCGACAAGGCTGTCGAAAAGGTCCAGGACCATCTGGCTGACGTCGTCGCCAAAGGCGGATCGGTCTTGACCGGTGGGCAGGCCCACGCCCTCGGCGGCAGCTTTCTCGAGCCGACTTTGGTGACCGGCGTCACGCAGGACATGAAGGTGGCCCACGAAGAAACATTCGGCCCTTTGGCCCCACTCTTCAAATTCGAAACGGTGGACGACGTGATCGCGATGGCCAATGACACCATCTTTGGGCTTGCGGCCTATTTCTACGCCGGCGATCTGAGCCGCGTCTACAAGGTGGCCGAAGCGCTCGAATACGGCATGGTCGGCGTCAATACAGGTCTCATTTCGACCGAAGTGGCGCCCTTTGGCGGGGTCAAGCAGTCTGGTCTGGGACGCGAGGGATCGCATCACGGCATCGAGGAATTTCTCGAGATGAAGTATGTCTGCCTGAGTATCTGAGGACACATCCGAACGGGCATCGGTGGACCGGGCATTGTTCCCGCTAACCCGTCCCGAGCCCCGTGCAGACGGGTACAATCGGTCGGGTCAGCCTGCCATTTCGGATCAATTTCGGAAAGACTTCGGGCGTTCGGCGAGACGCTGAGACACACTCAAATGCATTAATTCGATCGCGCGCGCACGGGGCACGGGCATCGAAACGGCATTTGGGAAGTAGAAATTGCAATCATGAGTGTCCAAGTTGAGGACCTGACGGATGTCAGCATCTATCCGTACTACCGCGGCATCCCGCTGGAGGTGAGCCCGGTCGCGACCAAGGGTGTGGGGCGCTATGAAACGGGTCAGTTTGCCGATCAGACCTATCACACGCTGGTCGTCGAAAAGGCAGATGTGAAGCAGGACCTGCATGTGGGCGCGACCTATAGTTGCCGCGCCATGTCAGGCGACGGCACGCGCGTTTCCACACACTGGCTCTATTGCACCTCGCTTGGCGCGCAACTGACGTTCGGGATCAGTCGCCACGCATCGGACCCGACCTGCTTTACACCCGTGCTGCCGCAGATCGACTCGGTTCTGGTGCAGGTCGAAGAGCTGACCGATATCGTCGCCCTCTTTCCGCCCTCAACCCCCGAAGGCACCGTCGCGCAAGCCCGCATCGGCGCGACGGGATGGCTCGTGATGACCCGCCTGGGCTGCCCGTCGATGATGGGCATTCTGGTCAACGACGCCATCCTTCCGATGACATTTTGCGAAGGCGCAGACGGGATCACGCTGAGCGCGCGATCCGAACGCACGATGCAAACGGTGACGCTCAGGGGATTGAACTGCGTCAGCGCCAAAGACACGGCGCTGTTCCTGCAGGGAGCCGCGTGATGATTTTGCTATCCGGGACAGCAAATCGTCACTACGGTGCGTTCAGCAAAACGCAGGAGCCGGTCCAGACGCCGCCCGTGCTTTCCGTGGTAAATCAGCCTATTGGGGTGCTGAATGCCGGGAATGGTCGGGGCGGTGGCGCGAACGGCATTGCGTATGCGCACATCGATGGTGGCGTGTTGGGGAAGGTCTTTAGCGCAGGACACATGACTGCAGAATCGGGTCATATCCAGCTGGGTGGGGCAACCTACCAGGTGGGCACAGAACGGATCGTCACCGCCGCCGGCGACGAAGTGCTTCTGCGTTCCCAATCGGCACAGGTGCTGCGGTACCTGGTGGACCATCTTGGCCGTTTGACCCCGCGCGACGACCTGATTGCCAAAGTGTGGCCGGATGTGGCGGTCACCGATGACAGTCTGACCCAGTGCATTTCTGACATTCGGCGTGCCATTGGGGACAGTACGCGCCAAATCCTCAAGACGGTGCCGAAACGCGGTTATGTGCTGCACGGCGACGTGATTGGTGCCGCTCCGGCGGGAGCGCAGCCGATGCAGGCGCTGGCCGGTACAGCCCGCGCAGCGCAACCTGCCGATCCGGGCACGGGCACAACATCCATCCTTGATCCGGATACCACGATCAAACCGCAGCTTGATCCCCGCGACGTGTTGCCCACGCTTGCGGTGCTTCCGTTCCGGGCACAGGCCGACAGCGCCAGCGGGTCCATGATGAGCATGTTTCTGGGCGACGAGATTGCCCGCGCGATCAGCCGGTCGGAAGACATGAACGTCATCTCGCGCCTGTCAACGCTGGACTTTTCGAACCACGGTGCGCGCGATGCGGGCAAATTGCTGAACGCGGATTTCATCCTGTCGGGCAGCGTGATGGAGATGGGCGACACGGTCATCCTGATGACCGAGTTTGCAGAGGCCGAGTCGCAGTTGGTTCTCTGGTCGGATCGCATGGCCTTGCCCAGACAGACATGGCTGGCCGAAACCGAAAGCATTGATGAGATCGTCACGCATATCCGCAGGGTGATCATGATCAACGAAGTGCGTCGTGCCCGCTCGGCGCCGCTGAACGACCTCAAACTCTTCAGCGTGTTGCACGGGGCGGTAGGGCTCATGCACCGGTTCGCGCCCGAAGACTTCAACCGCGCGCAGGCCTATCTGAACTACGTGATCGAACAGGTGCCCAACCATCCGACGCCCCTTGCCTGGATGGCGCGGTGGCATGTGTTGCGGCGCGTTCAGGGGTGGTCGGACAATCCGCAAGCCGAAGCGGGCGCCGCCCTCGATTTCACCGCGCGCGCGCTGGACATCGATCCGCACCATGCGCTTGCGCTGATTTGCGAAGGTCAGGTTCTGGCACATCTGGCGCACCGGCTGGACGAGGCCGAAAGCCGCTATGATGCGGCCTTGCAGATCAACCCGAACGATCCGCAGGGGCGGGCGCAGCGTGGCACGGTGGCGTCGTTCCGGGATCGCGGTGCCGAGGGCAAGCGCGACGCCGAACGCGCGCTCCACCTGACGCCGCTTGATCCGCACCGTTTCCTGTATCTGGCCTTGGCCGCAGGTGCGAACCTGTCGGCGGAGGACTATCCGCGGGCCGTGACCCTTGCCAAGGAGTCGCATCGTCTGAACCGCACGCATGTGTCGACATTACGGGTTCTGGCCGCAGCACAGCAGGGTGCAGACCAGCATGAGGATGCCCGCGCGACCGCGGTTGAGTTGCTGCGGCTGCAACCTGACCTGCGTGTGAGCAACTGGCTGAGAACCGCACCCAGTGCGGATTTCAAGAATGGCCGCCGCTTCGCGGAATTGCTGCTTGCTGCGGGCATTCCAAACTAGAAACGAGATTGCACCCAAAGGAGGATTAGAATGGGTATTGGTCCGGAGAACTCTTACAATTCGTACAACTCGTACAATTCGTACAACTCTTACAATTCCTATAATTCGTACAACTCCTACAACTCCTATGGGGGCCAAGCCGAAGAAAGCCCGCTGCTGGCGGAGTCTTTGCTGACGAACCGGGACGGCATCGTTGGCACGCGCATGACCAACATTGCGCAGCCCTTGGCGGGTGTCCCCAACAGCCCCGAGAACCTTGAGCGTCTGTCGGACAGTGTGCGTTCCGCGATTTTTCAGGCTGAACTGGGGCCAAGCGTTGATGTGACGTTTGACATGGATGAACACTGCAACCCGGTGGCCACGCTCTGGCGCAACACGTCGGACACCGCAGGCGACACCCGCAAGCTGTGCTTTGATCCGATGGTCACCATGACGGCCCCGACCATGGACCAGATGAGCGATCAGCTGGGTTTTGTTCTGGGTTATGCACGTATCCGGCCTGACCGTGGCGCCGAAGTGCTATCTCAAGTTGGTGTACCGACGGCCTTTTTTGCGACCATCAACTTCATTGAACCAGCCCGCACGCCCCATACGATCGAGTTGATCTACACGGCTTTGGGTTTTGCGCTGCCTGTCATCCAGCGCATGAAATACGCTTTGGCGGTCAAACGCCCCATCCTCTTTTCACCGCAAGTTCAACCGATGATCCCGACGCCGACGCACGGCACGCTGCCGTCCGGGCATTCGACCGAAGTCTTCATCATGGCCCGTCTGCTGTGGAAACTGCTGATGGAAAGCGGTGCTCCGCAATACAATGACCGCGCGCTCTGGGGAACGATGCTGATGCGCCAAGCCGCGCGGATCGCAACGAACCGGACTGTTGGGGGTGTGCATTTCCCCGTGGATTCGGTTGCGGGCGAACAACTGGGGCTGACACTGGCCGATCACTTCTATTCCATGTGCTGTGGCGGCAACTGGGTGTCCTCGACCTTCTACGGGCCGAACTATGACGCGCGGACGGATTTTGACTGGCACCAGCTCTATGACCCCAACGGGGATGCGCAACCTGACGAAGTCACCTCGGACAGCGGCATCTGGGCCACGTCAAAGGTCCGCTCCGACAACAGCATCCCGGCTTCGCCATCGCTGGCGTGGTTGTGGGGCAAGGCGCTGGACGAGTGGAAAGACGTTGATCCGGCCGGTTGTGAGTAGGCCCGGTCATGGCAAGTTATGCAGATGACAAGGGGTTCGACCCCGCCGCCATATTTGACCACATCACGTTCTTCCGGCTGAGCCAATCCGGCATTCAGTCGGTGATACGGTCCAAAACTGAATGGTGGTCCCTGCTGGTCGAGCTCGAAAATATCAGCATCAACCAGTTCGAAAAAAACATCGCCGACGCCGAATTCTCGCGATTCCTGATCGTGCCAGCGGCCTATGACGCCGAAGACCGGGAACAGGTGATGAAGTTTCAGCCTGTGGCAATGTTTGCCACGACGGACCTTGTCGAATTCCTCAATGATGAACGCAACCGTGTGGGGATTGGCACCGTGCGCGTGGGCGGGATTGTGGACGTAACGTTCCTTGATCCGCGCGCCCGCCCCGCGCCCCTTGCCCCCATCCACGTCGCCGAGGGCACGGTCGTTCAGGCCTTTGTCGACGATGGCATGGGGATCGCGCATGATCTCTTTCGCAATGGCCCAACGTCCAGCCGGGTTCACTTTGCACAGATCTTTGACGCCGTGCCGCTGCCGGGCGCGAGCGCGAGCATGGGGCGGGAACTCGAGAAAGCCGACATAGACGCACTGCTGACCGATTGCACCGTGAATAACGTGCTGGACGAGGACCTGTTCTACACCCGCTCGGGACAGGTCAATCTGGCCCGGGATATCTTTTCCACGGTCGCGCTCAGGCAGTCGCATGGCACCCATGTGATGGGTCTGGGCGCCGGGCATGACATGGCGGCAGGCGCGGACCTCAACCCGATCATCTGCGCGGCACTGCCATCGCGCGTGGTCCGCGACACATCGGGCGTGGACCTGTTGCCACTGGTGTACCTGTCGTTCCACATCCTTGCGAAACAGGCGCGGCGCTTTCGCCTGCCTGACGGATCACTGGCGCCTGTCGTCTTCAACTTTTCCTATGGCAACTCCGAGGGGCCGCATGACGGGTCCGGCATCTACGCGCTGATGTTCGAAAGATACTTCAGCCCGGCAGCGCAAAACCGGTTTCCCGAAAAGCAGAAGGCGTGGCTGACCCTGCCGGCGGGCAATGCCAATCTGAGCCAGCTTCACGCCTTGAATGCGCGTGGCGAGACACGCAAACGCACCAAGCTCAAGATGGTCGTCCTGCCCGACGACATAACACCGAACCATGTGCAGATCTGGATGCCGCCCAGCCCGGAAAACGCGCAAGTCAACTTTGCCAAGGTCAAGGTCCGGCCGCCCTTTGGCAACACCGAGGTTGCAATCAACGCACAACCCGGTCAGGCGGTCGAGATCACCAATGACCGGGGCGAGCGCATTGCGTGGCTTGCCTATCGCTGGGTGGGTGGATCGACACAGCGCGGGCTGATCACCCTGTCGATCAATCCCACCACCAGTCTGGAACCGGCCAGCGATCTGGCGCCGTCAGGCATCTGGACGATCAAGATACGGCGCCGCAACAGCGCCGGAGATCAGCCGATCCACGCCTGGATCGACCGCGACGACACCTTGCCGGGGCACGGGCCTGCCGGGCGTCAGGCGTTTTTTGAAAACGCCAGTTACTACAGGTACGGGCCCTATGGAGCACCTTTGCCCGTTGATCCGCCGGGCACGGATTGCCCGGTGCGGCGCTCGACCACGATCAGTGGTTTTGCCTGTGGGCCATCGCCGATCGTGGTGGCTGCCTATACCGAGCAGGAGGCTGTCCTTTCCGACTATTCGGCGGCAGGACCGCTCAACCCGTCGCCGCACATTGTCCCACCACCCCGTGAAGGGCCCGATCTGGCCGCGCGCGGCGACGACAGCTGGGTGCAGTGGGGGGTCTACTCTGCCGGATCGCGCAGCGGCACATGGGTCCGCGCCGGTGGCACAAGTGTGGCCGCGCCGCAGGTCGCGCGGCTGGCGGCAGAGGATATCGCAGCCAGTACCGTCAGTGGACGCGCATGGGCGGCACAGGCCGCAATTGACCATCCATTTGCGCTTGAGGGCCCACCTTCGGCAGAACGCGCCGGTGCAGGCGGGATCAAGCTGCCTGGCGGCAATCTGTAGGCCCAATGGAAACAGCAAAGAAACGGGTGGCACCCATTATTGCGCCGCCCGTTTCGTTGTCCGATTGACGGCGGACGCGCCTTTGGGCACCGTCGCGCCATGCTGACCCGTTCCGACCTCGACGCCGCTGCCGCCTTTGTCCATGCCCGCATGGCTCCGACGCCGCAACATCACTGGCCCCTTCTGAGCCAGGCCACCGGCGCCGAAGTCTGGGTCAAACACGAGAACCACACGCCAACCGGTGCGTTCAAGGTGCGCGGTGCATTGACCTTTATGGACTGGCTGCAGCGCACCCATCCCGACGCGCCTGGTATCTGCACGGCGACGCGCGGCAACCACGGACAGGGCCAGGCGTGGGCGGCAACCGGTGCCGGGCTGCGCGCGCTCGTCTATGTCCCGCGCGGAAACTCGGTGGAAAAGAACGCCGCCATGCGTGCATTTGGCGCCGAGTTGGTCGAGTTTGGCGATGACTTCGATACGGCACGGATCGAGGCATTTCGCGTGGCCGACGAGGAGGGTCTCTTTATCGTCCCGCCCTACCACCCTGAACTGGTGCGCGGGGTGGCCACCTACGCCTTTGAGCTGTTTTCGGCGCAGCCGGACCTCGACACGGTCTATGTGCCCATTGGATGCGGGTCCGGGATCTGCGGAACCATCATGGCGCGTGACGCGCTTGGGCTGAAGACGAAGATCGTTGGTGTTGTGTCGGATCAGGCGCAGACCGCGAAACTGTCGGTCGAGGCCGGTCGGCTGATCGAGACGAATTCAGCAACGACATTCGCCGACGGAATGGCTGTCCGCGTGCCGGTGCAAGAGGCGTTCGACGTCTATTCGCGGGGGGCAGAGCGGATCATCGCGGTCAGCGACGACGAAGTGGCCGAGGCGATCCGCCTCTATTTCACCGCAACGCACAACGTGGCCGAAGGCGCAGGTGCTGCACCGCTGGCGGGCTTGATGCAGGAGCGCGCCTCCATGCGCGGCAAGCGGGTCGGTGTAATTCTCTGCGGCGGAAACATCGACACCGCGTGGATGCGTACCGTGCTGGCCGGGCAAACGCCTCAGGTGGCGTCGGGCTGAACACCTATACCAGGGGTCAGCTTGAGACCCTCTGGCGGCAATTCGCTGTCATAAACCACAAGGCCCAGCCCGTATTCGACCGCGTCTTCGGCGGCAAGGCGCAGCGCCTCTTCGGCGATGCTGTCCGGCCCGTCCTTGATTTCACCAGCCTTGACCACCTTGACCTCGAGCCAGCCCATTTCCGTGGCGCCGCCAACGGCGAGGTCCTGTCCTTCGACATAGTTGGGCGCGTGGGCAAAGAGCATGAGCGCATGGGGCGAACCGGCGGCAAAGGGAATGTCCTCGCCAATTCCGGCAATCGCTTCGGCAAAAAACATCAGCAGCTTGTTCTCGTCAGCCATGTCCCGTCTCCAATCCCTTGAACTATCTTTTGTTTCTCTGGCGGAACTATCGGCGTGAGGCCGGGTCAGGTCAACCACGTGATGGCGTGCCTTGACGCTTGCGGTGGCGACGGCTATGCCGCGCGTCTTTTTCGTGGAGAACGGCACATGGCGACCCTCGGCATCGACTTTGGCACGTCAAATTCTGCGGCCGGATACCTCAGGGAGGGCAAACCGCACTTGGTCTCAATGGCGCCCGGCGAGACCACATTGCCGACAGCGGTCTTCTTTGACTTCGATGCGCGCAAGATGGTGGTCGGCCATCCGGCCAATGCCGCACTTCTGTCCGGGGCCGAGGGGCGTTTCATGCGGGCACTCAAACGGGTGCTGGGCACATCATTGATGCACGAAAAGCGGCAACTTCTGAACGAGCGGATCACATTTGTCGACATCATTGGCCGGTTCCTCGCGCATCTCAAGGTGCGGGCAGAAACAGAGGCCGGGCGAACCTTCGACCGTGCCCTGTCCGGGCGTCCGGTGGTGTTTCATGGGGCGGGTGATCCGCGTGAGGCGCAGGCAGAGGCGGACCTGCGCGCCTGCTATCACGCCGCCGGTTTTGCCGACGTCACCTTTTTGCCAGAGCCCGAAGCGGCGGCGATTGCGGCGGGGTCACCGGATCACATCGGGACTTTGGGGCTGATCGTGGACATTGGCGGCGGCACCTCCGATTTCTCGATCTTTCGGACGGCGCGCGACGGTATCGACATCCTCGCCAATCACGGGGTGCGGATTGGTGGCACGGATTTTGATCGCAGTGTGAGTATCGCGCAGGTCATGCCCCTGTTGGGCCTGGGTTCGTTGCTGCGCAACGCCATCGGTCCGGGCACGTTGCCAGCCCCCCGCGCGATCTTTCACGATCTGGCCACATGGGAAAAAATTCCCTTCCTCTACACCGCCAAGACCCTGCGCGATGTACAGGCCATGGTCCGGCAAGCCGAAGCGCCGGAACGCATGGGCAGGCTCGCCACCGTGTTGGAAAATGAATTGGGCCACGACGTCGCCTTTGCGGTCGAAGCGGGCAAGATCGCCGCGAATGGCGCGGCAACAGCGGACATTGAACTGTCTCAGATCGAACCGGGTCTGCATGCGCCACTGGCCAGCGCCACACTGCAGGAGGTTCTGGCGCCCTTTGCCGCGCAACTGGACCAGGGCGTGACAGAGGCGCTTGCCCACGCGGACTGTGATGCTGCCAACATAGGTCAGGTGATCTATGTCGGCGGTTCGAGCCTGATGGACCTTGTGACGCGCACAATGCGCACCCGCTTTCCGGCCGCCCACCACAGTTTTGGCGAGGTGTTTACCGGCGTGGCGGACGGATTGGCCATTTCGGCGGGCGACTAGGGTTCTGACCCTAGACGGCGACGTCCGGCCCTTCCTCCAGCACGACGGACACCGGCACGTGGTCGGAATACCCTGTGAGGTCCACATTGCTCGGGTTCCCTTTCGGCAGGCCAAAGCGGATCGGGCCCGTGCTCACGCGGTGCGATATCATGTCCGGAATGGCCTCGGGCCCGGCGGTGCCGTCCACCAGCTTGAACGCGGCCTCACCGTCATCCAGCAACGGGCGGGCGGCGAGGATCTGATCAAACACGTTGCCGTCGCCCTTGTGGTATAGCGTGCCGTTCAGGGTACGTGTGGTGCCGGTCCGGGTCTGTGTCGTCCACTCCAGATACTCCCAGGACAGGTTGTAGAACCGAGGGCTTTGTGACCGCTCGACATCCCCGCGTTCGCGGGTGGCATTGGCATTGAACCGAACGGACGGGTCCCACGGGTCATCGTTCATGTCGCCCAGTGCCAGAATGCAGGTGCGGTCGCCATCGGCCGCTTCTTCTCGAATGCGCCCATGCCAATAGGCAAGCGTCTCCCCGGCGACCGAGCGAAAGCCCGCGCTTTCCAGCGCGCCACCGGAACGGGACGGCCAGTGGTTGACCAGACAGACGAGATCGCGCCCTTCGGGCGTCCGGAACGTGGCCTGCAGGATATCCCGGGTCCCGGTCCGACGTATGACAAAGTGGTTGAAGACCAGCGCCGGGTCCACCGTGTAGCGCGCAGCGTCAAAGAAAAAAGCGGTGTCGATGCCCCGCCGGTCATTCAGGCTGTCGGCGTGGACCAGACTGTATTTCCGCCCCGTTGCGGCGTCCATGCGTTGTGCGAGGTCCTGAAGCACATACCGGTCCTCAATCTCGCAGACACCCAGGATATCCGGCCCCAGACCGCCATTCATCGCCGCGATGACACGAGCCAACTGGTCCTGTTTGGTGTCGTAAATCGCCTGGGTCCACCCGACAAGATCGCGCCTCATCGCACTGGCGATCCAGGGGATCCGATGCACGTGATCTTCGGGGCCAAACAGGTTTTCTACGTTCCAGAACGCAATGTGGTGACGGGTCATGAAAATAATTCCTGATGCTGAAATGCACGGCTTTCGTAGCACACACAGCAGCCTCAGGCATAAAAAAACCCCGCGCAGCAGGTAAGGCTGCGCGGGGTTGCCGGCTTGGAAAGCGCGTGGGGGGAATGACCCTTAGTTCACGGCCTTGGCGTCAACCACGTCGGTCTCGATTGCCTTTTGGCTCGCGATTTCGATCCGGCGGGGTTTCAACGCCTCGGGCACCTCACGCACAAGATCGATGTGCAGCATGCCGTCCACATGGGACGCGCCTGTCACAACGACATGGTCGGCAAGGTGAAAGCGCCGCTCGAAGGAGCGTGTTGCGATCCCGCGATGGAGATAGGTCTTGTCCTCGTTTTCCGCCTTCTTGGCAGAGATCACGAGGGACTTTTCCTTGACCTCGACATTCAGGTCCGCATCCGAAAATCCGGCGACGGCGACCGAGATGCGGTAGGCATCATCGTCGGATTTCTCGATATTGTAGGGTGGGTAGCTGTTGGTGTTGGTATCCGTCGTCAGGACCCGGTCCATCAGGTCGGCGATCTGGTCAAAACCAACAGTTGCGCGATAAAGCGGTGCAAAGTCGTATGTACGCATGTCATCCTCATCTCTTGAGCGATTAACGGCAGACCTTCCATCATCGGACAAGCCTGCGCGGTTGCTATGGTCGGACCCCGTCTGGGCATCCGATGCAGGAAATGTGGGAATGATTTTGGGGCGTTCAAGACCCCAGATGCTCAGGGTTTGACGAATTTCGCGCCAAGCCCGGTGCGGTTGCCGCCGCCGCCCACCGTGATGCGCCGAACCCGGGCCGTTGGTGGCGCGACCTGCATGCGCAATTGCCGCTTCAGTTCGGACACGCGTTCCGGCAGCACCATGCCGACCGAACGCTTTTCGCCTTCGGTTTCGATCATGCCCGAAATCACCGCCATGATGCGCCCACGGCCATTGAGGTGTGAAAACACCGGTGCCCCGGAAGACCCGAAGGTGACATCGCAGTCAAATATCATCGCATCCCCCTGGCGTGCGAGCATCTGGCACTCCTTTTGCCGCGACTGCGCATTGGCGCGGCCCTTGCCGTAGGACACGACACTGACAGCGCCTGTGCGAATGCGATCGTCGTGCACATAAAACGGTGGGACCTCGTTTGTCGGGATGGGCTCGGCCAAACGGATCAGGGCCACGTCGTAGGCGACATTCTGTGCAGAGAGCGGCTCAGTCGGTTGGAACCGCTCATGGGCGGCGGCATCGCGCACATTGCGGCTGGCAACGGCACGGCCATCGCGGAGACCCGCGTGAAAGCGGATGTCCTGCATCGGCCAAAGCTGGCTCGAGCCCGGCCGGTACAGACAATGGGCGGCGGTCAGCACCAGATCAGGCGAGATCAAAGTACCCGAACAGAACGCGCCCCGGCCCAGGTCGATGCGACCCACGGCCTTCCAACTGGCGGCGGCATAGTCGGTGTCGAGACTGCGCAGATCGGTGGTCTGGGCCGATGCCATCCCGGCAAGGCCGAGAAAAAGTGCAGCGATCACACCCCTCATGGTTTGATGAACTTTGCGCCGGTGGTGCTACGGGTTTCGGCCTGCGCAACCAGTTCGGCCTGCAACTGCGCCAGAGGTGTGCCCAGCGATGTGCCCAGCGACACCGCCTGCCCTTCGACTTCGGCCTTGGCCGATACGACGGACACAATGTGAACCTCGCCTTCCTCGATGACAAAGATCGGAGCGCCGGAACTCCCGAATTCGACCGAACACGATGTGACCAGAACGCCCTCCTGCTGACCAATGACCCGGCACGTCTCCTGCATCGAAGGCGCCTCGGCGCGGCCCTTGCCATAGCTCACCAGAGCCACATAGGCGCCCCGGCGTGGGCGTTTGGCGGTGGCAAAGGGTTTGATACGTCCATCGCGGATCGGGTGATCGAGCCGCAGGAGCGCGAGGTCGTAGCGCATCTGCGCCGCCCGTGTCTGCTGTGCCCGATCATAGTCGGGATGCAGCACGGCCTGTTTCACCGTGCGGTAGGCCGAGGCGCGGCCATCACGCCATCCCGCCAGAAACTCGATCTCGTCCGCGGGGATGCGTTCGCCCGTTTCCTTGTCGAACAGGCAATGCGCCGCCGTCAGAACCATGTCATCGGCGATCAATGCACCGGTACAAAAGCTGGAATCACCGAGGTTGAGCCGACCGACGGCCTCCCAGGCCTGCGCGTCCACACCCGATGCCAAACGGCGCAACTTGCTGTCCTGCGCAAAAGCGGTGGAGGTGACGACCAAGGCCATCAGCGAAAGTGCCATCCATCGCCGCATCGATACGTTTTCCTCGCAACCCAAACTTCTGACGCGGAATAGATGCGAATGGCGGCAAAATTAGGGCAAACGGCAAATTTAACGCAATTTCGGCACGTCCCGATCTGTACGGTCGAGCGCGGCCGGGCGCGGCCCGCCCGTGGCCCAGTCCAGGAGCTCAACCGTGTGCACCACAGGCACGCCCGCTGCCGATCCGATCTGCATCATGCACCCGATATTCCCGGCGGCAATTATGTCGGGTTGCGTCGCTTCCAGTGTCAGGACCTTGCGCGCTTTCAACTGGCCCGAGATTTCAGGCTGCATGAGATTGTAAGTCCCTGCAGAACCACAGCAAAGATGGCTGTCGGCAGGTTCAACCACGCTGTAGCCCGCACGCTTCAGCAAGTCCTTGGGATAGGTCTTGATCTGTTGGCCATGTTGCAGCGAACAGGCCGCGTGATACGCGATCCTGAGATCTTGTGGCGCGCCTTCCGGCAGGTCGAGCTTCATCAGCACTTCGCTGACGTCCATGGCGATGGACGCAACGCGCGCTGCATCCTCGGCCAAAGCCTCATTACGGAACATATGCCCGTAATCCTTGACCGTCGTGCCGCAGCCACTGGTGTTGATCACAATCGCATCGAGCCCATCGCCGTCCATTTCCGACGCCCAGGCGCGGATGTTGTGGGCGGCGGTCGCATGGCTTTCCGCCGTCTTGCCCATGTGGTGGGTCAGCGCGCCACAACAGCCAGCCCCTTCGGCCACCACCACCTCGCAGCCCAGCCGGGTCAGCAGCCGGATCGTGGCATCGTTGATATCCGTGTTCAGCGCCTTTTGCGCGCACCCCGTCATCAGGGCGACACGCATCTTTTTTGCGGCAACGGGCGCAAAGCTTTGCGGATCGTCATTGCGACTGACAGGAGGGATGTGTTTCGGCGCCATCTCCAGCATCGCGCGCAACCGTGCATCCGGCACCAGCGCCGCGAACGGACGCCCGATCTTGGCAAGCAACAGGGCCACTCGGAATCGCATCGGATATGGCAATATGCGCGCCAGAACCCAACGCAGGGCCCTGTCCGTGAATGGGCGCTTGTACCGGTTTTCGATATATTCCCGAGCGTGATCAACAAGATGCATGTAGTGCACGCCGGACGGACATGTGGTCATGCAGGCAAGGCAACTCAGGCAGCGGTCAATATGTTTAACCACTTTTTCATCAGGATCACGGTCGTTTTCCAGCATATCCTTGATCAGGTAGATACGGCCGCGCGGGCTGTCGAGTTCATCCCCGAGAACCTGATAGGTCGGGCATGTCGCGGTGCAAAATCCGCAATGCACGCAATTGCGCAAAATCTCGTTCGAGCGGTTGATCTGCGGGTCCGCCAGCTGTGCGTCGGTGAAGTTTGTCTGCATGTCAGGCCGCCATCAGTCCGGGGTTCAGAATTCCACGTGGATCAAACCGTGCGCGCAATTGTGCGGTGAGTGCTGCCACGCCGGGATGTTCCGGCTGAAACTCCGGAACGGCGTCGCGCAACGCATCCGGGCCCTTGATCAGCGTCGTGTGCCCACCCAACTGGGCGGCCTGGGCCTGTAGGGCATGATGAAGTGCTTCGGACGCGGCATGTCCCACCCAGACAAGCCCCCCGCCCCAGTCCAAAAGACTATCCGCCCCATCGGGCAAGGCGGCGATGATCGCAGGCCCGTCACTGGGCTTGACCGACAGGCGCCAGACCGCCTCGGTGCCGTGCAACGGCGTCACGTCCCGCACCGTGGTCCAGTCGGCATTCGCCACCACGTCGACCGCGCCAAACCGGGCGAGCACGCCGGCAAGCGCCTCGGCACGATACGCCACAGACGCCTCGAACCCTTCGAGCCGCAGCCAGACGTCGCCAGACACCCAGGCCGCGCCGGTGACTTCATATGGCGACCCAAGTGCCGCGCTCATCGCCTGCACTGCCTTGTCGGCTGCAAGCCCACGCAGAACCAGCGTTGTCACCGCCTCGACACCGGGCAGCACTTTCAGGCTCACCTCGGTCAGGACACCCAGCGTGCCGTAAGACCCGGCCATGAGCTTCACCAGATCATAGCCGGTGACATTCTTCATCACCCGCCCACCATTCTTGATCACCTGCCCGGTGCCATCGACAAAACGGACTCCCAAGGCAAAATCACGCGTGGCCCCTGCCTGTATCCGCCGTGGCCCGCTGGCATTGGTCGCGACGACACCGCCGATGGTCGACACACCCGTCGTGCCCAAAAGTCCGGTCATATCGGGTGGCTCGAAGGCCAGCCGCTGGTTCTGCGCCGCCAAGGTCGCCTCGATCTCAGACAATGGCGTACCGGCCTGCGCCACGATCGTCAGCGCACCGGGTTCATAGAGCGTCACGCCCGACAGGCCCGACACGTCCAGCACCGTCGCGGACGCGGACACCTTGCGCCGCGTTCCGCCGCCGCGCACGGCAAGCGGACCTGTCGCGTCTGATATCATTGAGGCCAGATCAGCTTCGGACTGCGCCATGTCTTCTTATCTTTCCCAAAAGTCTAAAGGAGGCAGCGCCCGTCACTCGGCAGCCAGGGCTGCCGCGCGCCGCGCCTGCGACACATCCAGCGGAAACACCTTGGCGGGGTTCAGCAGCCAGGCCGGATCAAACACGTCTTTCACCGCCATCTGCGCCTCAAGATCGGGGGCCGCGTATTGCACCGCCATCAGGTCCCGCTTTTCGATGCCGACGCCGTGTTCGCCCGTCAGGCAACCGCCCACCTCGACGCACAGCTTGAGCACGTCCGCGCCAAAGGCTTCGCAGGTTTCCAGATCGCCTGGTTTATTGGCGTCATAACAGATCAGCGGGTGCATATTGCCGTCGCCTGCATGAAACACATTTCCGACAGCCAACCCGTATTCCTTCGACATTTCGCCAATGCGGCGCAGGACGTAGGGCAATTCGGACACCGGGATCGTCCCATCAAGGCACATGTAGTCACTGACCCGCCCGATGGCCGAAAATGCGGCTTTGCGACCTGCCCAGATCCGGGCGCTTTCCTCGGCACTCGCGCTTTCGCGCAAGGCGACCGGGTTGTGCCGTTTGGCAATGTCCGTGATGAGCGCCAGCTGCGCGTCAATTTCCGCGTCCGAACCCTCGACCTCGACGATCAGCAACGCCTCGCACATCGGGTAGTCCGCCTTGGCGAAGTCCTCGCAGACTTCGATCAGCATCCGGTCCATGAACTCGATGGCGACAGGCAGCACGCCTGCCTTGATAATGTCGGCCACACAGGCGCCTGCGACCTCTGCGCTGTCAAAGCCCATGAGCACGGGGCGCGCGCCTTCGGGTTTGTGCAGGATGCGCAAGGTGGCTTCGGTCACCACGCCCAACTGCCCTTCGGACCCACAGACCACGCCCAACAGGTCAAGCCCACCCGCATCCAGATGCGCGCCGCCCAGTTCGACCACCGTGCCATCCATCTGGACCAGGGTCACGCCCATCAGATTGTTCGTTGTCACGCCATATTTCAGGCAATGCGCTCCGCCGGAGTTCATCGCGATATTGCCAGCGATGGCACAGGCCAGCTGGCTGGACGGGTCTGGCGCATAGAAAAACCCGTCACCCTCGACCGCGCCGGTCACACTCAGATTCGTGCGGCCCGTTTGGACGCGGACGAAACGATTGTCGTAATCTGTCTCGAGCACCGCATTCATCCGTGCAACACCGAGGATCACGCAATCCGCCGTGGGCAGCGCCCCGCCGGCGAGGGACGTTCCGGCACCGCGCGGCACCACCGGCACGCCCTCGGCGTGGCAGATGCGCAGGACGTCTGACACTTCCTGCGTGGTCGCGGGCAATACCGCGACCATCGGCGGACAGCGATAGGCGGTGAGCGCGTCGCATTCATAGGCCCGCGTTTCCGACGGATCGTCAATCACCGCATCTGGCGGCAACACGTCGCGCAAACGTGCGACGACACGCGCCTTGCGTGCAATGATACTGGCGTCTGGGGCAGGCATTTCCATAAGGCACCTCCTAGGATTGGTAAAATTATATTACCAATTTGTCCGGGATGCAATCCGATTCCTCAAAGTGTATGGATCGCGCATGACATGGTTAGATCGATTGATGCTGTTTGAGCCGACGGACGCGGCTGCCCTTGGCCTGTTGGTGCTCAGCTGGCTGGCGATTGGATGGCGGATCGAGCATCCGGGCGCAAAGCACCCTTCGACGTCGCAGATCATGGCGGATTATCGCCGCGAATGGATGCGCCAGATGATCACCCGCGAGCCGCGCATTTTCGACGCGCAGATCGTGGCGAGCCTGCGTCAGGGTACGGCGTTCTTTGCATCGACTGCCGTGATCGCAATTGGCGGTACGCTCGCCTTGATGGGCAATGCCGAACAGCTGACAGGTATCGCCAATGATCTTGTGCTGATGGACGCGCCCACCTTCGTGTGGGAGGCAAAGCTGGTCGTGCTGGCGCTGTTTCTGACCAACGCCTTTCTGAAATTCGTCTGGGCCAACCGGCTTTTTGGCTATGCGGCTGTGGTCATGGCCGCGGTGCCGAACGACACCAGCCATATCCTCTGCGAGACGCGTGCGGATCAGGCGGCCGAGATCAACATCGCCGCCGCGCGGTCGTTCAACCGTGGCTTGCGGGCGGTTTATTTCGGACTGGCTTGCGCCGCATGGCTGGCGGGGCCTCTGGCCCTGATCGCAGCGACCGGATTTACGGTTGCGGTGATCTGGCGGCGCGAATTTGCGTCAAAGTCTCGCAACATCCTGCTGGGCACAAAGACGTGAGGGGACAAGACTACGGTTGTTCATTTAGGCTCTGCGCATGAGAAATCTGATTGCCCTGCTGCTACTCTCCAGCCCCGCCGTTGCCGACGAACCGGTGATCGAAAACGTGTCAGTTACGCGGACGGGCGGCGACACCTACCGGTTTTCCGTGACCATCCGGCACCCTGACACCGGTTGGGACCACTATGCTGACGGGTGGCGGGTGCTGGACATGGACGGAAACGAGTTGGGCATGCGGGTACTTTACCACCCGCATGTGAACGAGCAGCCTTTCACCCGCAGCCTCGATGGCGTTCAGATCCCGGCAGGTACAACGCAGGTGCAGGTGCAGGCCCGCGACTTGCCCGAGGGATGGAACGACGAAACAACGCTCGTCACCCTGCCCGGTAGCTAGTCATAGCGCAACTCGACCGCCTTGCCCTTGAACACCGTGTAGGCCAAGGCGGTGTAGCCGCCAATCATCGGGATCACGACCACTGCCCCCACCAAGATGATCATCAGGCTTTCCGGGGCGCTGGCGGCCTCATAGATCGTCTGCTTTTCCGGCACGACATACGGGTAGAACGAATAGGCCAACCCGCCAAATGCCAGAATGAACAGCGCAATCGAATACAGGAACGGGGCGCGTGCGCCCGCATCCGTCGGATTGGGCAAACGGCGCAATGACCGCCAGAGCAGCAGCACAACCACGCCGGACAGCAGCGGCAAGGGGGCGAGCCAGAGCATGTCTGGCCAGGCAAACCACTTGTCAAAGATCCGCGTGCTCACCAGCGGCGTGGCCAGCGACACCGCGCCAAGCCCCAGCACCAGCCCCCAGATACCACCCTTGGCCCAGTCCACCGCCTTGGCCTGCAGCGCGCCCTCGGTCTTGAGGATCAGCCAGCAGGCCCCGATGAACGAATAGGCCACCGTCAGAAAGATGGCTGTGATCATAGCAAAGGCCCAGGTGCCGAGCGTGCTTTCAAGACCCATGATGTATTTGCCCAGCATGAAGCCCTGGCTGAGCGAGGTCATCAGCGAGCCCACGAAAAACGCCGCGTTCCAGGATGCCTTGTGCGGCGTGGGCGCCTTGACGCGGAACTCGAACGCGACACCGCGCAGGATCAGGCCGATCAGCATGATCGCGACGGGCAGATACAACGCGGTCAGGATTTCTCCATGGGCCGAGGGAAAGGCAACCAGCAACAGCCCGATCGCCAGCACCAGCCATGTTTCGTTCGCGTCCCAGAACGGGCCGATGGAGGCGACCATCGTATCCTTTTCGTCATCCGACGCAAACGGGAACAGAACACCAACGCCGAGGTCAAAGCCATCAAGCACCACGTAAACCAGAATGGATATCCCCATCAGCGCCGCAAAGGTGAAGGGCAGCCACCGGGCCGGGTCGTCGAACATCTCCATCAGGGTCACTCCGCCGGAACGTTGCGGGCCAGCGCCTGCCCCGAGAGCGGCGTGCGGGGGCGCGGGACATCACCCGACACACCTTTGCGCGCGAGGTAGAACAGCACTGCGATGTATGCGCCCAGCAGCAGCGCGTAGATCGACAGATATGCCGCCAGAGTGATACCGACAAAGGGTGCAGGCACATCCGCGACCGCCTGTTCGGTTGTCAGCACGCCCTGCACCAGCCAGGGCTGACGCCCGATCTCGGTCGTGTACCAACCCGCGAGTGTCGCCACCCAACCGGAAAAGGCCATCGGGACCATCGCCCAGAGCGCGACCTTGGGCAGGCCCTCGGCACCGCGCCCGTGGCGCAGCATCCGGTAGGCTGCAAACCAGCTGAGCAACAGCATCGCAAACCCGGTGCCGACCATGATCCGGAAAGACCAGAACACAGGCGCCACGGGCGGGTGCAGAACTTTGCCATCTTCGGTGACGAAGTCGTTGAGGCCCGGCACAACGCCCTCGGCCTTGTGCTTGAGGATCAGCGATGCGCCGTTCGGAATGCCGATTTCGAACCGGTTTTCGCGCGCCTCTTCGTCCGGAATGGCGAAGAGCAGCAGGGGCACATTGGATTGCGTCTCCCAGTTGCCCTCCATCGCCGCAACCTTTTGCGGCTGGTATTCCAGCGTGTTGAGACCGTGCATGTCACCCATGAAGATCTGAACGGGGATCAGCAGCGCACCCAGGTAGACACCTGTCTTGAGCGTCGCGCGCACGCCGCCTGACCGGTCGCCCAGCAGCCAGCGAAAGGCACTCAGCCCCGCCACGAGGAAGGCAACTGTCAGGCCCGAGGCCAGCAGCATGTGCACGAGGCGGTAGGGCATGGACGGGTTGAAGATGATCTCGAACCAGTTGGTGGCGTGGGCCACGCCGTCGATCATCTCGTACCCCGCAGGCGTGTGCATCCAGCTGTTGAGCACCAGAATCCAGAACGCGGACATGGTGGTGCCAAACGCGACCAGAAAGGTCGACAGCGTATGCAACCAGCCCGGAACACGGGAAAAGCCAAACAGCATGATGCCGAGGAACACCGCCTCAAGGAAGAAGGCGGTCATGATCTCGTAGGCAAGAAGCGGACCGGCGATATTACCGACAGTTTCCATGAAACCCGGCCAGTTGGTGCCGAACTGGAAGGACATCGTAATGCCCGACACCACACCCATGGCAAAGCTCAGGGCAAAGACCTTGACCCAGAAGCGGTAGGCTTCCATCCACTTGCCGTCCCCGGTCGCGTTGAAGCGCAGCTTGAAGAACAAGAGCACCCAACCCAACGCGATGGTGATCGTCGGGAACAGGATATGAAACGAAATATTCGCCCCGAACTGGATGCGGGACAGCAGTAGTGTATCCATATGTCAACTCCGCCAAAGTGGTAAGTATGCGTGTGTTGACCCTCAGATAGGTCTCCAAAAATATCGGTCACCGGGGGTGCGACAGCGTGCGCATGCCTTGCACCTGCGCGTATTGTCACAGTCACTTGCCGCAGTGCGCGATGCGGATGCAGCAGATCAGGCCGCGCGCAATCCAGCGTCCAGGGCGCTGAGAACGCGGCCGATTTCGTCCTCGGTCACGACTAGTGGCGGCGACATCATGATGTTGTTGCCCCCCACACGTATCATCGCGCCAGCTTCGTAGGTTGCCGTGTGGATACGCTTCATCATGTCCGGGCTTGCAGGTGTCTTGGCGGCGCGGTCGCTTACGATTTCGACACCGGTCATCAACCCGTGTCCGCCGCGCACGTCACCGACAACATCGTATTTTTCCATGAGCGCCAAGCAGCCCTCAAACAGCTGCGTGCCGCGCGGACCTGCGTTTGATTTGGTGTCGAGCCGTACTGTTTCCGACAGGCAAGCCGTCACCGCCGCCGCCCCCACAGGATGTGCCGAGTAGGTGTAGCCATGGAAAATCGCACCCTCGGCATCCGCCTTTTCAAAGACGTCGGCGACGGCCTCGCTCATCAACGCGGCGCCCACCGGGAAATATCCCGACGTGATGCCCTTGGCGCAACTCATCATGTCGGGTCGAACGCCCCAATGGCGGCTCCCGCTCCAGTCACCGGTACGGCCAAAACCAGTGATCACCTCGTCCGCAATCATCAGAATGCCGTGGCGGTCGCAAATCTCGCGCATCAGGGGCATGAAGGTCTCGTGCGGGACGATCACACCACCGGCACCCTGAATGGGCTCCATGATGAAGGCCGCAATGCTGCCGGGTCCCTGAAAGGCGATCTCGTCTTCCATCGCTGCAGCCACGTTCTGCGCCAGCGTCGCAGGGTCCGTTTCATCGAACGGATTGCGGTAGGTATAGGGCGAGGGCAGGTGAAAACACCCCGGCATCAGCGGCTCGTAGGCGATGCGGAACCGGTTGTTCCCGTTCACGGACGCACCACCGAAATGCGTCCCGTGATACCCCTTCTTGAGGCTGAGGAATTTGGTCCGGCCCGGCTCACCCTTGATCCGGTGATACTGCCGCGCCAGCCGCAGGCAGGTCTCTACCGAATCCGACCCGCCGGATGTGAAGAACACCCGCGCCATGCCGTCATCGGCAAAGAACTCCCGCACGGCATAGGACGCCTCGATCGCAGTGGGGTTCGAGGTCCCAAAAAATGCAGAATAATAAGGCAAATCATAGAGTTGGCGGGCAATGGCCTCCTTTACGACGTCATTGGAATAGCCAAGGTTCACACACCACAATCCCCCGACCGCATCCACGGTCTTGTGGCCGTCTATATCCTCGATCACCGAGCCTTCGGCGCCCGTGATGATCGTCGGCGCGTGGGCCATCGCCTCGCCCGGATGCCCCATCGGGTGCCACATGTGCCGTGCGTTGTTTGCACGTAGAAAGTTGTCGTCTTTCATGGGCCGTCACCTCCGAAACCTGTTGGGCACACCATGGCCCCGAAGCCTGCATTCGCACAAGCGTCAGATCACTTGCACAAATTTTAATCGCAGCGCACAGTCGCGCATCAATAATGACCAACCAAGGGTCGTGCATACGTTTGCCAAAGCCGTAGACGCCCCTAAGGTCCGGTCGATCACACACCTGGGAGACACCTATGCTGAAACGTACACTCGCGGCTTTCGCCGCCACGGCCGCGCTGACGGGCGCTGCCCTTGCCCAAACGAATGTACCCTTTGCGCTGGACTGGAAATTCGAGGGGCCGTCCGCACCCTATTTTGCCGCCATCGACAACGGTCACTTTGGCGCGGCAGGTCTGGACGTGGAAATTTCCGCCGGTCAGGGGTCGCTCGACGCAATCCCGAAGGTGGCGACGGGCGCCTTTCCCATGGGTTTTGCGGACATCAATTCGCTGATCAAGTTCCTCGACCAGAACCCCGGCGCGCCGGTCACCGCCGTGATGATGGTATATGACAAACCACCCTTTGCCGTTGTGGGCCGCAAGTCGCTGGGTGTCAGTGAGCCCAAGGACCTCGAGGGCAAGATTCTCGGCGCACCGCCCCCGGATGGCGCATGGGCGCAGTTTCCGGCCTTTGCCACGGCCAACAGCCTCGACGTGGACAAGATCACCGTGGAGCCCGTGGGTTTCCCGACGCGTGAGCCGATGCTCGCCGAGGGCAACGTGGCCGCGGTCACCGGCTTCAGCTTTTCGTCCTTCCTGAACCTCGTGCGCCTGGGCGTGCCGGAAGAGGATATCTCGACCATCCTGATGGCCGATTACGGGCTGCAGCTTTATGGCAACGCAATCATCGTCAACACGGACTTTGCTTCTGCCAACCCCGAGATCGTGACAGGGTTTCTCACGGCTGTCGCGGCCGGGTGGAAAGATGCCATCGCCGATCCCGAAGCCGCGATTGCGAGCCTGATCGAGCGCAACCCGGCGGCAGATGCCGCGCTTGAGCAGCGCCGCCTGCAACTGGCAATTGATGCAAACGTACTGACCGACGCCGTGGCCGAAGCAGGTATGGGTGGCGTGGATGCAACGCGCATGGAAGCGGCTTTGGCGCAGTTGGGCGAGACCTACGAATTCCAGACCGCGCCTGATGCGAGCCTCTACTTTACCGATGCGTATCTGCCCGCGGCAGACGCCCGGATGCTGAAGTAAGACAAGAGACGCGCACGCCCATGGACCATCTCATCGAGATCAAGGGCGTGCGCCACGCCTACCGCACCGACAGCGGCCCCCTGCCCGTTCTGGACGGGCTGGAGCTGTCGGTGCCCGAAGGCGGTTTTGCCGCTGTTGTCGGCCCGTCGGGCTGCGGCAAGTCCACGTTGACCCGGCTGGTGGCCGGGTTGATGAAACCGGACGAGGGCGAGGTTTGGCTGCACGGTCAGTTGGTCAAGGGGCCGAAATCCACGGTTGGCATGGCGTTTCAGAACCCCGTGCTGCTGGAATGGCGGACGATCCTGCAAAACGTGATGCTGCCCTTGGAAATCGTGTCGACCGGCATGTCGAAACGCGCACAGGAAGAGCGCGCGCGCCATCTGCTTGATCTCGTCGGGCTGGCCGGGTTCGAGGACAAGCGACCGTCGGAACTGTCCGGCGGCATGCGGCAGCGCGCGTCCCTGTGCCGGTCGATCGTGCACAAACCCGAAGTACTGATCCTTGACGAACCCTTTGGCGCGCTCGATGCCTTTACCCGTGAGGACCTGTGGCAGACCATGCACAAGGTGAAGGCCGAAGAACCCTTTACCGGTGTGCTCATCACCCACGATTTGCGCGAAAGCATCTTTCTCGCGGATCAGGTGATCGTGTTGTCGGGGCGGCCTGCCCGGACGCAATACGTGATGGATGTGCACCTGACGGGCGAGCGGGACATTGAGATGCTCTACACACCGGAAAGCGCCGAGGCGCTGAACGTGCTCCGCCAACAGATACGCATCGCGCAAGGGAGGGACGCGGCATGAGCTTGCGACAAATCGGCGTTCCCATTCTTGCCCTCGTGATCTTTGGTCTGTTCTGGGAGTGGCTCGTCTGGGTCAATGGCTGGCCCAACTACAAGATGGCGTCGCCCTCGGACCTGTGGCCTGCCTTCTGGAAATTCCGCTGGCTGTTTCTGGAATATGGGTGGGAGACGTTGTGGCGCACGGTTGTCGGTCTGTTGCTGTCGGTTGTCTTTGGCACCCTGCTGGGCATGGTCATGGGGCTGTCGAGGACAATGCGGGATGCGCTTTACCCGTTGCTTGTGGGTTTCAACGCGATCCCCAAGGCGACCGTCGTGCCGATCATCGCGCTCATGTTCGTAGGCCAGCATGATATGAACACGATCCTGATCGCGTTCCTGATTTCCTTCTTTCCCATTGCCGTTTCGGTATCCATCGGGCTGAGCACGCTTGAGCCGGAATACCGCGATATTCTGGCCTCGCTGGGGGCATCGAAATTCACGATTTTCTGGAAGATCGCGCTGCCAAAGACGCTGCCGGAGTTCTTTGGCGCGCTGAAAGTGGCCGTGACGCTGGCCTTTATCGGCACGAACCTGATGGAAATCGTGGAGCCACACGGGCGCGGTCTGGGTCACCTCTTTGACAGCGGCAAGATCAGCGCGGACTACCCGCTGATGTTCGCGGTCCTGATCGCGTTGGCTCTGATGGGGATCGTTCTCTATTACGTTGTGGTTGCGCTGGAGAAGGTATTTGCCGGTTGGGCGGAGCGCAGTCCGACGTGATCCGATTGCGCGCTGACGCGCACGCGATTTGATACGAGAGGGGCCGCACCCCTCTCGCGCTCTCCCCGACGTCTCAGTCAGCCGCAACAGTGTAGGGGGTGTCGAGGTGCACTTCTTCGAGGTTGGCACCATCACCGATCCGGTCAATCACCGCAAAAAGACCCGGCGCATGGAGCGGGGTCAGCACCCCGTGCCAGGTGCCCCGGTGCAGATTGATCGCTTGGCCCGGGCGCGTGAGAAACGCGAGGGGTGCGCCGGGTTTGCCACCCACATCAGGGGCGACCGTCACCAGAAACCGATGTTCGGACATCGGGACAAAGCACTGCGATCCGTCCGGGTGCCGTTCGAGCAGATCGAGCGTATAGGGCAGACTGCGGGGTTGGGCGCGAAACAGGCTGACCCCGGCGCGTCCGTCGCCAAAGTCCAACCGGGCGCGGTCATGATAGCGGCCACAGAGCCCGGCATTGATGATCCTGTCGGGATCGCCCGCACAGTCCAGCACGTCGCCGAAGGGAGAGAATGCCGCCGCGGTCAGGGGTGCGGCAGTGATCTCAAAGCGGGACATGCCGGTTCACATCCTTGTAGAGCAGATACCGAAAGGGCCCGTCACCGGTGGCGATACAGGCCTGCGGGCAAAAGGCGCGCAGCCACATGAAATCGCCGGGGGCCACTTTGACCCAATCGCGGTTCAGAAGGTACTCTGCCGTCCCTTCCAGCACGTAAAGCCCATGTTCCATCACATGTGTTTCCGCGAATGGGATGCGCCCGCCCGGTTGGAAATTGACGATATTCATATGGCAGTCGTAGCGCAGATCCAGCGGATCAAAGAACCGCTGCGTGGCCCATTTGCCTTCGCTGTTTGGCATGGGGGCGAGCGGAATGTCTGTTTCGTGCGTTACCAGCGCGTCGGGCATGCCGACGCCCTCGCCCGACACGTACCGCTTGCGCACCCAGTGCACGCCGCATGTCTCGTCACTGCGGTTCCAGAGGCTCCATCTGGCGCCCGGCGGGACATAGGCAAAGCTGCCCGGCCGCAACTCGTGCAAGTCCTGACCGATGGTCAGATGCGCCTGCCCGTGCGCGACAAAAAGAATGGCCTGGGCGTCGATATCCGGCTCGGGGTCGCTGCTGCCGCCTTCGGGGGCCAGTTCCACTGCATATTGGGCAAAGCTTTCGGCAAAGCCACTCATCGGTCGGGCGAGGATCCACGCGCGCGTGCCAACCCAACCGGGCAAAAAGGACGTGACGATGTCGCGCTGCACACTGGCGGGAATGACCGCGTAGGCTTCGGTAAAGATCGCCGTGCTGTCAGGGTGTCCGGTCTGATCCGGCAGACCGCCGGGGGGGAAGGCGTAGCTCACAGCATCGTCTCCAGCCGTAACCGAGCAATACGTTCGACCTGACGGCAGGCGGTGTCGAACTCTGTCGCTGTGTCGTGGTCGATCCGACGCGCGAACGCGCGCAGGATGCCCGCCTTGTCATGATCCTTGACCGCAATGATGAACGGAAAGCCGTGCTTGGCCGTGTATGACGCATTGAGCGTCTCGAACTGCTGGCGTTCCGCATCCGTCAGCGCGTCGAGGCCGGCGCTGGCCTGTTCGGCCGTGCTGTCTGCGGTGAGGCGCCTGGCCGCCGCCAGCTTGCCCGCGAGGTCCGGATGCGCCTTGAGCACCCCCAGTCGCGCGTCATAATCTGCCGCTCGAAACACGCGGCACAGGGCCGAATGCAGGCCGGTCACGCTGTCATGTGCCGGACCCAGTTCCAGTTGCCATGCGCCCTTTGCTACCCAGTCCGAATGTTCGAACACGCCGCCATATGCCGCGACAAAGGCGGCCTCGTCCAGTTGCGAGGGACGCGGCTTGCGCACATGCGGGTGCGCCTGAGCCCAATGGCGCGCGATATCGATGCGGCGGGCGCACCAGACCCCTTCATGGCCCTGAACGTATTCGATGAACCGCTGCAAGGCTTGGACCCGACCGGGCCGACCGATCAGGCGGCAATGCAAGCCGATGCTCATCATCGCGGGCCGACCGGCAACCCCTTCGGCGTAAAGCGCGTCAAAACTGTCGCGCAGATAGGCAAAGAACTGGTCGCCGGAATTGAACCCCTGCGGCGTGGCGAAGCGCATGTCGTTGCAATCCAGCGTGTAGGGCAGGATCAACTGGTCGCGGTCACCGATTTCCGCCCAATAGGGCAGATCGTCATCATAAGTGTCGCTGATCCAGTCAAAGCCCCGTGCGGCGGCGAGCGCGACCGTGTTTTCCGAACAGCGCCCCGTGTACCAGCCAAGAGGCCGCGCGCCGGTGACTTCTTCGTGCAGGGCGATGGCCGCATCCATATCTGCAGCCTCATCCGCCGCCGAGTGGTCCTTGTAGTCGATCCACTTGAGCCCGTGCGACGCGATCTCCCATTCTGCGGATTGCATCGCCGCAACCTGCTCTGGCGACCGCGCGAGCGCAGTTGCGACCCCGTATACCGTCACCGGCACGCGCGCCGCAGTGAACAACCGGTGCAACCGCCAGAACCCCGCACGCGCGCCGTAGTCATAGATGCTTTCCATGTTCCAGTGGCGTTGTCCGGGCCAGGGTGCCGCCCCTACAATCTCGGACAGGAAAGCCTCCGAGGCGGCATCCCCGTGCAAAAGGCAATTCTCGCCACCTTCCTCGTAGTTCAGGACAAAGGATACCGCGATGCGCGCGCCGCCGGGCCACGCCGCGTCCGGGCGGTCTGCCCCATGCCCGTGAAAGTCGCGCGGATATCGTGGCGGCGCATTGGCCATGGACTTGCCCTAGCAATCAGAGTGAGATGCGCACAATCTGAGCGCAAACCGAGCGGGATGCAATGGCGACGGGATATCTGACAACACATGTACTCGACACTGCACGCGGCATGCCAGCCGCAGGCATCAAGATCGCGCTGTATCGCGTTTCGGGCAATTCCCATCGCAAGATCGCCGAAGCGGAGACAAATGCGGATGGACGCACCGATGCGCCGATCCTGCCCGCAGGGAAATTCAAGGCCGGTCAGTACGAGCTGATCTTTTTCTGCGGGGCCTATCTGGAGACCGCAGGGCTGGCGCGCGGTGAGACGAAATTCCTCGACCAGATCCCGATCCGATTTGGCTGCGATGACGAAGAGGCCCACTACCACGTGCCGTTGCTGCTGTCGCCATATGGGTATTCGACGTATCGCGGCAGCTGACTTTGTCCACCCCCCGAAATGGCCTTTTTATCTTTGAGACCTTGTTGACCGCTTGGAACCCGGAGCGTTCGTTCCTGTTTGCCCGTCATTTACATCCCGCAAACGTGCTTTGAATGATGTTCCGGTAAAGCCGGATTTGGCGCGGCAGGACCTGTTGGTCATTGACGACCCTTCCAAAGATGATGGCGCCGTCAATCACCGCCGAGAGCATGTCGGCCAATTCCTCAAGAGCGACGTCATGATTGGGTGGATACATGCGGGAAATCTCTTCAAGCTGTTCCAGCAGGGTCGATCTCCATTGCAGCAGGATTTTCGCTGCGGCTTGCCGCACGCTGTTGCCCAGCAGCCGGTCCTGGTAGCAACAGGCGGTCGTCAGACAACCGGGGTGACCGCCCTCCTTTCGCTCCATCTCTGAGGCCATCAATTCGAGAAAAGCGAGAAATCTGGCCAACGGATCCTCACCAACTCTGGCCGCCTGTCCCAGCAGGCCGTCGAACCATTCCCTGTCTACGGCCAGATTCCGTTCGAGGATCGCTTCGACCATCTGGTCCTTGTCCCTGAAGTGATAGAAAAATCCGTTTTTGGATATGTCCACTTCGGCGATCAGTTCGTCGATGGTTGTGCCGGAAACGCCCTTGTGCAGCATCGCACGTTCGGCGGCGTCAAGGATCTTGTCGCGCCTCGATCTTGTATCTGGATTTTGCTTCAACATAAATATCTGTCCACAATGCAAAATTGACGACGCCAGTATTGCCTCTTTGCTGCGCAAATGGCTACTGCACCGCCGGTGAACTAGACAGCCCGCCGGCTGGGCTTCCAAACTGATCCTGTCAGATCATGAGGAAGGACAAGACATGCAGCTCCCACAGCTCGATGGCAGGTTGATGACGTGCGGCGGAGGGTTCGAGACCTGGCTGCAATATGTCGACGGGTTTGAACTGCGCCATTTTTGCGCCTTTGAATTGATCAACGATGCGCGCGGCCTGTCCTGTTTGAAAGACTACCACCGCAAGCTGGTCGAGGGTGCCGTTGAAAACGGTTTTGGGGTTGTCAACGAAGGCCTGCACTACCGGGCCAGCCGGGATTGGGGCGAGCTTATCGGGTTTTCACGCGAAGGCCTCGAAGAAATCAATATCCGTGGGATAGAGTTCTACAAGGATTTCGCCAGGGAATACGACAGCCCGGAAACGCCTATGATTGTGGGGGGCGTCATCGGTCCGCGCGGGGATGCCTATAATGTCGGTCGCACGCCGGATGCGGCGGAAGCGGAAGACTACCACGCAGAGCAGATCCAAACCTTCAAGAAAGCCGGTGCTGACGTCGTTACGGCCGTCACCTTCTCAAGCGTTGAGGAGGTGATTGGTTTGGCGAGGGCTGCCAAATCAACGGATATGCCTGTTGTCATCTCTTTCTTCGTCGCCCCGGGCGGCAAGCTCAAGGGCGGAGAGACAATAGAAGAGGCCATTCGGGCTGTCGATGCTGCCACCGGAAACGCGCCTGCTTATTACATGATCAATTGCACCCACCCCTCCGAGTTCACACCCGGATTGACCGAAGGGGATTGGACGCGTCGCCTCGGTGGCTTCATGCCAAACGCCGTAGCGATGGAGACGCTTGACCTCTGCAAACTCGGGCATCTGGAAGACGGCGATCCAAAGGAGTTGGGAACCCAAATGGCCCAGCTCGCCCAACGCTTCCCGCACATCAATGTTTGGGGCGGTTGTTGTGGCACGGATGGACGCCACATTGCCGAGATAGCAAGGCAGGTTGGCGCAGTTCGCAAATCGGAGTACGCGTGAGCGCACCTATGAAGACTTTCAGAAATGCCGACCCCGGAGATGCGGATCGTTGCTTTGAGATCGAGGCCTTCGCCTACGAAGGTGACGAAGCAGCAACCCGTGCCAAGATCTTAAATCGTATCCAGACTTACCCTGAGGGATTTCTGATCCTTGAAGCCGAAGGGAAGGTGGTTGGTTTCATCAATTGCGGATGCGCCCACGACGTCGAGATGTCCGACGAAAATTTCAAGGATCTCATCGGCCATGATCCTGCGGCGCCAAATGTCGTCATTATGTCCGTCGTCGTCGATCCTGCGCATCAGGGAACCGGGCTGTCGCGGGCGTTGATGACTGAATTTATCGCCCGCATGAGAAAAATGCGTAAATCCGCGATCTACCTGATGTGCAAAGAGCACCACGTCCCGCTCTATCAGAAATTCGGGTACAGCTACCTGCGTCCATCAGCCTCTGATCATGGAGGCATGACATGGCACGAAATGTCGATGCAGCTTTGACCCGTTCGTGGGCACGGCTGCGGTAGATGCCATTCGACTGTTCAAATGGCTGCATGGACAGAGCGCGGGCATCAACTGTTGCGCCTGCGGTGCGGGCCGGTCAGCGCGGTCACGCCAAGGATGACACCGGAGATGGTCGCAATCATGCCCGCAGCGCTCACCGATGCGGCAGCGCCGACCCAGAGCGGGCCATAGCCGGCCAGCACGTAGCCAAGCACGGCTGACAGGGTCGCGAACAGTACCGACCACAGAACCTGCGCGCCCAGACGGTTCGTCATCATCCGCGCTGCGGCAGGCGGACAGATGAACATGGCAATCGTAATGATCGACCCCACCGCATCAAAGGCCGCAACCGCCGCCACCGCCGACACGATGACCAACGCAAGGCCCAGAACACTCGTGCGCACGCCCATGCCCTGAGCAAAGCCCTCGTCAAAACTCATGATCGACAGTGGCCGCCAGAACAGCCAAAGGAACGCGCCGACAACGGCGAGGGCAAGCGCCATGCGCGGCAGCTCGACCGGTAGGCCCGCCAGCGCTTCGGCGTCCAACAGGGACGCCCATCCGGTTGCATCCAGCCAGATCAGGCTCTCCAGACTGCCGAACAGCGCGTGTTCGACGTCGAGATGCACACGCGACGTGTCCGATTGTTCCAGAAGCAGCACACCGCCCGCGAACATCGCCGTGAAAACGACGCCCATCGCGGCACCGGCCTCGATCCGACCGAGACGGCGAACGGCCTCGATCGCGATCACGGCGACCACTGCCGCGCCCGCGGCTCCCAGCAACATGGGCACCGTGGCCACCAGGCCTGTCAGCAGGAAGGCGACGACAATGCCGGGCAACACCACATGGCTGATGGCGTCGCCGATCAGGGCCTGCCCCCTCAGCAACAGAAAGTTGCCGGGCAGGGCGCAGGCAATCGCAACGCAAATCCCGATCAGGATCGGCGGCAGGGACAGTGCGACGAATTCGGCCCCCATCACGTCACCGCCTGCGGCGGAGCGATCTGTGCGTCCACTTCTGCCAACTGGTCCGTGGTCAGCACGGCCTCGATCTCTGTCAATCCGTCATAGCGGGCCGCGGCGCTGGCATAGGACTGATCGGCGCGCACCAGTGCCCAGCGTGTCTCGTCAAGCCGCGCCTTGGCCGCTGCCGCCTGTCCATCCGACGTGGCGACCCCATCAGCGCGGACCAGCCCCGCACGCCGCAACAGGCGTTGCGTCAGCCGTTCATAGATCGGCTGACCGGAGGCCAGCGCCAGCAAACCCTGGCGCACATGCACGCGGCGCATATACCGCTGATGGCGCAACACAGACGCAAGCACACCACGCCCCGGCGCGCAGAGCATTGAAATCGCAAAGAGGGCAAAACTGACCAGCACCACAATGGGTCCCGTCGGCAATGCGGGCGCGGTGGCTGAAAGCGCGGCCCCGACATATCCGGCCAGCCCGCCGAGAAGACCGGCCAGCAACACGACGAGATCGACCCGTTCCGTCCAGAACCGAGCCGTCACCGGCGGTACGATCAGCAGCGCCACGATGAGGATCAATCCGACAACCTTGAGCCCCACAACCGTGACCAGCAATACGATCCCCATCATCGCAAGATCGACCCAAGCGGGCCGCCACCCGGTAACTTGCGCAAATCCCGGATCGAATGCGGCCAGCGTCAGCGGGCGGCGCAGCAGAAACACAAGCGCCAGCACCAGTGCGGCGGCCACGGCCAACAAGAGCGCGTCGCCGCGCAACATGCCTGCCGTTGAGCCCAGCAAGAACCCTTCAAGCCCCGCCTGACGACCGGTGTTCATGGTCTGGATGATGGTCAGGATCACGACGCCAAATCCGAAAAACACGGACAGAACGGCCCCGATTGCCGCGTCTTCACCCAGACGTGTTCGCGCCGTCAGCCACTGCACACACAGAAGGCCCAGACCGGCTGACAACGCCGCACCCACCAGCAACCCGAAGAGCGACCGTCCGTCGCCCCCCGCAGCAACCATCAGAATAAAGGCAATTCCGACACCCGGGAGCGTCGCGTGGGAAATGGCATCGCTGACAAGCGCGCGCTTGCGCAGGAAAAGGAACGTACCCGCGACACCGGCTGCCATGCCCAAAAGCATCGCGCCCAGTGTGACGAGCGTGGCGTTGTAGCCCAGTTGAAACAGCAATGCGTCGGCCAGCATGGCCCTTACCCCGCAGCGCCCTGCGCCTGCATCCGTGCCGTTTCCAGCCGGCCGCCATAGGTTCTGTGCAGGTTTTCTTCGGTAAAGGTCGTGCTCACCGGGCCTGCCGCGATGATCTCGCGGTCCAGCAGGACAACCTCGTCGAAATATGTGGGAACGGTGGTCAGGTCATGGTGCACGGCCAACACGGTCTTGCCTGCGTCCCGCAAGTCCTTGAGCACGGCGATGATCGCCTTTTCGGTCGCGGCATCGACGCCGGCAAAGGGTTCGTCCAACAGGTAGATGTCCGCCTCTTGTGCCAGCGCCCGCGCGAGGAAAACACGCTGCTGCTGACCGCCTGACAATTGGCCGATCTGACGCGTGGCAAAGTCGGTCATCCCGACACGGTCCAGACAGGCCATGGCGCGCGCGCGGTGGCGGGCACGCACCCGCCCCAACAGGCCAAGATCGCGATAAAGCCCCATCAGGACGACATCAATCACGCGCGTGGGGAAATCCCAATCCACGCTGGCCCGCTGCGGGACGTAGGCGATCGCATCACGCATGCGCGCCAGCGGTTGCCCGAACACGGCAACCGACCCGGCAAGCGGTTTGACAACGCCAAGTGCCGCCTTGAGCAGTGTGGACTTGCCCGCACCGTTTGGCCCCACGATGGCGGTCATGGACCCCGCCGAAACAGTCACATTGGCCGAAAAAAGTGCGGGCGTCTCGCCGTAAGACACGGTGAGTCCGCGTATGCACAACGGGCTGGCCGCCCGCGCGGCGCGGTCGGCTACGGCGGCCTCATCAGAGACGAGTGCAATGCTCATGCCGCACCCACCAGCTTGCCGAGCCGTCCAGCGGCCGGGGCATCCGCGCCCAGTGCGCGCGCGATGGTTGTCACGTTGTGATCAATCATGCCGAACCAGGTCCCCTCATAAGTGCCATCCGGCCCCATCGCGTCGCTGAAGAGCGATCCCCCGATCTGAACCGTGTGGCCTTGCGCGGCGGCACCTTCGACCAGCGCGCGTATGTTGCGATCCGACACCGAGGTTTCGACAAAGACGGCAGGCAGACGGCGTTCGACCAGCAGGTCGACCAGGGCGCCGATCCGGTTCAGCCCGGCTTCGCTTTCGGTTGAAATGCCCTGAATGCCCAGGACCTCGAAATCATATGCCATCCCGAAATAGCCAAAGGCGTCATGTGCCGTCAGCAGAACGCGTTTTTCTGGCGGGATCTGCTTCAACACATCGCCCGCATAGGCGGCCAGCGCACCAGCTTCTGCAACAAACGCATCGGCATTCGCCTCGAACATCCCGCGCGCGTCGGGGGCGAGGTCCGAGAGCGCTTCGACAACCGCCGGTACGCATTCCACCCAGAGGTCCGGATCCATCCAGATGTGGGGATCGTACCGGCCTTCGTAATCTACGTGGCTCAGCAGCAGGTCCCTTTCCACCTCATCGGTGACGGCAACGACGGATTGCTTGCGGCCCAGCTTGAGCAGCACGTCTTCCATTTGCGCTTCGAGGTAAAGCCCGTGCCACAGCACGGCATCCGCGCGAGTCATGGCAACGATATCGCTGCGGGTCTGACGGTAGGCATGCGGGTCGATGCCCACGCCCATCAGGCTTTTCACTGCAACACGGTCGCCGCCAATATGGCGGGCGAGATCGGCAATCATGCTCGTGGTTGCGACAATATCAAGTTTCCCCTGCGCCCACACCGGCGTTGCCGCGAGGGCCGTCATGCCTGCAAGTACAGCGCGACGAGACAGTGCGTATTCCTGGGTCACCCCTGCCTTTCCTGAGAATGGATGCGACGGTTCTTGGAGTGAATATGAGAATCATTCTTACAAAGTCAATGAGATTGAGAATGATTCTCAATCACGACGGCGCGCGCATGCATCTATTCGTCAAGTGCGATGACAAAAGTGGCGCCTGTTTCGTTTTCGTCCAGACGGATGCGACCGCCGCGCGCCTCGACCAGACTGCGCACGATGCTCAGCCCCATGCCCGTGCCCCCCGCTTCGCGCCGGGTCGTGAAGAACGGGTCGAAGACCCGGTCGCGATTGCCCGCACTGATGCCGGGCCCGTTGTCGGTGACGGCAAGCCTGTGCTGCGTCGCCAGTAATGTGACTTCGGTGGCGCCATGCTCGGCTGCATTGTGGACCAGTTGGGTCAGCACGGTCCGAATGTCTTCCGCAGCCATGGGCAGTTCCGCGTCTTCGGCGATTGTCACACGAATCGGTGCCGCGAAATTTTCCATCGCTTCGGACACTCGTGCGGTCCCCTGGCCTGCACTTTCCGACGCGCGGGCGTGGCGGGACAGATCGTCCAGCAGCGCCTGCATCCGTGCGGCGGCATCGGAGATCGTTCCACTGAGCGCCGCACGATCCTTCGACGAAGGATCGTCCTGTAACAACTCGGCCGCCCCCCGGATTGCCGTCAGCGGTGATTTCAGTTCGTGTGTGACGTGGTTGGCATAGGCGCGCAGCCCCTCCGCCCGGCTGTTGAGGCTGTCGCCCATCGCCATGACGCTTGTGGCAAGCGTACCGAGTTCCGGCGTTCCGTAGTGATCCGGTGCCTGTGCCGGCTCGCCCCGCTTTTTCGCCTGCGCATAAGCTGTCAGCGCATAGACCGGCTTGAGCACGAGGCGCCACAGCAGCACGGCCAGAATGGATGTCACGACAAAGGCCAGCCAGAAGATCAGCCACGCAGCCTCACCCCAGCCCAGCACATTGCCCCAGAGCCGCAAGTAGACAAGCCCCAGCAGCGGCAGAAGGAAGACGGCCACCAGCGTACCGCCAATGACGAGCGCCAGGGGCGGTCGCCATTTGCGCCTTACCCGCGGCACGGGCCCATCCGGATGCCAATGCCGTGGACCGTCTCGATCGCGTCAGCACAACCGGCGTCCGCGAGCTTGGCCCGCAGGTTGCGCAGGTGGCTGTCGAGGGTCCGGTCGCTCACCGCCGTGCCCGCGCCATAGAGCGCATCCGTCAGCGCCGGGCGGGCAGAGACCCGGTCGGGGTGCTGGATCAGGTGCGCTAGGATTTCCATCTCGCGCGCGGTCAGGGTCACCGCTGCGCCATCCACGGTGCACAGATGTCGTGCCGGATCGACCTGCAGTACGCCGCGTGACAGAACGCTTGCCCCCTGCCGCGCGCCCCGTTTGAGGATCGCGCCGACACGTGCCACCAGTTCGCGCGGAGAGAACGGCTTGGTCACGTAGTCGTCGCCGCCCAGTTCAAAGCCCAGTACACGGTCAATTTCGTCTTCGCGCGCCGTCAGGAAGAGAATGGGCGTGTCATGGGTCGTGCGCAGCGCGCGGCACACGGCCAATCCATCCATTTCCGGCAGACCGATGTCGAGCACGATCAGGTCGAACCGCCCGGATCTGGCCTTGGCCAGCCCCTCGGCGCCGTCGCCTGCTTCGGTCACCGCATAGCCCGCCTGATCAAAGGCGATGCGCAGCACCGCGCGTATCTGTGGATCATCGTCCACCACCAGTAGATCACGTGTGCTCATGGATATGCGGTGTGCTTTACGGTCATCGCGGCAAGGCTACGGCGCACCCGCCAGTTGCGAAAGCCCCATTCGCGCCAGTCTGTCGGGTGAAACAGCTCGGGCGCATAGAACTCGCGCAGGCAAAACGATGCTGTCGCTTCCCCCGAATGCAGCTCGATCGCTGGCATCGCACCCTCGCTCAGCTTGCACAGCATCTCGCGGTCCTCGGGCACATCATGGGTCAGGTTGTAGCGCGCCACGAACCCGTCAAAGTTCACAAAGGCGCTCACGTAGAGCACCGCCAAGCCAAGAAGCCCGCTGCGCAACATCATCCACGCGGCGGGGCGATCCTGCCAGACCTGTTGCGCAGTGATGCCGAGCCCGACTGCCACCACAGCCATCCAGATATAGGCGGCAACGCGCAGCGGCGTGAGGCCAAAGGCCTCGACGTACAGATCCAGCCGCCAGACCGAGGCAAAGACCAGCGCAAGCGTCTGCGCCAGCCAGAGCATCATGAGCGCGCGCAACACGGGGCGCCCGTTCAGATGCGGACGCGCCACAACTGCGAACACACCGGCCAGCAGTGCCGTTGCCAGCAGCGGATAAGCGCCGCGATGGGCGTAGGCCGCCGGGCTGATCCCGTCGGGCAAGGCGACGTCGCCATAGAGGTACAGCACGTCCATCCCCGTCTGCACGGCAAAGAGCGCATTGAACGCGACCAGCGAGCGCGCGACAGAAACAGCATTGATCAACCCGGGACGGCGGACAGTTGCACGCTGCGGCTTGCGGTACTGCAACCGTTCGCGCATCCGGTACGTGACCAGCACGGGCCAGACGGTGGCTGCAAGAAACACCCAGAACCACAGCCGCCACATGTTCGGCTGCGGTGGTTCCCATTGGGCAAAATCCGACAACACTCTGTCGAGGACCGGGTTCGCCCCCGCGAGCAATGCGGCGAACACCAACGTGGCGGCGGCCGGCAATGCCCACCCCATGACCAGCGCCCGCAAATCCCATTGCGCCATGCGGATCCCGCCGACCCCCCGCGCGGCGTGGGCCGTGTCGCGCGCACTCTGCTCTGGTGCCACCCACCACAAGCGCAGCGCCGCGCGCAGGACATCCGCGCTGCGCACGCCCGCCGTTACGGCGGCCGCGACGGACAAACCGCTCAGCGCGATCAGCACGGACAGCGGTTGCACCAGCTCGACCAGCGGCAGCAGGCACAGCACGATGCCCGATGCGACGCCCAAACGGACGCGCGGCGCAAGACGTGGCCAGGCAAGCGCCAGGCCCGCCACGAATACCGCAAAGGCAAAGACTGCGAGGCTCAGCCCCGGCGCGGCCTGCCACACCAGCACGTCGCCAAGCGCGATCAGCGCGACCAGAAGGCCCAGCCGCAGGCTGTCCCCGCCCGTGGCACGCCAGGTCTGGCGAACCTTGGCCAGATCCCCGTCCAGCCACCAGCTATCGCGCTGCATGGCCAGCGGCACCCCGCGTGTTGAATATTCGCTCATCGTCCTGCCCCTCTTAGTATTGCTGACGTTCTGCCTCCCGTTCTGGCGCATCCTTGTGCAGAGCACCCGGCGTGAAATGTGCAGCGTTTGTGCAGACGGCATGCGCCCTTGACCCTTGCCAAAGGGGCACGGTCATGCGACCACGATGACCTGCCCGCACTGCCTCAAAGGGTGTCCCATGACAGACCCAACCGCGCTGGACACGGCGACGACAACTCAAACCGCTCAGCTTCCCCAGGTGACCGAGCCGCGCAATCCCGGCATGCCGCTCGACCTCGACTGGGTCGCGCGCGTGCAGGCCAACACATCCGCAATCGAGCGGCGCTGTGCGACCCTGCCCGGTCGCCGCTCGATCAAGAAGGATCATCAGGCCGCGTGGCTCCTGCGTGCCATTGCCTGCATCGACCTGACGACCCTGTCCGGCGACGACACCGAGCGGCGCGTCGCGCGGCTGTGCGCCAAGGCCCGCCAACCCGTGGACGCACGTATGCTGGATGCGTTGGGCGTGCCGGACCTGACCACCGGCGCGGTCTGTGTCTATCACGAGATGATCCCGGCCGCCGTGACGGCCCTGCAGGGCTCTGGCATCCCCGTCGCGGCGGTCTCCACCGGCTTTCCGGCTGGCCTGTCGCCCTTCCACCTGCGACTGCAGGAAATCCGCGAAAGCGTCGCTGTCGGGGCAAAGGAAATCGACATCGTCATCTCGCGCCGCCACGTGCTGTCGGGCGATTGGCAGGCGCTCTATGACGAGATGAAAGCGATGCGCGAAGCCTGTGGCGACGCCCATGTCAAGGCGATCCTGGCCACGGGCGAGTTGGGCACATTGCGCAACGTGGCCCGCGCCTCGCTGGTGTGCATGATGGCGGGCGCGGATTTCATCAAGACCTCCACCGGCAAGGAAAGCGTAAACGCCACGCTTCCGGTCAGCCTCGTCATGATCCGCGCGATCCGCGACTACTTCGAACGGACAGGCTACCGCGTTGGCTACAAGCCTGCGGGCGGCATTTCCAAGGCCAAGGACGCGCTGGTGTACCTGTCGCTGATGAAAGAGGAACTGGGCGACCGCTGGCTGCAACCGGACCTCTTCCGCTTTGGCGCCTCATCGTTGCTGGGCGATATCGAACGTCAGCTCGAACACCACCTGACCGGCGCGTATTCCGCTGGCTACCGACACGCGATTGGATAACGCCATGCGACACCTCCTTGGGCCCGTGCTCGCCCTTTTCACCTTGATCACGCCTGCCCTGGCGCAAGAGGCGCGCACCGAAAGCCAATGGAGCGTGTTGAACGACATCAACAGCGCCTATCTGGCTGTGCAGGGCTGGACGCTCGCGGGCACGACGTCGATGGCCGCCGGACCCGAGACAGGTCTCCTGATCACTTTCTGGCAAGCTGACGACGGAACTATGGTCCGCTGCATCTTTTCGCTGGTCAGCCGCACGGGCGCGCAAGCCTTTGAAACGTGCAGCCTCGCCCAAGCCGCGAATGGGGACACAGAATGACCGTCAAAGACATTTTCGAGACGATGGACTACGGCCCCGCCCCCGAAGCGGCAGGCGACGCGCTCGCATGGATCGTGGATCAGGGCGCGCGATTTGGCCATTTCATCAATGGCAGCTTTACCGAACCCGGCGACGGGTTCGACAGCAAGAACCCTGCAACGGGAGAAGTGCTCGCAACACTCAGCCAGGCCAGCCAGGCGGATGTGGATGCCGCCGTCAAGGCGGCACGTGCCGCGCAGCCCAAATGGGCCAAGGTGGGCGGCCACGCCCGTGCCCGTGTCCTCTATGCGATTGCCCGGCTCCTGCAGAAACACAGCCGCCTCTTTGCGGTGCTCGAAACGCTCGACAACGGCAAGCCCATCCGCGAAAGCCGCGACATCGACATCCCGCTCGCGCAGCGCCATTTCTACTACCATGCAGGCATGGCACAGCTGATGGAGGCCGAACTGCCCGACCGCGAGGCGTTGGGCGTCTGCGGGCAGATCATTCCGTGGAACTTCCCCCTGCTGATGCTGGCATGGAAAATCGCGCCTGCGCTCGCCATGGGCAACACCGTGGTGCTGAAGCCTGCGGAATACACGTCGCTCACCGCCCTGCTCTTTGCGGAAGTTTGCCAACAGGCGGGCGTGCCCAAGGGCGTCGTGAACATCGTTACCGGTGACGGCGCCGTGGGCGAGATGATCGTGAACGCGGACGTGGACAAGATCGCCTTTACCGGTTCGACCTCCGTTGGGCGGCGCATCCGCGCGGCAACGGCCGGAACCGGCAAGGCGCTGACGCTCGAGCTGGGGGGCAAGTCGCCCTACATCGTTTTTGACGACGCCGATCTGGACAGCGCGGTCGAAGGGTTGGTGGACGCCATCTGGTTCAATCAGGGTCAGGTGTGCTGCGCGGGCTCGCGTCTTCTGATCCACGAACCCGTGGCCGATGCATTTTATGCCAAGCTGCGCGCGCGGATGGACAAGCTGCGCATCGGCGATCCGCTCGACAAGAGTATCGATGTCGGGGCCGTCGTGGACCCCGTGCAACTTGACACGATCACCAGAATGGTCGCGGAGAACACGGCAGGCGAGACCTATCAGGCGCAGACCACCCTGCCCGCCACCGGTTGCTATTATCCACCGACGCTGATCACCGGCCTGAACACCGCCGACGCGCTGATGCAGGAAGAGATCTTTGGTCCTGTCCTCGTCTCCACGACCTTCCGCACGCCCGCCGAGGCCGTGGAACTGGCCAACAACACCCGGTACGGCCTCGCCGCAACCCTTTGGACCGAGAATGTGAACCTCGCGCTGGACATCGCGCCGAAACTCGCCGCTGGCGTGGTGTGGGTGAACGCCACCAACCTTTTTGACGCGGCCGCAGGCTTTGGCGGTGTGCGGGAAAGCGGATTTGGCCGCGAGGGCGGATGGGAAGGGTTGCGCGCGTATACCCGGCCAACGGGCACCGAGAAGGCGGCCAAACCCATCCCGGCCTATACCGGCGACGCAGGCCCATCGGGTCCGCTTGACCGCACGGCCAAACTCTATATCGGCGGCAAACAGGCGCGCCCCGATGGCGGGTATTCCCGCAATGTCTACGGCAAGAACGGTGCCCTTCTGGGTCAGTCGAGCCTTGCCAATCGCAAGGATATCCGCAACGCGGTCGAGGCGGCACAAGGCGCCGCAGGCTGGGGCAAGACCACCGGGCATCTGCGCGCGCAGATCCTCTACTACATCGCGGAAAACCTGTCGGCCCGCGCCGAGGAATTCGCCGCCCGGATCGACGCGCTGCAAGGCGGTAATGCGGGCGGCAAGGAAGTTGCCGCCGCCATCCAGCGTCTGTTCACCTATGCGGCGTGGGCCGACAAATACGATGGCGCGGCCAAGGGCGTGCCCATGCGCGGCGTGGCACTCGCCATGAACGAACCGGTTGGCATCATCGGTGCGTTTTGCCCGGATGACGCGTCCCTGCTGGGTCTGGTTTCGCTGATGGCCCCGGCCATTGCGATGGGCAACCGCGCGGTGCTGGTGGCGTCCGAGCCATTCCCGCTGGCCGCAACGGACTTCTATCAGGTGCTCGAGACATCGGACGTCCCCGGCGGTGTCGTCAACATCCTGACCGGCAACCACGCGGAACTCGCCCCGCATATGGCCCGGCACATGAATGTCGATGCGGTCTGGTCGTTCTCCGGCACGGACCTGTCTGCAGTGATCGAGGCGGGTGCCGCGATGAACCTCAAGCGCACTTGGGTCAACAATGGCATGGCCCGCAGCTGGGTCGGCCCGACCGGCGAAGGGCGTCCGTTCCTGGATGCCGCGACCGAGGTCAAAACCGTCTGGGTGCCTTACGGAGAGTGAGCCATGCCGGACTACGTAACGCTCGCCAAGACCATCGACAGCCTGACCGAGGGTGAGGATGACACCGTCGCCCTGATGGCCACGGTCGCCTGCGAGGTGCACCATTCCGACCCCCGGTTCGACTGGACCGGGTTTTACCGCGTGACAGCCCCAGAGATGCTCAAGATCGGACCCTATCAGGGGGGGCATGGCTGCCTGCAGATCCCGTTTTCGCGCGGTGTGTGCGGTGCAGCGGCGCGCACCGGCGCGGTGCAACGGGTCGCAGATGTGGACGCCTTTCCCGGTCACATCGCCTGCGCCAGCTCAACGCGGTCGGAACTGGTGCTGCCCGTTTGGGATGCATCCGGCAAACTGATCGCCGTCTTCGACATCGACAGCGACCAACCCGACGCATTCACACAGGAAGATGCGACAGAGCTGACAGCCATTCTCGCCAGCGTTTTCGAAAGATGACGCACTTCTGAACGCCGTTTCGTGAAAAAATCTCTTGCTTTTTCATCGCCGCTGCGGTGTCGTGAAAACAGGCAAGGATTTTTCACGACTCATGTTGCAGACCCAACTCTCCACTGCTCATTCGCTTGGCGCTGATCTGCGCGCCCTGCGCAAGGCACGCGGGTTGACACTGCAGGACATGGCGGACGCGTTGGGCCGTTCGGTCGGGTGGGTCAGCCAGGTCGAGCGCGACATGTCCGACCCGTCGATCACAGATCTGCGCCACATGGCCGCGACGCTGGACATCGCGGTTTCGACCCTGTTTCGCCATGGTGCCGCGCCGGTCGAGGAAGAAGGGTTCATCGTCCGTCAGCACGCCCGTCGCCCCATCGGGTCGCGCGCGGCCGGGTTGGTCGAAGAACTGCTCTCACCCGATCTCACGGACGATTTCGAGGTTGTGCATTCCACGTTTGAACCCTTCAGCGAAATCACCGAAACGGTCAGCCGCCCCACGCAGGAGGTCGGCTATGTCCTGTCCGGCGCGCTTGACCTTGAAATCAGCGGGCGTCTCTATTCGGTTGGCCCGGGCGACAGTTTCCGCATTCGCGGCGAACCCTTCCGCTGGATGAACCCGCACCCCAGACCCGCCGTCGCGATCTGGGTCATCGCCCCGCCGATCTACTGATGAGCGTCGAGGGGTGGATCATCTTTGCGGTGTTTTGGGCGGTCTTTGTGACAACGCCCGGACCAAATGCCGTCAATTGCATCACCAACGGCATGAACCTCGGCTTTCGCCGGTCGGTGCCGGGCATCCTCGCCATCCTGACACAAGCCACGGCGTTTCTGATCCTGTCCGCGTTCGGCGTCACGGCGCTGATCGCCGCCTCCCCCGCCGCCTTTGACGTGGCCAAGGTGGTGGGGGCTGGTTTCCTGATCTGGATGGGCGTTCGGGTCTGGATGCGCGCCGGGCGCATTGCCGAACCAAGGCTCCAATCCGGCAGATCAGTCTATCTGCGCGCGCTCGCCATCGCCACGATCAACCCCAAAAGCGTCGCGGGCTACCTCGCCGCATTTTCGCAATTCGTGCAACCGGATGTGCCGGTCTGGGACCAGATGTGGGTCATCATGCCCACGGCGCTGACACTGACCGCACTCAGCTATTCGGGCTTCACCGCTCTGGGGGCGGGACTGGGACGCGCGGCACTTGGCGCCGTGTTCAACACGTGGCTGCAACGCGGGCTCGCCGCCTGCTTTGTGATCTACGGGCTGGCCCTTGGCGTCAGCCAGACACCGCAAAGGGCCTGACATGCTGACAGGATCCTGCAACTGCCGCGCCGTGTCGTTCACCGTCACCAGCACCCAACGCAGCTCTGCCTGCCACTGCGGGCAGTGCCGCAAGCAGTCCGGGCATCACTGGGCCTCGGGTCTCGCATCGGACGAGGACGTGACGATCAGGGGCAACGTCAAATGGTTCGCCAGCAGCGATTTCGCGCGGCGCGGGTTCTGCCCCGAATGCGGCTGCTTTCTGTTCTGGAAAATGGACAGCGAGCCCAAGATCAGCTTTTCGCTCGGCGCGGTAGACGGGGCCACCGGCCTGCGGCTCGACCGGCATATCTTTACCGCCTTCAAGGGCGACTACTACGACATCGCGGATAACGTGCCGCAAAGGGAGACCTGACATGAGTGACTTTCCAACAACGGCCCGCGTGGTCATCATCGGCGGCGGCGCGGTCGGCACATCGACCCTGTACCACCTTGCGAAAGCAGGCTGGAAAGACTGCGTGCTGCTGGAAAAGAACGAACTGACAGCAGGTTCCACGTGGCATGCCGCGGGCAACTGCCCGAACTTCTCGTCATCCTGGGCGGTGATGAACATGC
>CAZRUV010000013.1:0-3249 GCA_964603315.1 uncultured Rhodobacterales bacterium
TCGCCCGAGACCGGGTGGCAGTAGTGGCCGCCGACCTGCTGGAAATAGGTGAACTGGGTGACTTCCATGCCGTCACACCAGACCTCCCAGCCCAGCCCCCATGCGCCGAGTGTCGGGCTTTCCCAGTCATCCTCGACAAAGCGGATGTCGTGCAGGGCCATGTCGACGCCGATGGCCTCGAGAGAGCCCAGATAGAGGTCCTGCAGGTCGGGTGGCGAGGGTTTGATGAGCACCTGATACTGGTAATAGTGCTGGAGCCGGTTCGGGTTTTCGCCATAGCGCCCGTCGGTGGGGCGTCGCGAGGGCTGCACATAGGCCGCCGCCCAGGGCTGCGTGCCGAGGCTGCGCAGGGTGGTTGCGGGATGGAACGTGCCTGCGCCCACCTCCATGTCGTAGGGTTGCAGCACGGCGCAGCCCTTGGTGGCCCAATAGGTTTGCAGCCTCAGGATGATTTCCTGAAACGACCGGGGGGCTTGGGGCGTCTGGGACATGAAACGGGCCTTTGCGCGCTTGGGGATTGCGCGCCTTTCCTACGGGCACGTCCCGGGATGGTCAATTGCACGCGAGGCAATGGGACGTTCGGGTTTTCACCCATTCCCAAGCCAACATAATCCAGTGTATCTTGCGGCCAGAAATCAGAGCTTGCGCGCCGGTCACAGGCGCGGCCGGTCAAGGGGATGTACAGGTGATGTGGAAACGGGTGGTTGTTCTGTGGGTTGTGTTGTGTGGTTTGGCGTGGCCCGTCTGGGCGCAGGATGACGCGGTCTGGGTGCAGATCGAGGCGCAGCCAAACCTTGCGGAGGCTACGGAACGGGCCCGCGCCTTTGCCGTAAACCTCCCGGATGTAAACGGATTTGCCCTTGGTGGTGGCTGGTATGGCATCGCCCTTGGTCCCTATGCACGCGCGGACGCCGAACAGGTGCTGCGCGTCTATCGCGCCGAAGGCGTGATCCCGAGCGACAGTTTCCTCGCTCTGCCGTCGGCATTTCGACAGCAGTTCTGGCCCATTGGCGCAAATGTTCTGGACCGGGGCGTGGTGACAGCGCCGGAAAGTGTGGCACCGGACAGCCCCGCACCAGCCGACCCGCAGCCCGTGGCCGAGGCCCCGCCACCCGCCGATGAGACGCCCGCGCAAGCGCAGCGCAGCGAGCGTGCGCTCAGCCGGGCCGAACGCGAGGCGTTGCAGGTGGCCCTGCAATGGGCAGGCACCTATTCGGGCGCGATTGACGGCGCGTTTGGCCGGGGCACACGCAACGCCATGGCCGCCTGGCAAGAGCAAAAGGGCTTTGAGATCACGGGCATCCTGACAACCGCGCAACGCGCGGCTCTGATCAAGGATTACAATGCGGTGCTGGATGATCTGGGCCTGCAAGTCGTCCGCGACGAGACCGCAGGCATCGAGATCGCCCTGCCGACTGCCGTGGTGGCGTTCGAGAAATATGAATACCCCTTTGCCCACTACAGCGCTTCCGGGGACATCGATGCAACCGTTCTGCTGATCAGCCAGTCCGGCGATCAAACCACGATGTTTGGCCTCTATGACATCATGCAGACGCTGGACATTGTCCCGCTCGACGGGCCGCGTGAACGCGGGAACCGGTCGTTCACGTTGAAGGGTGAGGATGCGACCCGCGTCTCCGAAACACGCGTGCGGCTGGAAGGCGGCGAAATCAAGGGCTTTACGCTGGTCTGGCCCGCAGGCGACGAAGCGCGGCGTACGCGGCTGCTGGCAGAGATGGAAAAGAGCCTTGTCCGCTTTGAAGGCACGATTTCGCCCGAAGCCGGTGCCGAAGAGCAATCGATCGACCTCGTGGCGGGTCTTGCCGTGCGCAAACCCCGTCTGTCGCGGTCAGGCTTTTTCGTCGACCGGCAGGGCACGGTTTTGACGACGGCGGAAGCGGTGCAAAGCTGCGCGCGCGTGACAATCGACAGCGAAACCGAAGCATCCGTGCTGGCCGAAGACGTCGCGCGCGGTGTGGCGGTGCTGCGCCCTGAAACGGGGCTCTCCCCGCTGGCGATTGCGCGGTTCAGCGCTGCGACACCACGGCTGACATCCGAAGTCGCCGCCTCCGGGTACAGTTTCGAAGGGGTGCTGGGCGCGCCGTCCATGACCTTTGGCACGCTCAGCGATCTGCGCGGTTTGCAGGGCGAGCCGGACCTGACGCGGCTGGCGCTCAATACGCTGCCCGGCGACGCGGGCGGCCCGGTGCTGGATGCGGGTGGCGGGGTGCTGGGCATGTTGCTGCCCGCGCCGAACACCGGGCGCGCGTTGCCCGACGGCGTCAGCTTTGCGCTGGATCGCGAGGCGCTGCAGGACGTGCTGGCGCAGGCCGGAATGGCGGCGGCAAATACGGACAGCGGCGCGGTGATCGACCCGATCGACCTGACCGCGGCGGCCACGGGCATGACCGTATTGGTCAGCTGCTGGGACTGAAACCGTTAAAACGCAAGGCAAATGGCGGCTGGTCGTTAAGGCCACTTTAACGGCTGCCGGTCACTGATATGCGCGAAGCGTGGGGGCGCTGAACCATAGTCAGTGATCGGAGTGACGCATGTTGAAATCCCTGTTCAAAGCCGCAGCCATTGGCGCTGCCCTATTGGCGCCTGTGGCCGCCGCCGCCAGCGTGGCCAAACCGCCCGTCAATTTCCAGGGCCAGTGGTGGACAAATCCCGCAGGCTGCGAATACAGCCGCGCCGGTCGCCCCGGCGAAACCGTTTGGTTCCTGATCATCAACACCGCCAAGCCGGGCTGCCCGACCTACATCGCGACCAAGACATGGGGCGGCGTCTACAAGGCCCAAGGTCCCAAGATGTGATGTCCCGCCGGTCTGGAGCGCTGCGCCAGACCCCGGGAAATGTTCAACAAGCAGAAGACAGGCCCGGCGTGACATGGATCAGCGTCGGGCCGTCCGCATCAAAGGCTGCGCGGACGGCATCTTGCATCTCGCTGATGGACTGTGGCGCAGCAGCATAAGCGCCAAAGGCCAGAGCCAGCTTGCTGAAATCCGGGTTGCGCGCGACGACGGCGTTGGGCGCGATCTGCGCGCGGACCATGCTTTCCTCGATTTCCTTGAGCTTGCCGTTGTCCCAGAGGAAGATCGGCAAGGGCAACCCGAGCTCCACCGCGACGCCAAGTTCCTGCATCGTGTAGTGAAACCCGTAGTCTCCGATGATGGCCATCGTCGGTTTGCCCCTGCGCGCGACAGCACCGCCGATGGCGGCGGGTGTGGCGTAGCCCAAGGTGCCGAA